>JAGHBC010000003.1 GCA_021161185.1 Fidelibacterota bacterium
GAGTTGATCACGCCGATAGCGATTGAGAAAGAGTTGCGCTTTGCGATTCGTGAAGGTGGTCGCACGGTTGGTGCCGGCGTCGTAACAGAAATCTTGGAGTAGTTACAAAGGAACAAACAATGCGAGAAATCATAACGCTTGAATGTACAGTCTGTAAACGTCGCAATTATACGACTGAGAAGAATAAAAAGTTACATCCATCGCGCGTGGAGTATAAAAAATACTGTCGTTGGTGTAAAGAGCGCACAATGCATAAGGAAACCAGATAGATGGTATTAGAGGTGAGTAGCTCAATTGGTAGAGCACTGGTCTCCAAAACCAGGGGTTGCGGGTTCAATTCCTGCCTCACCTGCTATGTCACGGGTAATTTTAGATTTCCCGGTTTTTTTGAAAATAGGAGATGTCTGTATGTTTAAAAAGATTCAGAATTTTATAGACAGCGTCGTTTTTGAAATGAAGAAAGTATCCTGGCCGACATGGCTGGAACTTAAAGGATCTACTTATGTTGTTCTGTTGCTGACCCTGACGATGTCTCTGTTTCTATTTATCGTTGATTTAATTTTATCCAAAATTCTAAACGTAATATTATAGAGTGATCATGGACTGGTATGTCTTAAAATGTTATTCAGGTAAAGAAAAGAAAGTTCGGGAAGCGATACTTCTTGAGGCAGAGAGAGCCGGATTGAAGGAGATGGTTCCCGATGTCCTGGTTCCCTCGGAAAATATTATGGAAATGCGTGAGGGAAAAAAGAAGGTTCGCAATAAAGTCTTCTATCCGGGTTATATCTTGGTCAAGATGGAAGTTACCAAAGAGACGATATACCTTGTGGAGAATGTTCCGGGTGTGATGTCTTTTATCGGAACCAAGGGAAATCCCTTTCCTCTTTCGCCTGAAGAGATTAAACGCGTGATGGGAGAGGTGGAAAAGAAAGACGGTCGCGAAGTTATGGCGACCCCTTTTAAGATGGGAGATCCGGTAAAGGTCGTCGATGGTCCGTTTATTGACTTCAGGGGAGTCGTTCAGGAAGTTAACGAGGATAAACAAAAATTGAAGGTGACGGTTAGTATTTTTGGGCGTCCGACACCGGTTGAATTAAACTTTTTACAGGTTGAATTGGAGAAATAGGTGGTATTATGGCAAAAAAGATAAAAGCGTTTATTAAACTGCAAATTGAAGCTGGAAAAGCCAACCCCTCGCCGCCAGTTGGTCCGGCGCTTGGCCAGCACGGTGTAAATATTGTCGAGTTTTGTAAACAATTTAACGCCCGCACTCAAGATAAATTGGGCTTAATTATTCCGGTAGTGATTACTGTTTTTGCAGATCGATCTTTTACGTTTGTGACCAAAACACCTCCGGCGGCGGTTCTTCTGAAGAAGGCTGCAAAGTTAGAGAAAGCATCGGGCGAACCCAATAAAACCAAAGTTGGTTCCGTAACCCTTGATCAGGTACGGGAGATTGCAGAAACAAAAACGCCCGACCTAAATGCGCACACAATTGAACAAGCAATGGAAATGATAAAGGGAACAGCCCGGAGTATGGGCATTACGATAAACGAATAGAGGGCTCGTCTATATGAAAGTTTCGAAAAGGGTAAAAAATAACAATACAAAAGTCGATCGAAAAAAGGATTATCCTCTCGTAGAAGCTGTTAATTTGTTGAAGGAGATCGAGGGGACAAAGTTCGATGAGACCGTTGAGGCTCACATCAACCTGGGAGTAGATCCCCGGCACGCCGATCAAAATATTCGTGGAACGGTATCCTATCCTCATGGTACGGGGCGCAAGGTTCAGGTCTTGGTGTTGACCAAGTCCAAAGTCGAAGATGCCCGGAAAGCTGGCGCCGATTTTGTCGGGCTCGATGAGTATGTAGAGAAGATACAGAAGGGTTGGTCGGAAGCAGATGTAATTATTGCGACTCCTGATGTTATGGGGCAGGTTGGTAAATTGGGGCGGATACTTGGTCCTAAAGGGCTAATGCCAAATCCGAAAACCGGCACAGTGACAATGGATGTTGAAGCTGCCGTGAATCAGGTTAAGGCAGGCCGAATCGAGATTCGGGTGGATAAACATGGTATTATTCACAGCCCTGTAGGGAAAAAGTCGTTTTCCAGTGAAAAATTAATCGATAATATCAAAGCCCTGATTGCAACCCTGATGCGCATGAAACCTGCTTCGGTAAAAGGCGTGTATTTCAAAAAACTAACCCTTACCACAACAATGGGACCGGGTGTGCGTGTCGATAAATCAACGGTAGTATAATAAAAACTTGGATTGAGGAGCTATCATGCCGAATGTAAAAAACCTGAAATCTGTTGAAGAGGTTGCTGATAAATTTAGCAGAGCAAAATCTGTTTATTTTACAGATTATAAAGGAATGTCCGTTGAGCAAATTAATAATTTGCGTCGTGAACTGGTTGCCGCCCAGGTCGACTATAAAGTTGCCAAGAAAACCTTATCGCGGATTGCCGCCAAACAGGCGGGTTTTGAATCCATTGATGCCTTGATTGATGGACAGATGGGGATCGCTTTTAGCTATGATGATCCAATTGCTCCGGGGAAAATAATAACAGAATTTGTTAAAAAGAATAAACTTGAGAATCTGAAAATCACCGGGTGTATTTTTGAAAATGAATTGTATGGCGCCGATCGGGTCGGTGTTATCATAAACTTGCCGTCTCGCGAAGTACTATTGTCGAGACTGTTGAGCACAATTGCCGCTCCGATGAGTAATCTTGTTGGAACATTGAATGCAACAATGAGTCAGATGGTGGGTGTGCTGAATTCGCTTAGTGAAAAGAAATAAGTAAAGTTTGCAGTAAAAGGAGGAAATTAAGACATGGCAGACATAACAAGGGCAGACGTTCTTGCGTATTTAGAAAAAGCCAATATGCTGGAGATTTCTGAACTAATTAAAGAGATCGAAGAAAAGTTTAATGTAAAAGCTGCTGCCGCAGTTGCAGCTGCAACTGCGGCTCCAGGTGCCGCTGCGGAGGCTGAAGAAGAGGCACAAACGGAATTTGATGTTATTCTGAAAGAAATTGGTTCTCAGAAGATCAATGTTATTAAAGTAGTTAGAGCAGCAACAAGTCTTGGTTTGAAAGAAGCCAAAGATCTCGTTGATGGCGCTCCTAATGCAGTTAAAGAAGCGGTTTCGAAAGAAGAAGCCGAAGAACTTAAGAAACAATTGGAAGAAGCTGGCGCTACTGTTGAGATTAAATAGAGGACGCCAAAGTCTTGTTTCTATAAGTTTTTGAATGGTGCCGTCTCTACAAACTGAAATATGTATCCCCGTCCGGGGATACATAAACGTAAAAAGGAGGGATACTCTTGAGTAATACTCCCCCTAAGTATACTGAACGAAAGTCGTTTTCAAGAATATCTACGATTCAGGAAATGCCGAACCTCTTGGCGGTTCAGATCGAATCCTATGAAGAGTTCCTTCAAAAGGATGTTCCGCCGAATGAAAGGCAGAATAAGGGAATCGAATCGGCATTCCGTAATATATTTCCTGTTGAGGACTCTCACGGTAATTACATTTTGGAATACAAATATTACACCATTGGAGAGCCGCGCTATAGTATTAAAGAGTGCCTCGAACGAGGCGTCAGTTATACTGTACCCCTAAAAGTTCGTCTCGTGCTTCATATCAGCGAAGAAGGTGGTCAAAAGGGTGATTATTCTGCCGGAATCGAACAGGATATTTTCTTTGGTAATGTCCCCTATATGACCGATAAAGGTACTTTTGTAATCAACGGAGCCGAACGAGTGGTTGTCAGTCAGCTGCAGCGGTCTCCGGGGGTCTTTTTCGATGAAGGAATACACACTAACGGATTGAAGATATATACCGCCCGGGTGATTCCTTTCCGTGGGTCCTGGGTTGATTTTGTAATAGATACCCGTGATGTACTCAATGCGATTATTGACCGGCGTCGTAAATTTCCCGCCACAATTTTATTAAGGGCTTTTGGCTATCCGACAAACGAAGATATTCTAAAGCTCTTTGGTATTGGTGAAAAAATTAATATAAGCAGCACTGCAAAAAACGCCATTGGTAAAACATTGGCTGAAAGTATCGTTGATCCCGAAACCGGTGAAGTTATTCTGGAGTCCAAAGAACCGATTGTTGTGGATAAAGATGTCATCAAATTGTGCAAAGAACACAATATTGAGTCGATTCTTGTTTTTACGACCGAAGATGACATTGAAAAATCCGTGTTCTTGCAGACTTTCCGTAAAGATGTTTTCACCAATGACGAGGAATCGGCACTCTATTTTCTGTATCGTAGTTTACGTACCGGTGAACCGCCAAATCTCGAAACGGCCCAAAAATTTGTTGAGCGCCTCTTTTTTAGCCCAAAGAAGTATGATCTTGGACAGGTTGGGCGCTATCGCATCAATAAAAAATTCAATTTGAATGTTCCACTTGAAAACACCGTGTTGACGAAAGACGATATTGTTGAAATAATGAAACATATCGTTATGATGAAAAAGGGAGATCTGGGACCTGACGATATCGATCATTTAGGTAACCGCAGGGTGCGAACTGTTGGCGAGCAATTGACTAATCAGTTTAATCTTGCTTTCACACGTATGGCTCGTACTATTAGAGAACGTATGAATATACGTGAATCAGAAAACATAACACCTCAAGACCTTATTAATTCCAGGATTGTAACTTCGGTCATAAATTCATTCTTCGGAACAAGTCAGTTGTCTCAGTTTATGGATCAGACCAATCCGTTGGCCGAAATTACTCACAAGCGACGTGTTTCGGCTCTGGGCCCAGGCGGATTGACCCGGGAAAGAGCCGGTTTTGAAGTTCGTGATGTTCATTATACTCACTATGGGAGACTCTGCCCGATTGAAACTCCCGAAGGCCCGAATATCGGATTAATTTCGTCATTGTCCACCTATGCTTTTATAAATCATCTGGGCTTTATTGAGACACCTTACCGTGTTGTTGAAATGGTTAATGATATTCCAACGGTTACGAATAAGGTGGAATATCTGTCGGCAGACGATGAAGATCGGGCGCTTATCGCTCAGGCAAATGCGCCATTAAATGAGAAAAATCAGTTTATACGTCAACAAGTCAGAGCTCGTATCCGCGGTGAATTTCCCATGGTTACTCCCAAAGAGCTGAAATACATGGATGTTTCTCCAAACCAGATCGTTTCCGTATCAGCAGCGTTAATTCCTTTCCTGGAACATGATGACGCCAACCGTGCTTTAATGGGGTCTAATATGCAGCGGCAGTCAGTGCCATTATTAAAACCCGAGCGGCCTATAGTGGGAACCGGATTTGAAGGTGTTGTTGCGAGAGATTCCAGGGCAGCTGTTACTTCGCCGATTAATGGTGTTGTTGTTGACGTTTGTGCCGACTATATTATTATTAAGTCCAATGCAAAAAATGAATACTTGTTAGATGACAGCCAGGAAACGGTCAAGATAGAATTTGCAAAATATTTAAGGACAAACCAGGATACATCGATTAATCAAAGACCTCTGGTTCGTAAAGGTGACAAGGTTAAAAAAGGTGATGTTATCGCCGATGGTGCCGCCACCGATAAAGGTGAATTGGCACTGGGGCGCAATGTACTTGTAGCTTTTATGCCCTGGCGCGGATACAACTATGAAGATGCAATTGTCTTGAGCGACAGGTTAGTTCGTGATGATGTTTTTACATCTGTTCACATTAAAGAATTTGAGATGGAAGTTCGGGATACTAAACGGGGAAACGAAGAGTTAACCCGTGAAATTCCAAACGTCAGTGAAGATACGACTAAAAACCTGAATATAAACGGTATTATCCGGATTGGTGCAGAAGTAGAGCCTAACAGTATTCTGATTGGTAAAGTGACTCCGAGAGGAGAAACTGATCCGACACCGGAAGAGAAATTACTTCGTGCGATTTTTGGTGAAAAAGCCAGTGATGTAAAAGATGCTTCTAAGAGAGCGGATTCCGGCATCAGAGGCGTTGTTGTCGATACCAAGTTGTTCCAGCGAAAGGGCAAAACCGGTCGTGCAGAAGAAAAACGTTTGATCGAAATAGAAACTTCTAAGAATATTCAGCGCCATCAGGCTCTTAGAGATCGCCGTAATTCTATTTTAAAGAAACTGCTAAAGGGGCAAACATCTGCTTCTATTAAGAATATTCTCGGAGCCAAAACTATTGTCCGGGCAGGAACGGTTCTTACCGATAAAGTGCTTGAAACAATAGATTTTGACGATCTCAGTTTTGATGAAGCCTGGACCAAAGACGATTCGATTAACAAGAAGATATATAGTATTTATAGAGATTATAACTCTTTTTCACAGAAGCTTGATGATGAGTTGGAACGGGAAATTTATAAAATCAAGATCGGAGACGATCTTCAGCCCGGCGTACTGCAATTAGCAAAAGTATATATTGCCAATAAGCGTAAAGTTCAGATTGGCGATAAAATGGCTGGTCGCCATGGGAATAAGGGCGTCGTTTCTGTTATTGTGCCCCAGGAAGATATGCCCTTCCTTGAAGACGGAACCCCGGTTGATATCGTTTTGAATCCCCTTGGTGTACCATCTCGTATGAACCTTGGCCAGTTATATGAAACTATGTTAGGATGGGCCGGCAAGGAACTGGGTATCCACTATGAAACACCAGTGTTCAACGGCGCCAACGAGGACGATGTCGTTGCGGAAATGGAAAAAGCAGGCCTGCCTGCTACCGGCAAAGCAGTTCTTTTAGATGGCGAGACCGGTGAGCCTTTTGATGAGCCGGTAACCGTTGGTTACATTTATATGATGAAGCTAGCCCATCTTATTGAAGATAAGATGCATGCCAGGTCAACAGGTCCTTACTCTTTGGTTACTCAGCAGCCACTTGGTGGAAAAGCCCAGTTTGGTGGTCAGCGATTTGGTGAAATGGAAGTGTGGGCTCTTGAAGCCTATGGTGCGGCTTATACTTTGCAGGAAATTCTTACGGTCAAATCTGATGATGTAGATGGTCGTTCAAGAGTTTACAATGCTATCGTTAAAGGTGAAAACTTCTCCGATTTCGGCGTACCGGAATCCTTTAACGTATTGTTAAAAGAGCTGCAGGGTCTATGTATTGAAATGGATATAATTTAGTCCTGAACGAAGGGACTGGAGGTATTATTATACAAATGAATTATGCAAAACCCTTTAGTCAAAGACGAGAGTTTAGTAATATTACCATTCATTTATCTTCTCCGGAGACGATATTAACCCGTTCTCACGGTGAGGTATTGAAGCCGGAGACAATAAATTATCGTTCCTATAAACCCGAAAAAGACGGTCTGTTTTGTGAGAAGATATTTGGTCCGGTAAAAGACTGGGAATGTCATTGTGGTAAATACAAGCGAATTCGGTACAAGGGGATTATTTGTGATCGCTGCGGTGTGGAAGTTGCCCGTAAAAAGGTACGCCGTGAACGAATGGGTCATATTACCCTGGCTGTTCCGGTAGTTCATATCTGGTTCTTACGTTCTATCCCGAGCAAACTGTTTTATTTGTTAGATATTCGTACAAAGAATATCGAAGAAATCGTTTATTACGAGAAATATGTCGTCTTAAATCAGGGCAAATCTGACTTGCCTTATAAATCCGTCATCACTGAAGAAGAATATTTTGAGAATATGATTAAATTCGGACCCAAGACGGAACTATTTGATGAGGAAGAAGCCCAAAATTATTTCATAGCTAAAACCGGTGGCGAAGCCATTCGTGAATTACTACATAAAGTTGATGTCGAGATTTTGGTCAGTGATTTGAAAAAAGAGCTCAAGATCAAAAAGTCCGTCACCCAGAAAACCGAAATTCTGAAACGATTAAAAGTTGTCCAGGCTTTCCTGCCGAGGGAAGGGAAGCCGGTCAACAAACCGGAATGGATGATTGTTACCGTTCTACCGGTTATTCCACCGGATTTAAGACCTCTGGTGCCTCTCGAAGGTGGTCGCTTTGCCGCCAGCGATCTGAATGATCTATACCGGCGGGTAATAATTCGCAACAACCGCTTAAAACAGTTGATCGAGATTAAGGCGCCTGACGTTATTCTGCGCAATGAAAAACGCATGCTTCAGGAAGCCGTTGATTCACTATTTGACAACAGCCGCCGTAGAACTGAGGTCCGCAGTGGAACCCGCCGACCGTTAAAGAGCCTGAGCGATATGCTGAAGGGTAAAGAGGGGCGTTTCCGCCAGAATCTTTTGGGAAAACGGGTTGACTATAGCGGTCGTTCCGTAATTGTCGTAGGCCTAAAATTAAAATTAAATCAGTGTGCTTTGCCGAAAGAAATGGCAATTGAGCTGTTTAAACCCCACATTATTAACCAATTAATTCGTCGTCGTTTGGCAAAAACTCCGAAATCAGCTAAACTGATGGTAGAACAGAAAGACCCTGAAGTATACAAGGTTTTGGAATATGTGGTGAAAGATCACCCGATATTACTGAACCGTGCTCCGACGTTGCACCGTCTGGGAATTCAGGCCTTCCAACCGGTTTTAATTAATGGCAAGGCGATTCAAATTCATCCTCTGGTTTGCGCCGCGTTTAACGCGGATTTTGATGGTGATCAGATGGCTGTCCACATTCCGCTGTCCTTTGAGGCATTAATGGAATGCCGGGTTTTGGCATTGTCGGGTCATAACATTCTTCATCCCGCCAACGGATATCCGATTGCCATTCCGTCACAGGATATGGTTTTGGGTGTATACTATATTACCCGTCAAAAAGATGGTGTGCGGGGCGAGGGCTTCCTATTCTCTTCAATTGATGAAGCTATCGCCGCTTACGAAAACGGTCAGGTAGACATCCACGCTAAAGTAAAAATCAGGGTGGGTGGGAAAATATATGATACCACTCCGGGGCGAGCGATGTTTAACCGTATTCTTCCCAAGGGTATCGGGTACATCAATGAAATGATCAGTAAAAAGACGATTGAAAGAATTGTAAGGATGGTTTTTTACGAGGTGGGGAACTATGAAACCGTTAAGTTTCTTGATAATTTGAAAGATCTGGGATTTAAATATGCGACCCAGTCGGGTGTATCGATTTCGATTTCCGATATACTTATACCTGATGAAAAGGAAGAGATTCTCAAAGGATCATTTGCAAGAGTAGAGGTTATTCAGAAGAAGTTTCGGGAAGGTATTCTGACAGAGGGTGAGCGATATAATAAAGTAATTGATAACTGGACACATACGACTAACAAATTGTCAGAAGTGATGATTGAAAATATGGCGGTCAACCATCAGGGATTTAATCCCGTATATATGATGGCAGACTCCGGCGCCCGTGGTAGCGGTGAACAGATTAAGCAGTTAGCCGGCATGCGAGGTTTGATGGCTAAGCCGCAAAAATCGATGACCGGTCAAGTCGGTGAAATTATTGAGACGCCGATTACTTCAAATTTTAAAGAAGGGTTGACAGTGTTGGAATATTTTATTTCGACTCACGGCGCCCGTAAGGGACTGGCGGACACGGCTTTGAAAACTGCCGATGCAGGGTATCTGACTCGTCGTCTCGTTGACGTTTCTCAGGATGTAATTATTTCTGAAGAAGATTGTGGTACAATTAATGGGATTGATATTACGGTATTAAAGAAAGAAGAAAAAATTATTGAAAAACTGGCGGATCGTATTGTCGGTCGTGTAACTCAGGAAGATATTTATAATCCTGATGATGAGAACGATATTTTAGTAGAAGCTGGACAGGAAATTACCGAAAGAATTGCATTGAAAATTCAACGTTCCGGTATTGAAAAAGTCCGGATCCGGTCTGTGCTGACTTGTGAGTCCCTACGCGGTGTTTGTGCCAAATGTTACGGACGTAATCTGGCTACCGGAAAAATAGTTAACATTGGGGAATCAGTCGGTATTATGGCGGCGCAGTCTATCGGTGAGCCGGGCACCCAGCTGACTTTACGGACATTCCACTTTGGTGGTACTGCAGCGCGTATTGTCGAAGAGTCCGAAACCGTTGCCAAGAGTAAAGGTCAGATTACATTTTCAGAAAACTATAAATTTCTGGATTATAAAAAAGATAATTATTCGGTGGCTCTGTCTCGAAATGCCACGCTAAGCCTGGTTGATGAAAATAATCGTGTAACTTCTACATATAATATTCCTTATGGTGCTCATATACTGGTCAAAGAAGGCGATGTCGTAAATATTGGCCAGGTTCTGTTCCGCTGGGATATTTATATGGATCAGATTTTAGCACTTCATGATGGTAAGGTTCGTTTTGTTGATCTGATTGAAAATGTCACCTACAGTATCAAAGCCGATGAATCGGGGCATAAATCCACAACTATCATTGAATCAAAAGATCGAACGATTCAGCCTCGTATTGATATTGTCAGTATTGAAGATGGGATGGAAGTTGTTCACCCCGGATTTATTTTACCTGTTCAGGCAATGTTAGCAGTAAAAGATGGTGACGATGTTGTCGCCGGTGAAGTTTTGGCAAAGAAGCCGAAAGAGATAGCAAAAACCAGTGATATTACCGGTGGTTTACCTCGTGTTGCCGAGTTGTTTGAAGCCCGACGTCCAAGTGATCCGGCGATAATTACTGAAATTGATGGGAGTATATCTTTTGGAAAAACAGAAAAAGGTATTCGTGAAGTATTGGTAACCGGCTCCGATGGAACGACTAAAAAATACAAGATGCCCTATGGACGCTACGTTTTGGTGAACCAGGGTGATGAGGTTAAAGCCGGTGATCGTTTGTGTGAAGGACCGGTGGCGCCACAAGACATTTTAGCCGTTCAGGATCCGCGTAAAGTTCAGGAATACCTGGTAAATGAAATTCAGGAAGTCTACCGTCTCCAGGGTGTTCGTATTAATGATAAGCATATTGAAGTTATTGTACGCCAAATGATGCAGAAGGTTCGAATTGAAGATTCCGGTGACACTGAATTACTTGAAAATGATCGGGTAAACCGGAGCGAACTTATCAAAGAAAATGCACGGATTCAGAATTACGTTGTGATTACTAATGTAGGTGATTCAGATTGGGATATCGATGATGTAATTTCCAGGAAAGAATTTGCCAAGTTCAACCGTCTCTTAAAAGAAGAGGGTAAAAATCCCGCTAAAGCCCGACCGGCAAGGCCGGCACAGTTTACGGAGGTGCTTTTGGGCATTACTAGGGCCTCATTGAATACCGAATCCTTCATATCGGCTGCGTCGTTTCAGGAAACAACTCGTGTATTAACCGATGCTTCCGTGGCCGGTAAAGTAGATTATCTGCGTGGTTTGAAAGAGAACGTTATTATGGGGCGTTTGATTCCGGCCGGTACGGGTTTGAGAAAATACTCTGATATTGTGGTAGCTGAACCGGAAGAAGAGAAGAAAAAATGGAAAATTATCAGAGAAAAAGAGAAAACTCAAGAGGATGAATTGGCAGCGTTACAAAAATAGATTAGAAAATAAATAAAATCTATTGCTTAAAAAACAAAGTTATTGTATTTTTATAGGCTTTTATAATGGAGAAAATATGCCAACGATCAATCAGTTAGTCCGTAATGGAAGAAAGACTGTAAGTAAAAAAGAGAAGGCGCCAGCACTGCGTGGCTGTCCTCAGAAACGTGGAGTCTGTACTCGTGTCTACACTACGACGCCGAAAAAACCAAACTCGGCGCTCCGGAAAGTTGCGCGTGTTCGTTTGACAAACGGTAAGGAAGTGAACGCCTATATTCCCGGAGAAGGTCATAATCTCCAGGAACACTCAATCGTGCTCGTTGAGGGCGGTCGTGTCAAGGATCTTCCCGGTGTTCGTTATCACATCGTTCGTGGTACTCTTGATACCAGCGGTGTGAATGATAGAAAAAACAGTCGATCCAGATACGGCACCAAGCGGCCGTCATAATAGGGAGATAACTTTATGTCACGAAGAAGGAAAGTTATTGCTCGTGAAGTGATACCAGATTCAAAATACGGTCAAATAGATGTTGCCCGGTTTATCAGCTATCTGCTGAAGCAAGGTAAGCGGTCTGTTGCTGAAAAGATTTTTTACGATGCGATCAATATCATTGAAACTACCAGAAAAGTCAATGGATTAGATGTGTTTCGGAAAGCAATGAATAATGTTTCTCCGATCATGGAAGTAAAGTCTCGTAGAATCGGAGGGGCGACCTATCAGGTGCCGATCGAGGTTAAGCCCCGCCGGAAGTTTGCATTGGCGTCCCGTTGGATTATTGGTTTTTCCAAATCGCGGGCAGGGAAATCCATGGCGGAAAAATTAGCATCTGAATTTATGGCGGCAGCCGATGGTGAAGGCGCTTCCATTAAAAAAAGAGATGATACTCATAGAATGGCGGAAGCCAATAAAGCCTTTGCGCATTTTAGATAATAGGTAGAAAAATCGTGTCGAAAGTAGTGTTAAAAAATGTTCGGAATGTTGGGATTATGGCGCATATAGACGCCGGTAAGACCACTACGACCGAACGTATCCTTTTTTACACCGGCCGTGTTCATAAAATGGGCGAAGTGCACGAAGGTTCTGCGACCATGGACTGGATGCAACAGGAGAAGGAACGCGGGATCACGATTACATCCGCCGCGACAACCTGTTACTGGAATAAAAATCGAATTAATATTATCGATACGCCTGGGCACGTGGATTTTACGGCGGAAGTTGAACGATCGCTGCGTGTGCTTGACGGGGCAGTAGCCATTTTCTGTGCTGTTGGCGGTGTTGAGCCTCAAAGTGAAACTGTTTGGCACCAGGCAGATAAATATGGTATTCCCCGGATTGCGTTTGTCAATAAAATGGATCGTGCCGGCGCTGATTATTATAATGTACTGAAAATGGTCGAGGACCGCCTGAAGGCGAAACCGGTTCCGGTAAGTTTACCAATTGGTTCCGGCGAAATGTTTACAGGGATTATTGATTTAATCCGTTTCCAAAGTGTTATATTTGATTCAAATGCCCTGGGCGCAAAATATTATTATGGCGAAGTTCCGGCCGACTTGAAAGAGATAGCCGAAACATACCGTAAGAACCTGCTGGAAGAAGTTGCTAATTACGACGACATTTTATTTGCCAAATATTTAAATAACGATGTCATCGAAGCTGCTGAAATCATTAAAGCAATCAGGCTCGGGACACTACAGAATAAAATTGTTCCGGTGTTGTGTGGCTCCGCTTTTAAAAATAAAGGGATTCAGCAATTACTCGACGGCATTGTAGAATTTCTGCCGTCACCATTCGATATTCCGCCGGTTCAGGGTGTAAATTTAAAAGGAAATCCTGTTCAACGTAAAGCATCTGCCGACGAACCGTTAGCGGCTCTTATTTTCAAGATTATGACTGATCCTCATGTTGGGCGGTTAAGTTTTGTAAGGGTCTATTCAGGTGCACTGATAAAAGGTAGCACGATCTACAATCCAAGTTTAGACAAGAAAGAACGGGTTGCCCGGTTATTATTGATGCATGCTAATAAACGTGAAGACCGCGATGAACTGATAGCTGGTGAAATTGGCGCCGTTGTGGGTTTAAAACATAGTTTTACCGGTCATACGCTTTGTGATTCAAAAAAACCGATTATACTGGAATCCATGGACTTTCCCGAACCGGTAATATCAATTACGATCGAGCCGAAAAGCAAGGTGGACTCCGATAATCTTACCAGTTCTCTTGAGAAGCTTGCTTATGAAGACCCGACTTTCAAAATATCACAGGATGAGGAAACCGGTCAGACTGTTATCTCCGGAATGGGTGAACTTCATTTGGAAATACTAATTGATCGCTTGCTCAGAGAATTTAAAGTTAAAGCTCACGTTGGTAAACCGCAGGTTTCCTACCGCGAAACAATTAGTAAAGAATCTATCGGAGAAGGACGATTCGATCGTCAGATCGGTGGGAAATTTCAATTTGCTGTTGTTAAATTGAGTGTTGCTCCGGATCAAACTGCGGATCATGGTGTTGTAATAATGAATGAAATTCCAGATACGTCCGTACCCCGGGAGTTTTTTACTGCAATTGAAAAAGGCGTACAAAACAGCGTTAAAAGCGGTGCTGTTGCCGGGTATCCACTCCACAAAATGAAAATTGTTATAAATGATGGCGAGTATCGTGAAAACGATAGCACCGCCCTGGCTTTTGAGATTGCCGCTTCAATGGCTTTGGAGGATGCATTACGCAAAGCCGAACCAGCCATTCTTGAGCCGATTATGGCTTTAGAAATATCTGTGCCGGACGCCTATCTCGGGGATGTTATCAATGATCTCAACGCGCGGCGCGCAAACATTCGAAAAATGGATAAACTAAACGATATAAACATTATTAATGCAATGGTTCCATTACGGGAATCATTTGGATATGCGACGGATTTAAGATCTTTAAGTCAGGGAAGAGCTGTTTTTACAATGAGATTTTCCAGCTATGAATATTGTGATAAAAAAATACAGATGGAAATCGTTGAAAAAACAAGAGGTTTCATACCTGAATATTTACAAAACTAAGGAGAGTTCATGGCGAAGGAACATTATAAGCGCACAAAGCCTCACGTGAATGTAGGAACGATAGGTCACGTAGATCATGGTAAGACGACATTGACGGCGGCAATGACTCTGATATTAAACAAGAAGGGTCTGGCGACGGCACGTTCGTTTGACAGTATTGATAATGCTCCGGAGGAGCGCGAGCGTGGGATTACGATTAATACGGCGCACGTTGAATATGAGTCGGAATTACGGCATTATGCCCACGTTGACTGTCCCGGACATGCGGATTACATCAAGAATATGATAACCGGTGCGGCTCAGATGGATGGTGCGATACTGGTAGTATCGGCCTTTGATGGTCCGATGCCGCAGACCCGCGAGCATGTACTTTTGGCACGTCAGGTAAATGTACCGTCGATAGTAGTATTTATGAACAAGACCGATATGGTAGATGATCCGGAGTTGTTAGAGTTAGTTGAGATGGAGTTAAGAGACCTTCTGAACAAATATAACTATCCAGGAGATGAGATACCGATTATTCGGGGGAGCGCTTTAGAGGCTTTAAATGATCCGGATAATCCCGAGAAGACCAAATGTATTGCCGAGTTAATAGAGGCGATTGATTCCTACATACCGACCCCGGAGCGCGATATGGACAAGCCGTTTCTGATGCCGGTAGAGGATGTATTTTCGATCACGGGACGTGGTACGGTTGGTACCGGTAAGATAGATCGCGGTGTGATTAAGGTTGGCGAAGAGGTTGAGATTATCGGTATGGGCGGTTTTAAGAAGACCGTAGTTACCGGTGTAGAGATGTTTCGCAAGATGTTGGATCGCGGTGAGGCTGGTGACAATGTTGGTTTGTTATTGCGAGGGATAGATAAAGAGTGGTTACAGCGGGGGATGGTTGTCGCCAAGCCGGGCAGTATCACTCCGCATACGAAGTTCAAAGGCGAAGTCTATGTATTGAAGAAGGATGAAGGTGGTCGGCACACACCTTTTTTCAAGGGTTATCGTCCGCAGTTTTATTTTCGGACAACTGATGTGACGGGTGTAATTGAATTGCCGGAGGGTGTCGACATGGTCATGCCAGGTGATAACGTCACGATGACGATCGAGTTGATCACGCCGATAGCGATTGAGAAAGAGTTGCGCTTTGCGATTCGTGAAGGTGGTCGCACGGTTGGTGCCGGCGTCGTAACAGAAATCTTGGAGTAAGGAGTTATCCGTGTCCGCACAAAGAATTAGAATTAGTCTCAAAGCTTACGATCACAATCTTTTGGATAAAAGTACCCAGAAGATTGTGGCAACGGCAAAATCAACCGGTGCAGTTGTCTGTGGCCCGATACCATTACCGACCCAGAGGACAGTGTATACAGTGCTGAGATCTCCTCATGTTAATAAAAAATCGAGAGAGCAGTTTCAGACGAAGATTCATAAACGTCTCGTGGATATTGTAAATTCGACTTCCAAGACTGTAGATGCACTCATGAGATTAGATCTCCCGGCTGGCGTAGATATTGAGATAAAGGTATAACGAAAGTAGACCTATGTTAGGAATTATTGGTAAAAAGATAGGGATGAGCCAGGTTTTTGAGGAAAATGGCGATCTGCTGCCTGTTACTATTGTTGAGGCGGGTCCCTGCCTGGTAGTGCAGGTAAAAACCCCTGATAAAGACGGATATTCAGCTGTTCAGTTGGGTTTTGAAAAAAAATCGGAAAAGCACACGAAAAAACCGGAGTTTGGTCATTTTAAAGTTGCAAAAACAGAACCTTACCGTCATTTATCGGAGATCAGAGATTTTGAGCCTGATCGTTCAAAAATCGGTGAGTTGATCACCGTCGATATGTTTAAAGTCGGTGATAAAGTAAAAGTATCCGGTATTAGTAAGGGCAAAGGTTTTCAGGGAGTTGTTAAACGCTACAATTTTCGCGGCGGCCCCAAAACCCACGGTCAGAGTGATCGTTTTCGGGCTCCGGGTTCAATTGGTGCATCGGCTTATCCTTCCCGTGTAATCAAGGGCATGAGAATGCCCGGTAGGATGGGTAATGAAAATAAAACCATCTTGGGATTGACTATTGTCAAAATCGACCCTGAAAACAATTTACTTTACATTAAAGGTGCCGTGCCGGGTGGTAAAAATGGTATCGTAACAATTCGGAGGCAAGAACGGTGAGCATAGAATTTACTGTTTATAAAAGAGACGGCTTGGAATCCGGACAGAAATTGACAATAGATACGCCATCTTTTGATATTGAACCGCACGACCATGCAATTTACCTTGCAGTGAAAACCGAGATGACCAATTCCCGTCAGGGGACTAATTCTACCAAAACCCGAGCGGAGGTTCGTGGTGGCGGTCGGAAGCCCTGGAAGCAGAAAGGTCGTGGCGGTGCCCGGGCCGGTTCGAGAAGAAGTCCGATTTGGGTTGGTGGTGGTCGCGCATTTGGACCTAAGCCTAAATATTATTCTATGAAGATTAATAAAAAGGTAAAAACCCTTGCCCGGAAAAGTGCACTGGCATATAAATACAGAGATGGTGCAATTACAGTTTTGGAAGATTTTAATCTTGAAGAAGCCAAAGCAAAGACGGTTCGTCAATTTCTAAAAGCATTTAACCTTGAAGATAAACGAATTACCCTGCTTGCTTCGGAAGTTACTGAAAATCTGTATTTGGCCACCCGTAATTTTTATAACATTTTACTGGTAGGGGCGGAGAGAGCATCAACCTATGATATACTGGATTGTGAAGTGCTCTTGGTTGATAAAGAAGGATTAGAAAAATTAAATAACCGTCTTCTGGCAAATTAATAGGGATTGAACGATGTCAATTAAAGGTACCATCATTATTAAGCCGATCTTAACTGAAAAAATAAATGCCCTTCAGGAAACTGAACGGAAGTATGGCTTTAAAGTTCATCCGAAAGCGAATAAGATCGAGATCAAGGAAGCAGTTGAAAAAAGATTTAGAGTAAAGGTCGAAAAGGTCGCTACCATGAATCTGGCAGGCAAGGTCAAAAACATGACTGTTCGCAGTGGCGGCAGAGTAATTCGCACGAGTGGCAAGCGTTCGAGCTGGAAAAAAGCGATTGTGACACTTCAAAAGGGTGAGAAAATAGATTTCTATCAAGGAGAAACCGCGGTATAGTATTATGGGTATTAAGAAAATTAAACCAACAACACCGGGACAACGATTTAAGTCGGTTGATACTTTTGAAGATATCACCTCGACTACACCGGAAAAGAGTCTGTTAATTTCAATTAAGCGTTCAAGTGGACGTAATAATAATGGGCGGGTTACATCCCGCAGACGGGGTGGCGGACACAAGCGGGCCTATCGTTTGATTGATTTTAAGAGGGATAAGCATGGTATTGAAGCGACGGTGAAAACCATTGAATATGATCCTAACAGATCATCACGCATTGCTTTGCTGAATTATAAAGACGGTGAGAAGCGTTACATCGTTGCTCCCAATGGTTTGCAGGTGGGCAGTGTGATTGTATCGGGACAAGATGCGCCGATTAAAGTTGGAAACGCATTGCCTCTAAAGAATATTCCGGCGGGTACTTTTGTTCATAATATTGAGCTCAAACCAAAAAAAGGCGGACAGATCGCCCGCGGTGCCGGTACGGCTGCTCAGATTATGGCCAAAGAGGGTAAATATGTTACCCTGCGTATGCCATCTGGTGAAATCAGACTGGTGTTGCAGGAATGTTTTGCTACCATTGGAGAAGTTGGTAATAAAGACCATGAGAATA
>JAGHBC010000145.1 GCA_021161185.1 Fidelibacterota bacterium
AACTGCTGAACGTCCGCGTCTGGCAGTCTTTCGCAGCGCCAGCCATATCTATGCCCAGTTAATCGATGACCAGCGAGGTCATTCGATTCTGGCTGTTTCGGATTTGTCTGCTGAAGTAAAATCCAAGATTAAGAAGGAGACCACCAAAATGGAAAAAAGTGTGTTGGTGGGGGAATATCTCACAAAAAAAGCACAGGAACATAAAATTACCAAGGTTGTTTTTGACCGTGGTGGTTTCAGATATCATGGGCGTATTAAGGCTTTGGCGGATGCTGCAAGAAAAGCAGGATTGGAATTTTAATCTCAAAGGAGTATCAATTTGAAAACAGTCGATCCTACCCAGTTGGACCTACTCGATGAAAAAGTTATCAAAATAAGCCGCGTTGCCAAAGTTGTTACCGGCGGTCGCCGTTTTAGTTTTAATGCCGTCGTTGCGGTTGGAGATGGCAAAGGATATGTTGGCGTCGGTATGGGCAAGGCTCTGGAAGTAACAACTGCCGTAGCTAAGGGAAAAGAAAATGCCAAAAAAAGTATTGTTAAGATTCCGGTAATTAATGGAACAATACCTCACGCAATTCAGGCTAAATACGGTGCGGCGATTGTGATCTTAAAACCCGCATCTCCCGGTACGGGAATTATTGCCGGCGGGCCAATCCGGGCAATTATGGAGCAGGTTGGTATTCATGATATTTTATCTAAATCAATCGGTTCGAATAACACTCATAATATTGTGAAAGCAACAATGCGGGCTCTTCAAAGTCTGAAAGATCCTTATATGGTTGCTCATAAAAGAGGAATGACTCTGCAGGAGATATTTGGCTCATGAATAAGAATATAGCACAAGCGAAGTTGCGTATTACTCAAATTAAAAGCTCGATCGGTTACCGTAAGCGGGCAAAACAAACATTAGAAGCGCTCGGAATAAAACGTATGCACCATACGGTGGAACAGCCCGATAATCCGGCGATTAGAGGAATGGTTAAAGCGATTACACATTTATTAAAAGTCGAAGAGATTAAGGAATAGTTATGAATCTTGGCTCATTAAAATATTCTTTTGGTTCTATAAAAACCTCAAAGCGACTTGGCAGAGGAAATGCCTCCGGTACGGGCGGTACAGCCGGTCGAGGACATAAAGGAGATCATTCCCGGTCGGGTTCGAAACGAAGAGTCTGGTCTGAGGGTGGCACGATGCCAATTTATCGTCGTCTCCCAAAACGCGGCTTCACCAATATTTTCAGAGAAGAGGTTCAGATTGTCAACCTCGATATTATTGCCCGGTTACAGTTGCCTGAAATATCTCCGGAAATCCTATATCAAAACGGCGTTATCAAATCACTCTCCAAACCGCTAAAGGTACTCGGCAACGGAGAACTAACTGAGCCGGTCAATGTAAAAGCAAATGCATTCAGCAAATCGGCAAAAGAAAAAATTGAAGCAAGCGGTGGAAAGGCCAATATCATATGAAGCAACAAATACAGAGTGTCTTCAGAATTCCAGAGCTAAGAAAGCGTATCTTATATACTCTTTCGATATTGACTGTTGTGCGCGTAGGCGCCCATATTCCAGTCCCAGGCGTTGACACTGAAGTGCTTGGCGCAGTGTTTCGGAATTTCTCTAACAACCTGTTTGGGTTGTATGATCTTTTTGCGGGCGGCGCGTTTTCAAGAGCCACGTTGTTCGCCCTGGGTATTATGCCCTATATCAGTGCTTCAATTATTATTCAGCTGCTGGGAGCCGTCATTCCGTATTTTCAAAAGTTGCAGAAGGAAGGTGAAGAAGGGCGCAAGAAGATTACCCAACTAACTCGATACGGCACTTTATTGATAGCCGGTCTGCAGTCCTTCGGTATCGCTCAGTTTCTGATGAGTTCGCAAATGTCAGCCAGAATCGGTAATCAGATTCTGCCGGTTGTTCCCAACCCGGGAATCGGTTTTACTTTAATGATTATGCTAACCATGACAACCGGAACAATTTTGATGATGTGGTTAGGCGAACGAATCACCGAACGGGGAATTGGCAATGGTATTTCTCTGATCATTATGATCGGTATCCTGGCTCGTTTACCCAATGTTGTGTTAAGTGAAATCGTGCTTATCAGAGAAGGTGTCCGGGGCGTTTTTACGGAAATTGTTTTACTTGGTCTTATGGTGGTGATTGTTGGTTTTGTGGTATTGCTAACCCAGGGACAAAGAAAAATTCCCGTTCAGTATGCAAAACGTGTCGTTGGTCGGAAAGTATATGGTGGACAGGCAACGCATATTCCCTTACGGGTAAATACCGCGGGAGTTATGCCGATTATTTTTGCTCAGGCGATAATGTTCATTCCCAGTACCTTTTCCACCTTTTTTCCAAACAGTGAATTTATTCAGGGAATAATGCGGTTTTTTTCTGTGCAATCACCGGTTTATTGGTTGTTTTTCGGGACCTTAATTGTTTTCTTTACCTATTTTTATACTGCCATAGCTTTTAATCCGGTAGAGGTCGCCGATAATATGAAAAAATACGGCGGCTTCATACCCGGTATACGCCCCGGCAAGAAGACATCAGAGTTTATTGATAATATTTTAACAAAAGTAACCTTGCCTGGATCTATATTTCTAGCATTTATCGCGGTTTTTCCTTATGTCCTGATGAAAGTGATGAATTTGACCTATGATTTGGCATCGTTTTTTGGCGGCACCAGTTTACTTATTATTGTGGGGGTTTCGCTCGATACCTTACAGCAGATTGAATCTCATCTGCTGATGCGGCATTATGATGGATTTTTAAAAAGCGGAAAAATGAAAGGGCGTCGTCGTTAAACCGGTATGATATATATTCGCTCACAAAAGGAAATCGAAAAAATACAGGAAAGCAATCGGATTGTTGCCGAAACGCTACAGCTGTTGGTGAATGAGATTAAACCCGGTGTAACGACGCTGTATCTCGATAAAATTGCCGAAGATTATATTCTTAGTAAAGACGCCAAACCGGCTTTTAAGGGTTATAACGGTTATCCGGCTACTATCTGCGCCAGCATTGAAGAGCAGGTTGTGCACGGAATTCCTTCCGGGCGTGAACTTAAACAAGGCGAGATTATCGGTATCGATGTAGGTGTATTTAAAAACGGATATTATGGTGACGCAGCTTATACATTTGCGGTTGGTAATGTTAGTGAAGCCAAGCGGAAACTTATGAAAATTACTGAAGAATCCCTCTATAAAGGTATTCAAAAAGCCAGAGCCGGTAATCACTTGTCGGATATCGGGAATGCCATTCAGACTTATGTTGAAGCACACGGTTTTTCCGTTGTAAGAACTTTGGTGGGGCACGGAATTGGCGCTAATTTGCATGAAGCGCCGGAAGTTCCTAATTATGGCGCCCCAGGCAAAGGTCCGGAATTAAAGCCGGGTATGTGCCTGGCGATTGAGCCAATGGTTAACGAGGGAACTTTTGACGTGGAATCACTGGATGACGGTTGGACAATCGTAACTGCGGACAGGAAGCCTTCCGCCCACTATGAACATACCATTACCATTACAAATAACGGTCCGTTAATTTTATCAAAAAATGAGATAGGTTAATTTTATGGCGAAGGAAAAACAGATCAAAGTTGACGGCATCATCAAAGAAAATTTGCCTAACGCCTCATTTAGAGTCGAATTGGAAAACGGGCATGAGGTTTTGGCACATGTATCAGGAAAAATGAGAATGCACTTTATCAAGATTTTACCGGGTGATAAAGTGTCACTGGAATTATCGCCTTACGATCTTTCCAGAGGTAGAATTACTTATCGTTATAAATAGGATGAAAAAGTAAATGAAAGTAAGAGCATCAGTAAAGAAGATTTGTGACAAATGCAAAATCATACGTCGTAAAGGTGTTGTTAGAGTAATCTGTTCAAATCCGAAGCACAAACAGCGGCAGGGATAAAATCGTATTAGGAGGACATTTTGGCTCGAATTGCGGGTGTAGATTTACCAAATGGAAAAAAAGTAAAAATAGCGCTGACTTATATTTACGGTATAGGTCCCACAACAGCGTTACAAGTCCTTGAAAAGGCAAAAATTGATCCTGAGATCCGTGTAAAGGATCTTAGCGAAGAACAGGTTCATGAGATTCGCACTATCATCAGTAATGATCTGAAGGTAGAAGGAGCCTTGCGCACCGAGTTCCAGATGAATATTAAACGGCTGATGGATATCGGTAGTTACCGGGGATTAAGACATCGCCGCGGACTACCGGTCAGAGGACAGCGCACGAAAACAAATGCGCGTTCACGTAAAGGTCCGAGGAGAACAGTGAGCCGGAAGAAAGCTGCAGTTGGAAAGAAAGGCTAATAATAGGAGGTCTCAGATTTGCCACCCAAAAGAAATGTAATAAAGAAAAAGAAAAAAATTAAGGTTGAGGCTGAAGGCATCGCAACCATACAAGCAACATTTAACAATACGATCATTTCCTTGACCGATATTTATGGGAATGTGATTTCATGGGCATCTGCAGGCACTGCCGGCTTTAAAGGATCGCGTAAAAATACGCCCTTTGCTGCCCAACAGGCTGCCAACAAAGCCGCCAAAGAAGCAATGGGTCTTGGATTAAACCGGGTTGAAGTCCGCGTGAAGGGGCCGGGTTCCGGACGAGAAGCCGCTATCCGGGCTTTGAGTCTTGCGGGGCTACAAATATCCGCAATAAAAGATGTGACGCCCATTCCGCATAATGGTTGCAGACCACCCAAGCGTAGAAGAGTATAAATAGGTAGGAGTTTTTAATCAATGGCAAGATATACAGGTGCTGTTTGTAAGTTGTGTCGTCGCGAAGGAATGAAATTGTTCCTCAAAGGCGATCGTTGTAATACCACCAAATGTTCCTTTGAAACAAAGAGTTATGCGCCCGGACAGCACGGTCAAACCAATCGTCGCCGACCGTCAAACTATGGTTTACAATTGAGAGAAAAACAGAAAATTAAACGGATTTATGGTGTGCTGGAAAATCAATTCCGGCTCTATTTTGCGAGCGCTGCAAGTGAAAAAGGGGTTACCGGTACAAACCTGATGAAGAAGCTGGAAAGTCGTTTGGATAACGTAGTTTACCGCCTTGGTTTCGCATCATCCCGAAATATGGGACGGCAGTTGGTAAGCCATCGTCATTTTTTGGTAAACGGGAAAATCGTTGACATCCCTTCATTTCAGTGCAAAGCCGGTGATGTTATCCAAGTACGTGATAACAGTAAGAAACTTAAAGCTATTCATGAATCCATGAAACGAATTCGCGGTGAACATGACCTTCCCTGGCTTATTCTTGATAAAGCCAAGATGCAGGGTATTTTTATTCAGGTGCCCGAAAGAGATCAGATGGGGATTGATGTCAACGAACAGTTAGTCGTAGAACTCTATTCTAAATAAATAAAGAGGAAAAGAATGACCGCACAGGATCAAATATTAACAAGAGTCGTCAAAGAAATAACAACAGATACATACGGTCAGTTTATTGTACAACCTTTGGAAAGAGGTTATGGAACTACTATTGGTAATGCATTAAGGCGAATGTTGATTACTTCTATCCCCGGCGCAGCTATCTCGTCAATCAAGATTGACGGAGTACTGCACGAATTTGCTACTATTCCGGGAGTTATCGAAGATGTTGCCGATATTATTTTAAATCTTAAAGAAGTTCGATTTAAGTTGATCGATCCGAAACCGGATAAGGTTATCCTCAATTTTAAAGGAGCGGGTAAATTTCTGGCTGGCGATATCGGAAAAGAATCCTCCCAGTTTGAAATTCTGAATCCGGATCATCACATTTGTGAAATGAACGAAGATGCCGATTTTACAATTGAACTGAAAATTTCCTGTGGAACCGGCTGGGTTCCGGCCGAAATGAATAAAACGCCGGATGTCCCCATTGGAACTATTTTTATCGATTCCATTTACTCACCGGTAACAAAAACGTCCTATAAAGTTGAAACATTACCGGGAACATCTCATGATACTCTCGAAAAAATGACACTTGACGTTCATACCGATGGCAGCATTACCGCCGAGGGCGCCGTCGATTACGCTGCCAAATTACTGATAAAATATTTTTCACTGTTCTCCACAGTTCAATCTAAATCTATCGAACTTTCTCGGGAAGAACCCGATGAAGATATGGTAAAAATCAGGAATCTATTGCGAAAAAGCGTCGATGAGATGGAGCTTTCGGTTCGATCATATAACTGTCTTAAAGCTAACAACATCAAGACTATTGCCGATTTGGTTTCAAAAGAGGAGTCGGAGATGCTCAAGTTCAAAAACTTTGGCCGCAAATCACTGAATGAATTAATGGCAAAAATCAAGGAAATGGATCTGGATTTCGGTATGGATGTGGATAAATATCTCTCCGGAAAAGATGAATAATTAGGCAAAGGAGTATTCAGAAATGCGTCATCAGAAACGTGTAGCAAAACTTGGAAGAACCGCTAGTCACAAGAAAGCGCTGTTAATGAATCTTTCTGCTGCACTTATACAGCATGGAAAAATTAAGACCACTGACGCGAAAGCCAAGGAGTTAAGGCAAGTCATCGAACGGTTAATTACCTACGGGAAAAAGGGAACCGTTCACCACAGAAGGCTTGCTTTTAAAGTCCTGCATGATCGCACACTTGTTAAAACACTCTTTGATCATATTGCGCCTCAATATGCCGATCGGAACGGCGGTTATACGAGAATTGTTAAATTAGGTTTTCGTGATAATGATCGTGCGGCGGTATCATTGATAGAATTTGTTGATTATAAGTATCCCGGTGAAAATAAAAAAGCACCGAAGCCTGCCAAAAAGGACTTGCTTAAAAAAGATGAGGTCAAAGATATAAAGAAAAAACCTGTAAAAAAGGAATCTGAAAAATCCGAACCGGCGGAAATAGCAGCGAAACAAACAGATAGTACGCCGGTAAAAGCTGAAATTCAGGAAGAAGTAAAGCTGGACGTTGAGAATACGGATACGGAAAATGCTGCAGAGGAGCCGCCCGCAGAATAACGGTGATGTATCGTTGATTGGTTCTTATATTAAAAATTGTAGGGCAGTAGCAATTACTGCCCTTTTTCTATTATACTGGGTAGATCTGAGTGGTCAGAATACAGCGCATCTCTCGATGTGGATTGTTCGTGATCAAATAACCGGTCGAGAATCAATAGATAAATTTATTGAATTTGCCGACAGGAACGGCTTTACGGACCTTTTTGTACAGGTGCGCGGACGCGGTGATGCGTTCTATAAGTCATCTATCGTTTGTCTGGCGCCAGCTGTTCATGACCAAAACTTTGATCCTCTCAAATATACTTTGGAGAAAGCTCATCTTAGAAATATTAAAGTTCACGCCTGGCTGAACATGTATCTGTTGTGGACCTCCGGCGAGCGTCCGTCTGATAATAATCACCTTATCAACCAACATTCCGAATGGTGTGCTGTTAACGCGGATGGCGTTAAGGATATTAAACGAAAATTTAATGATTTAAAAAAGAATAATACTGCGGGAATCTATTTATCGCCCCTTGTTCCCGATGTAAACAGATATCTTGTCGGCATTGTTAAGGAACTCGTTGAATTGTATCCTGTTGATGGTATTCATCTCGACTATATACGCTACCCGAAGCAGAGTTATGATTATAACGAGGTGGGGCGTAAAAGGTTTATAGATATTTATGGGATTGACCCGATCCTGTTAGCTGATTTAAACGGTTCATATTTTTCCAGGATGGCAGGCGAAAATATTGAAGATATGCTCGAACAATGGAGCAATTTTCGCAGAGACGCTATTACCGACTTGGTCGGGGATATAAGGAGCGTGATTATTACAACCAGCAAACCCATTCTACTGAGCGCTGCCGTAAAGCCCGATCCGTTTAACGCCCGGCATTTATTCTATCAGGATTGGGAAAATTGGCTTAAAAACGACTATCTCGATTTTGTCGTGCCGATGAACTATACCAAAAACGCCGGGAAATTTGAGCAGGCGTTGTCTAAAATCGATCCTTTGATAAGTAAAGAGAGAATATGGATGGGAATCGGGGTTTATAATCAAAATCGTTACGATGCGTTGACAAAAACGCTGATATCGTTTGCTAACGGCTATTCAAATCTTGCCTTTTTTTCCTATGAAACTTTTATTAGCCAACCGGATTATTTATCGCCACTCTTAAGAGCATTTCAAATTAATAACCAATAACCTGTAAATATACAAAGTTAGTGCGGTTCTGGTGAAGAACCGCTGTGTTTTAGATCGTCTCGTTGAGATTTGTATTTGCCGAAAAATATTACCATTACTTTTTTCCTTGTCGGAAAAAATACCTTATATTTTAAACTTTTCTTCTACACTTAATTGATGTTTCAACAAAAATTATTCAATAAAAGCAACAGCTTACGGTGGCAAACATCTTAGAAAGTTCAAATATGTAGTGCCACAAT
>JAGHBC010000061.1 GCA_021161185.1 Fidelibacterota bacterium
GGAATATATATCGACACTTTGCGGATGGATTCGGGACTTGTTAAAAATCGGCACCGCTTTATCGGTGGAACGGAACCTCCCGAAACTTCTGGAAATGATTCTTGAGGAAGCCCGGCGCTTCACCAACGCTGACGGCGGAACCTTATATATGATAAGCGATGATAAGAAATTTCTGCGCTTTGAAATTGTTCAGACCGGTTCATTGAATATTCGCATGGGCGGCACTTCCGGAAATACAATCGATTGGTCTCCGTTAGGGCTGTTTCTGCCGGACGGTAAACCCAACCACGCCATGGTAGCGACCCATGTCGGTCTTACCGGTGAAGTGATCAATATTCCCGACGTTTATGACGTAAAAGGATTTGACTTTAGCGGCACCCGCGACTTTGATAAAAAAACCGGCTATCGCTCCAAATCTATGCTGGTTGTCCCCATGCGCAACCATGAAGATGAAATTATTGGCGTTCTGCAGCTGCTTAACGCCCTGGATCCAGATACGAAAGAGTCCATCCCGTTTTCAGAGACTGATCGGGAATTAATTATCTCATTGGCTTCCCAAGCTGCCGTAGCCATTACAAACACCTGCCTGATCCATGATTTGGAGCAATTATTAGAATCATTTATACAGGTGATTGCCTCGGCTATCGACGAGAAATCGCCCTATACCGGCGGTCACATTGGACGGGTTGCCAATCTGACCATGATGATCGCGGAAAATATCAACAGCATTGACTACGGCATTTATGCTCCTCTAAAGCTGAATGATGACGAACTTAAAGAACTGCGCTTTGCAGCGTGGATGCACGACGTTGGGAAAATCACAACCCCTGAATATGTAGTCGATAAATCCACTAAACTGGAAACTATTTATGATCGTATCAATCTCATTAAAACCCGCTTCGAAATCCTGAAACGGGATGCTAAAATCGAACTGCTCGAACACAAACTCCGTATCTGCGAAAGTGAATCTTCCGAAGATATAGGTGCCTTGGAAGAAAACTACCGCACCCGCATTAAAACAATTGAAGACAACCTGACTTTCCTGGAAAAATCCAACATCGGCAGTGAATTCATGGAACAAGAAAAACAGGAGAGGGTAAAGTCAATCGGACAGGAAAAAATTGAGATAAACAATAATTCTCAGGATTTACTCGACGAAGACGAAATCATAAATCTTTGTATTCCCAGAGGGACTCTTACCGAAAAAGAACGCCGGATTATTAATAATCATGTGAATGTAACTATTAAAATGCTGGAAAAACTGCCTTATCCCAAAAAATTGCGCAAGGTGCCTGAATATGCCGGTGGACATCATGAAAAACTGGATGGCACCGGCTATCCAAACGGTCTGGCAGACGATCAGCTTTCTCCGCAAGCTCGAATAATGGCGTTAGCCGATATTTTCGAAGCTCTGACTGCTAAAGACCGCCCCTATAAAAAAGGCAAAACTCTTTCCGAAGCCATGCGAATTATGGAATTCATGGCTAAGGACCGGCATATTGATCCGGATCTTTTCAAGATTTTCGTGAATGAAAAAATATATTTGAAATACGCTAAAGAATATATGGATCCATCCCAGATTGACGAACTTGATCCCGATATCGGTCAGTAAATATGACTCTTTCTATTTTTTAGTTGATCGATATACTATTAAATAATCTGAACACCCAATATCCAATCCCCAGTGTAATAAAAAAAGATTTCACGAGGCAGGCACGGAATATCCGATTATTTATGTCGCTATGGCTAAATCTTCTTTTTCATCTGAAAATAGAACACAGATAACACAGATCATCTTTTAAATTTATTAGAGTTCTGTTATCATGTTTATTTTCATACCTCTTTGTGTCAAATTGTTGACATATAGGTTTCATTTATTATTTCCAAACTGGGGCTTGGAAATGAGCGTGGTAAAGGCGCTTGTGTCAAGAACATCTCTTTCTTACTCGTTGCAAAGCCCCAGATTTGTAACGGAAATAAAGACAAAGTTTTTAATATTCAATAAATCTCTCGTTCCCCAGCACCATTTTTTATAAATTTACCGGCGATGGAAAAACCGATTAAAAAGGGGCAAGACCTATCTGTAAAAATCGAAGACATTGCCTTCGGCGGTGCCGGCATCGCTCACATTGACGATTTCATCATTTTTGTTAAAAACGGATTGCCTGGGCAGAAAGTTCAGGTACGTGTTACCAAAGCTAAATCAAGCTTTGCCGAAGCCCGGATTCTGGAGGTCCTGGAGCAAAGCCCAAAATACCGGCAAGCCCCCTGCCCATATTTTGAATACTGCGGCGGCTGCTCTCATCAGAACCTCGCTTATGATCGGCAAATTGAATACCTGTATGCCCAGGTTAAGCAACTGTATCAGCATCTTGGCGGTTTCGGCTCGGTTGATATTTTGCCAACCGTTCAATCTCGGGAAATTTACCGCTATCGCAATAAGATGGAATTTGCTTTTTCGAACAGGCGTTGGACGACCGGTGATTATGAAACGGAGAAACCGGAGAATTTCGCTCTGGGGCTGCGCGCGCCCGGCAATTTCTGGAAAGCCATCGATCTGAATGACTGCCTGATTGCGCCGGAGGAAACTCCCGTCGTACTCAGGATTGTCCGGAATTTTGCATTGAAAAATAATCTGTCCCCACACAATCAAAAGAGGCATACCGGTTTTCTGCGTCACTTGGTCTTGCGCAAAGCCCTGAATACAAATCAATTGATGATCAATATCGTCACATCCGACAATCAGCACCATGTTTTTCAGCCATTAGTTGGCGAATTAGCCGCTGAACTGAACAACCTAAGCTGTGTGGTTAATACTATTAGCCGGACATTGTCGGGGACAACCATCGGTGAAAAACAGCATATTCTTTTTGGAGAGGATCATATTCTCGAAAAAGTGGGTAATTTGTCATTTAAAATCTCTCCGGCTTCTTTCTTTCAGACCAATACAGTCATGGCGGAAATGCTTTATAACATTGTTGCAAAATACGCTGCATTGAATACTAGCGAGGTGGTCTGGGATCTCTACTGCGGCGCCGGCAGTATTGCATTGTACCTGGCGGAACAGGCTAAAGAAGTTATCGGTTTTGAAATTGTCAAAGCCGCTGTCAAAGACGCCCGGGAAAACGCGGTGCTCAATCAGATCGAAAACGTTCAGTTCATCGAAGGCAATCTGGATAAAATTTTTTCTAAAAAGCCCGAACTGCTCGATGAATTACCTAAACCCGATGTTTTGATTATCGACCCGCCACGGGGCGGGATGCACCCGAAACTGATTCCGGTTGTCGCTCAACTGAATCCCCAACGCATTGTGTATGTCTCCTGCAATCCAGCCTCCCAGGTGCGGGATATTAAAATGCTGCTTGAACAGGGCGCTTATCACATCGCTAAAATTCAGCCGGTGGATATGTTCCCGCACACGCCGCATATCGAAGTGGTAACACGCCTGATGCGTACAGATTAATATTATTCTATCTTGTTACAAAGTACTTCGTTGTAATGTATGAGTTTAAACGAGTGGGACAACCTTGCGAAGGCTTGTTCATTATGACACTAACGCTTATCTTACCGAACCTTCACAAGGGTTTTACTTCCCCGTTACACCTGTCAGGTTTAATAAATACTTCTTAATAAGATGAGATTAATCCTGTAAACCTGACAGGTGTATTATTCACTCACCGAATCTTCGCATTCTCGGAGCGCCTGCCCGACCGGATTGCCGATAGGCTGGCGGGAAGCCCCTCCCCCCCGGAACGAGACTAAAAACAGGAGTGGCTATTTATTTGTGAAAAAGTCTTTCTGCTAAGGAATTATCTTAATAACTTTAACGTTAACTTTTGGTGAAGTTTTGAGTAGTGATTATCTGATTGTCAAAGGTGCCCGGGAGCACAATCTAAAAAACATCGATGTCAAAATTCCGAGAGAGAAGCTGGTGATAATCACCGGGCTTTCAGGTTCGGGAAAGTCGTCTCTGGCTTTTGATACGATCTATGCCGAAGGGCAACGCCGCTATGTAGAATCATTATCGGCTTATGCCCGCCAGTTTCTGGGGTTGATGGAAAAGCCCGATGTGGATTTTATCGAGGGGCTTTCGCCGGCAATTTCTATCGAACAGAAAGGGGCATCCCGAAATCCACGCAGTACCGTTGGAACTGTTACCGAGATTTATGATTATCTGCGGCTGTTATATGCCCGCATTGGTATTCCATATTGTTATGAGTGTGGCAAACGCATTCAGAAACAGACCCCGCAGCAGATTGTTGACACTATCCTTACCTATCCCGCAGGCACTCGTATCATGATTATGGCTCCTCTTGTCAGAGGTAGAAAAGGTGAATACCGGGAAATTTTTAAGGAAGTTCGGCGGGAAGGTTTTATCCGAGTACGCGTCGATGGAAAAATCTGCGAAATTGATCAAAGGATTAAACTGGATAAAAACAAAAAGCATAATATCGAGGTTGTTGTTGATCGTCTGATTATTCAATCCGGCATACAGGAGCGGTTAACGGAATCCGTGGAATTGGCTCTTAAAATCGGTTCCGGTTTGATTATTGTAGGGGTCAATAGTGAAACCGAACACATTTACAGTGAAAACTTTGCCTGCCCTGATTGTGGCATCAGTTATGAAGACTTAACGCCCAGAATGTTCTCTTTCAATAATCCATACGGAGCCTGCCCGACTTGTGACGGTCTGGGAACCCAGATGGAAATTGATCCCGACCTGATTGTTCCCGATATCTCAAAAAGTTTATCCGAGGGAGCGATTGTACCATTGGGAGAACAACCACGGGGCAACTGGTATTCTGCTATTCTGAAAGGTCTTGCAAGGCGCTATGATTTCGATTTTGTTACACCGTTCAGAAAGATTTCCGAAGAAGCCCGGGAAGCATTGTTATATGGTACTTCCGGTAGTAAGGTGTCTATTAATCTGAAATCAGAACGCCTGAGCGGTAAATACGATGCTTCTTTTGAGGGTGTTATTCCCAATCTGAGACGACGTTATAAACAGACGAATTCCGCCGGAGTTAGATCTTGGATCAACCAGTTTATGAACGTCAAAAAATGTCACACCTGCCAGGGCGCCCGATTAAAAAAAGAAAGCCTGGCGGTTAAGATCGGAGATTTGTCCATCAGTGAACTAACAGCTCTCTCTATTTCCAATCTGAAAGATTTTTTTACCAATCTTAAACTGAACAATACCGAAAAACAGATCGCCCATCAAATTTTAAAAGAAATCAGAGAGCGTATTGATTTTCTCATTAATGTCGGCGTTGGATATCTGACCCTCGATCGTTCTGCTCAGACACTCTCAGGCGGCGAAGCCCAACGGATCAGACTGGTGACTCAGATCGGATCTCAGCTGGTCGGTGTTTTATACATTCTCGATGAACCCAGTATCGGGCTGCACCAGCGCGACAATAATCGCCTGATCAAAGCCCTGGCGCGTTTGAGAGATATCGGAAATACCGTAATCATTGTGGAACACGACCAGGAAACCATTGAACACGGGGATTATATTTTAGATCTGGGACCGGGCGCTGGTGAGCATGGCGGTTATATCGTCGCTTGCGGAACTCCCGAAGAGATTCGCCGGTCGGAACATTCACTGACCGGGCAGTATTTATCAGGTAAAAAAAAGATTCCCTATTCTTCTAACCGACGCCCGGGAAACGGTAAAACAATCTGTCTCTGCGGTGCCCGAGGCAATAATCTGAAAAACATTAATGCTTACTTTCCTCTGGGAAAATTTATCTGCATTACCGGTGTTTCCGGTTCGGGAAAAAGCACTTTAATCAATCAAACCTTATATCCGATTTTACACCGCCATTTTTATTCCTCTACTCAGATGCCGCTGAAGTATGAAAAGATCCACGGCATCGAATATATTGACAAGGTAATCGATATTAACCAGAACCCGATTGGTAGAACACCGCGATCAAATCCGGCAACATATACCGGCACATTCGGACATATCCGCGATTTGTTCAGTTCATTAAAAGAATCAAAAATCCGCGGATATCGGCCCGGTCGCTTTTCTTTCAATGTCAAGGGTGGTCGCTGTGACGCCTGTGACGGCGATGGGATAAAGAAAATTGAAATGCACTTTTTGCCCGATGTCTATGTTCCCTGTGAAGTCTGTCGGGGAAAGCGCTACAACCGTGAAACCCTGGAAATTAAATACCGCGGTAAAAGCATCGCCGATGTTCTCGATATGTCTGTAAGTAAAGCCCTTGATTTCTTTGATAAAATCCCCCGGGTACGCAATAAACTTAAAACCCTCAAAGATGTCGGTCTCGGATATATCAAGCTCGGACAGCAAGCGACAACCTTATCAGGCGGCGAAGCCCAACGTATCAAACTTGCCACAGAGCTCGGTAAAGCCGGGACGGGGAAGACATTATACATTCTCGATGAACCCACCACCGGTCTGCATTTCGAAGATATCAAAATATTACTCGAAGTGTTAAATCGTTTAATAGATCAGGGCAATACTATCATTGTTATCGAACACAATTTAGACGTAATTAAAACAGCTGACTACATCATTGACCTCGGTCCCGAGGGCGGTGACGATGGTGGCTTTATCATTGCCGAAGGTACCCCGGAAGACATAGCCAGACACCCCTGGTCCTACACCGGACAATTTTTGCAAAAAGTGCTTTCCAGTTCATAGCTATTCCCCGACATAATCTATATATTGTAGTCAAAAGACCCCAATAATTGTGGTCAAAAGACCACAAACCCAATTCATCAACTTTTGTAACTTGTTGATAATACAAGATATCATTAATTGGCACAAGTTTTGTCCCTTTATCATATGGTTTTTAAAAAATACTATCTGCTATTTATATCCTACCTTTGAACACTGCCCCTATCGTCGGAAGGGTTGTCCGCCCGGATAGTTCTTCCGGCATTTTTTTTAATCAAACAAACCCTTATATTTCCTGTGTATTTATTACAACGGATTTTATTCATACGAATAGAGGAGACAACAAATGCTTCAGGAGAAAATTGATCAGGCTGTCCGGATACTTGCGGAAAAAGAGGTGGATATGTGGCTAACTTTTGTTCGGGAAACCGAGGCAACCTACGACCCCTGTCTTGATTTAATTTTAGGCACAAACTGCACCTGGCAATCCGCCTTTATCATTACCCGCTGTGGAAAAACCATAGCGATCGTCGGCAGTTTGGACATAGAACGAATCTCTTTAACCGGTTTATATAAAGATCTCCGCAAATATGTCGGTGGATTCAAATCTGAATTCATTAAAGTGCTGCAAGAATTAACCCCCCGTTCAATTGCCATTAACACCTCTAAGAACGACTACATGTCTGATGGCCTCACGCATGGTATGTATGAGCTTCTAAAAGATTATACCCAGGGCACTGATTATCATGACCGGTTTATATCATCCCAGGAAATTGTCAGTGCTTTACGGGGCAGAAAAACCCCCGCTGAGCTCGTCCGCATTAAATCAGCCATTCAACTTACCGAAGAAATTTATGCGCAAGTTTCAAAGTATATGCAACCGGGACTGAGTGAAAAGGATGTGGCTAAATATATTTTGAAACTTGTACAAGAGAACAACGTAACTACAGCCTGGGAAGAGAATTCCTGTCCGGCAGTCTTTACCGGACCGGACACTGCCGGTGCTCACGCCGATCCCACCGATCGTCGAATCCAAAAAGGGCATGTGCTCAACATCGATTTTGGTGTCAAAAAAGACGAGTACTGTTCGGATATTCAGCGGACATGGTATTTCCTGCGAGATGGTGAAACAGAAGCCCCTGCCGCTGTGTTACATGGATTTAACACAATAATTGAAGCCGTTCAAATGGCAAAGGGCGCTATTAAACCAGGAAAATTAGGTTGGGAAATAGATGCTGTCGCGCGAGATTATATTATATCGAAAGGCTATCCGGAATATCCGCACGGCCTGGGTCACCAGGTCGGTCGTTCGACCCATGACGGTGCCGGTCTGCTTGGACCTCGCTGGGAGCGATACGGAAACACACCAAATATTCCCATAGAAGTCGGTCAGGTTTATACTATTGAGCCACGTCTATCCATTGAAGGATATGGTGTTGCGACGGTTGAAGAAATGATCGTTGTAACGGAAAACGGTTGTGAATGGTTGTCGCACCCGCAAAAGGAGATATTTTTGATATAATGATAGGTTCAGAATATCTCGGGATATACCTTAAAACATCTGTTTTTTGATTTTTGGCAAGTGAAAGTAATTCCCTGATAAATAAAGCCACAATTGCAGATTTTTTAGACACTTAACCCAAGTTGCAAGTCGCGAGATTGTAATATACTGTAAAACATATAGATACAATTTTGCATTTTTACAATTGGGTCACGACTTTTGTGATTCTTGCGTATGGTCTATATTCAAATTCTATCAACTCATAAAAACGTTTTATTTCAATATTTGGTCTTGAACATAATTTAACCTAAAAATCCCGAATAAGATCGGAAAAAGAGCTGTAAAAGGTGCTCCTATTTGTTAAATTATAGTTAGTTACAACATATTTGACAAACGAAAAGGGAGTCACCTTTTAGATGATCAGAAGATACAACGAAAATCGGGTAAAAATCAACAACATCCATGTAGAATTCTCTGATAACAATTTGACAAATTATGCCGGCATCGTTCCGATATCAGATTTCTTAATGAAGAAACTTGGGTTTGCACAACGGATAAAATCAGGATTATCACTTCAGATGGGTTCAAATGTTACCTTCCAGGATTATCAAATATTTTCCACGATTATTTACGGATATCTATGTGATTACAA
>JAGHBC010000029.1 GCA_021161185.1 Fidelibacterota bacterium
AAAGTACAACCATAGTTCCTTGAAAGTTAAATTCTTGTATTTGCAAATTGAAACGTGAAGTTTTGGCTTGCCCAGATTAGGTTATTTCGTACTTTTTGGAGAGAGCGGCTCCACTACGATACCAAAAGGCGATAGAGAGACTGACAAGATAAAGAAGACTCAGTAGCAGCAATAACTTAATCCAACGGACTTCCGCCACCGCGATGATGCTGTCATAATATGTACCGCCGGGGTTGATGACGACATGATGTGCTCCGATGACTTGTGGCTGTTTCATCCCGATATGATAATATTTATCATTAACGCACAGATTGAATTGCCGGGTCTGATGATCAAAATCTTCAAGGGAAAATGAACCGTCGGTTAGCGAAACCGAGTCGCCGAAACTCATAGTATAAACCCGATCGTCGATGTTGACTAAAAAAGTAAGCTTCTGCTCGTAAGCGCTTTGATAGAGTCGATAACGGTCAATGGCGTAGGGCTTGTTCACTGCCAATTGAACGGTATCCTGATTGTTGATTAATAAGTGGCTAATGAACGCCTTGGGTGTGCGCTGATCAGGATAGCGCTGTATCTCGAATTGAAGTAACTTTATCCGCAGATTGTGTTTTTCAGAAATTGTACCGGTATAATCGGAAAATAGAATTTCCTGTCCTTCGCGGATTGTGATATTGAAGTGCCGGTTGCTGCTTTTTTCAACAGCGATAACGATAAAACAGAGCGCCAGCAACAGGTGCAGGATTTTCCGGATTGGTGTGTGAATACCTTTGAAAAAGATACCGGCGATGATGAATAATGCTAATAATTCCCAAAGTGCGATATTGATTGGCGATTCGTAAAATCGGTCAAGATGTAAAACACGGATCAATCTATTTGCTGCACCGGGATATTCGCCGGGTGGGAATTCACTGACTTGAGGGACAAAGGTGCTGACTGCCAGGAATAGCAACAGGATAATACTGATAATTTGAAAGGCTTTGAGACAGGTCTTTCGCATAATTGTCCAATAATTACGATTAACTTAGCATAAAGCAGGGAAAAAGAACCATACTGACGATCAGGTGAGGAGCGGACATTCCAATAGACATGAATAGAGAGCAGCGGCAAGCAAACATCTCATTTTCTGTGAATGAAATAATCGCGACAACAATCCACGACAAAAATAATATAGCACCAATACTGCAAGTAATAACTAGCAGCGGATGATTTGGAAATATTAATGATCCGGTCAAGTCTCGTGCCTCAGGACGCGTCCGGCAAAAGTGTCGGTGTGATTGCCTTGTTCGATGGTTAATTTACCGTTGACAATAACATATTCAATACCGTCGGGATATTGATGAGGATTGGTAAAAGTTGCCTTATCGATGATGGTCTCGGGGTTGAAAATCGTAATATCCGCAAAGTATCCTTTTTGGATAATGCCCCGCTTTTTTATACCCAGTTTCTCAGCCGGCATTGAGGTCATTTTTTTTATCGCGGTATTTAGATCGAAGACCTTTTCATTCCGGGCATATTTACCGAGAACACGCGGGAAAGTCCCGTAAAAGCGAGGATGAGGTTTACCCTCTCCAAGCTTACCGTAAGGCGCCACGGCGCTGCCGTCGGAACCAATCATCATCAGCGGCGACGCCAATACTTTTTTTAGATTATTTTCATCCATGGCGAAACCGATAACGTCAACCCGGTTGCGATCGGAAATCAATAAATCCCGGAGGAACAAAAAAGGCTCTTTGCCGGATAATTCCGAACATTCAGCCACGGATTTACCTTCCCATAGGGAGTTTTTCTTATTATGACAGGAGCTTATAACAACCCGGTCCCAGCCGCCGATGCGTTTTCCGCGACTTTCGGTGTAGGCTTTGATCTCTTTTAATTGAGTCTTGTCACGCAGGCGCTCCAATATATCGTCTGTATCGCCCTGGCGCGCTGAGAGTGGTAAAAAGGATGTCAAACCCGTCGCCCAGGCATTATAAGGATAGCGGTCGGCATGAACCGGTAACCCATTATTATAAGCGGAATGGATCATTTCAAGCATATGATCGACTTTATGCCAGTTGGATTGGTTGCAGGCTTTAAAATGTGAAATCTGTAGAGACACTCCCGATCTACGGCTGATTTCCAAAGCTTCTTCAATGGCTTCCTCAACGGTGTCATCTTCGTTACGCATATGGGTTGCGTAGATCCCGCTATATTCAGCAACGGTTTTACACAGCTCAACAATCTCACCGGTTTTAGCATAACTACCCGGCGCATATTCCAATCCGGTTGACAATCCCAGGCTGCCGGCTTCGATACTCTCCGCTAAAACCCGTCTCATTATTTTTAGCTGTTCCGGGGTGGGCTGAATATCATTTTTCCCAATAACAAAAGCCCGCAGATTGCCATGCCCGGTGAAGGTCATGTAATTCAATGAAGGCCGGGCTTTTTCAATAGCTTGTAGAAAACCCGTGATGGAATTCCAAATTGCCGTAATGCCGAACCGTTCCTGCAGGTCTTTATGAAGCTCATGGCTGTCTTTTTCAGTGAGGGGAAAAGGTGAATAACCACAGTTACCGGAGACCTCCGTCGTAATTCCCTGCCGGATTTTGCTTTCGGCTCTGGGATTTGCCAGCAGCTCGGTGTCGGTATGAGTGTGGATATCGATAAAACCGGGGCTAACGATCAATCCTTGCGCATCAATGATTTTATCCGCGGAAGAATTGATAAGATTGTCGATGGCAATGATCTTGTCCTTTTTTATACCCAGATCGGCGTGCCTCAGAGGTGTGCCGGCGCCATCGGCAACCATCCCGTTTTTTATAATAATGTCAAAACGATTGCGAAGGGAACAGCCTGCCATAACACCCAATCCTACCAGCGCGCCGGTTTTAATGAATTCTCTGCGATTGATAATTTTTGTCATAATTAAACCGAAAATATTTGGGTGAATTTAGAAAAAGTTTGTATCAATGCAAAGGAGCGGGGAGCATACTATCGCGAGAGTGTCATGTTTTGGGTGTTATCTTAATATCTTAATAATATAGCAGTTGGAACAACACCATCCCGAAAAGTCGGGATTATGGTGATAAAAATATTCTTTGTATCAAATAACCCCTTCAGTGGTTTATACTTTATGGACAGACTCTAAATAAAAGTACTTTCGGTTAGTCTCTTAAAAGTTAATTTCGTGCTTTTTTTCAAAGAAAATGATCATCTTTAATTTTATTCACAAATCAAAAAAGATACTGGACTTTCAGGTATTCTACTTTTAAATTCCGTCAATGATAAAGAAAGGAGCCTTTTAATCCTAACCCGTGAGTTGGAAAGGGCATAAGA
>JAGHBC010000146.1 GCA_021161185.1 Fidelibacterota bacterium
AACTTGAAATAGATAATCCTATTAAACAAAATGTAGATCTCTGGGGAAAGGATAAAAAAATAATAGGTGTTATTAAAGATCCGCATTTTCACTCTCTGTACGAGCAGATAAAGCCAACTATGATACTACCTAATAACCCTAGTAATCTTACTAAGTCTAACGTTATATTGGTTAGAATACAGCCTTGGGATATTCGTAAAACAGTCAATTTTATAGAGAGAAAGTGGTATGAGTTTTTTCCTTCTTTTCCTCTTGATTATTCATTTATGGATGAGAAGTTTGATCAAGCCTATAAAGCTGATATGAGCTTAGGGAAATTGATTGGTTATTTTACATTTTTAGCTATTTTCGTGGCTTGCATCGGGCAATTTGGCTTAGTACTATTTACCACTGAAAGAAGAACCAAAGAGATCGGAATTCGCAAAGTTCTGGGAGCTTCTGTTTCAAATATTGTAATAATGCTCATTAAAGAGTTTATTATTTTGATCATTGCAGCAAGTGTCATAGCATATCCGTTTGCGCATTACATAATAAAAATATGGCTGCAGAATTTTGCTTATCGAATTGATGCGGGGCTCGTCACCTTTTTGCTTTCAGTAGCAATAGCATTAATTATTACTTTAATAACAGTAGGTTCTCAGGCTGTGAGAGCAGCAAAAGCAAATCCTATAGATTCGTTGAGATATGAGTAATCAATGAAATTACTACATTCAGAAAAAAAGAGGATCTTGAATATTGTCATTTTCAAGCCCCTAATATCCTGGATTTTTACATATATATTCGTTATAAGTAAGCGTTCACGGAACGTTGAAATTGGAAATGTAGCCTTTATGCTTTTGTACTGTTGATGAACGCATTCAATTTTGGGCCGAGTTTCTCAACTATTGCTTTGTATTCTGCCGCGTTTGACTCAGACAAAACTTTTCTGCTGATGAGTTTACGCAACCATAATTTGGTTTCTTCAGTCGTGCCGGACTATATCTGATAACGCTTCTGCCGGTTTGTGCCAAAGACATGCCTTCCCCGAAGTGGATCCTTTGGATCGGCATAAACCATCCAACTCGTAAGCTCGTTTCATCCCTGCCTGTGCCTGCCCCGCCTGTCTGCGAGCCTACTCGCTCAGGCAGGCACGCAGACAGTCTCCCAAATTTTTACTTTCCAATTTCAAGTTTCAAGCCGTGCACGGCTACCGTTATGATAATACAATAATCATCAAGAGAGCAATGTTTTTTTATTCCGTATCTATTAATTCATCACCCTTTAACTTCAAATATTCTATTTCCCTCTTACCTTTTTCTTCGTCTACAAAATAAAGTAAAATACCACCGACAATAAATAAAATTGCCACTGACGCTATGCCCGCCCGGGAAGCAATATTCGCCGAATAACCTGCTCTCCGAACCAATAATCCCATACCACCCATAATAACCGGACCTAAGATCGCCGCAAATTTTCCAAGCATATTATAAAACCCATAAAATTCGGCAGCCTGATCTTTGGGGATTAATCGCGAATAATAGGAGCGGCTCAATGCTTGAATTCCGCCCTGCACCAAACCCACTACGATTGCCAGCAGATAGAATTCTGCCGTTTTGGTCATTATTACGCCCCAGACGGTGACTAGTAAATAGACGCCTATGGCGATAAATATAGATTTTTTTACATCCCACTTTTCACCAAGTTTTCCAAAAAACAGTGCGGATGGAAAACCAACAAACTGCGTAATCAATAGCGCAACAATCAACGAACCGGATGGAAATCCAATGGACATGCCATAATCTACAGCCATCCGGATAATGGTATCCACACCGTCGATGTAGAGCCAATAAGCCAACAGAAACAGAAAAACGACCTTCATGTGTTTGATTTTCCGAAACGTGTGCCCGAGCTGTCCGAAACCCAATTTGACATAATTGACTTTTTTTTCAGTAAACTCTTTATTACGGCGTTCTTTGACATAAAGGATTAGAGGGATCGTAAAAATTCCCCACCATAATGCTACCGACAAAAAACTGATTCGAATTGACAAAAACTCAATAGCCGGAGGTAAAAAGTCGGAATTAATCTCAACAATTCCAAAATGATTATCCAGCCCGACAACTCCCGTCAGCTTTCCGTTTTCAAATCCGGTATATGTAATTTCATTTTTGAGGGTAAATTCCGCTTTAGCGGCTGCATTGATTTTACGGGTCAGGTTTCCGATTCTGACTTTTTGCATATCTTCCGATATACTAATAATTTCACCGGTTTGATATTCACCAAAGGATACGGATTGATCTAGTAACTTCGTGTTTAATCCTGCCGGGAATTCAATTTCGATACAAATATCATTTGAATTACCGTTCTCAACCGGTTTAACGGAGTGAACCGGAACGGATATTGTGCTCGTCACAACCGCTTTAGCAAAAGATTTACTTTTAGGAATCGTAAAATCAGTGTCGTCAGCTAGTTGAATTATATGAGCATTCTGAACAAGTTGTTCGCCAACATTTGCTTTTACTTCTGTTGGAAGACCAAATATTCCCGGTTGCAACACCCACAGGACATTAATTAAAAACAATAATCCCCCGCCAAGATAGCCCAGGGCAAAACCTTTGGCGGAGACATAATCAATATTTTTCTCATTCGCCACATCGGGCAACAGGCTGTCATAAAAAATATTTGCCCCGGAAAAACCGATCGTACCTAAAACATACAGGGTAACCGCCAATAGCCACTGACCAAACTTAACCATGTAGAGGCAGCCCGTCATCAAGACACCAAGATAGGCAAAAAAGATCAGGAATTTCTTCTTCCCCGAACTCTGATCGGCAATTGCGCCTAAAATCGGAGCTATCAAGGCAACAATCAGCGATGCAATTGAATTTGCAACACCTAATAGAGCAGTACTCTGATTGACGTCGGTGCCAGCACTCCAGTAACTTTTGAAAAATACCGGAAAAAATCCCGCCATAATAGTCGTCGCAAAGGCGGAGTTCGCCCAATCGTACATTGTCCAACCGAAGACCTTTTTATCTTTGATTAACCTCATTTATCCGTCAATGATATTTGACGGTTTTGTCCCATAGGGATCTCTATGAGATAAATAGTAATTATATGTGTCCGGCAGCTGCCTATTGGCGTCATCTTAAGCAATCTCAGTATTAACCCCGGCAGGGGTTTGCTATTTGTTTCCTAATCAAAGACATACCTTATATCGTATTCAACTCCAAATTTCTCTAAAAATTCCAAATACTCTTCTTTGAACGTCTTTTTATGATGATGCTCTTC
>JAGHBC010000148.1 GCA_021161185.1 Fidelibacterota bacterium
CCTTCCATTTGCGGGGATCGTTGCCGCTTACCTGCAGGCGTTTGATAAAATCGGATAGCTCCCGGTAGCGCATGCTTTCGGTCTGGATGGGAAATATTATTTTTCTGCTGGGCGGCGCCTATTTACTCTACAAAATCCGCCAATAATCCGTATTGCCCTGATTTTCAATATAAATGCCCAACAAGTTGGGATTTACGGGTAACTCAGCCACAAACATGTCCGGTTTTATAATTTCAGAACTCCTGACTTATCGAAGATTATTCTATCTCTAATTTTTGCAATAATATAATAATCGATGCAGCATAATCTAAAAATCTATCAGATAATCCTTCAGAATTCACAGCACACATCCTTATTTTGCAATTTGCACTTTGATATTTGAAATCAGAACTCCCGGTTTATCACAGATCATGACATTTTATTTTACGAATTCATTGAAGTAAATCACTGTTTTTTCAATATCAGGTCAGGAGTTCTGAGTTTCCCTTTGGAATCAACCCAACCTTCAGGTTGTATCAAACATCCTGACCAGTCTATAAATCTTGCTGTTAAACCTTCTGAAGGTTTCTGACCATACCTCTCGTCTCAACGCTCCAGTCCAATACCATTCGGCTGCCCCCAAGACGAAAATATAAACATTCTGCAGTCGAGCTAAGTGCCGTTGCGCAACGCCTGTCTGCCGACAGACTGTCAGGCAGGGAGCCCAGGAACGAGAATAAAACTTGCCCACTTTATATGGCTTAATTGTTACATTTACGGACAGACTCTAAATAGCATCTATCCCGAGGCATCGGGACAAATAATAATGAAAGTACAACCCTATCATTGTTATATTTGTGAAATTCGTGTAATCTGCTGAATCGTTATCAGGTACCTTCGTTATAAGCATTTTGATAGTTGATTTGTTCTTCAGTTAAATAATCAATTTCCAGATTCATGGTTTTGAGTTTTAGAGCGGCAATTTCCTGGTCCTGTTCTTCAGTAATATCATATACTTTGTTTTCCAGATTATTACCGTTCTTCGTCAGAAACATCATCGCCATGAACTGATTGGCAAAAGACATATCCATTACTTCGGACGGATGTCCTTCGGCTGCCACCAGGTTAACTAAACGACCTTCACCCAATATGTAAATCCGCTTCCCGCTTTTTAAGGTATATTGCACACAATTCGGACGAATTTCCTTCTTGGATACGGTCAATTCTTCCAGATCTTGCAGATTTATTTCACAATCGTAATGACCGGTATTGCAGACAATCGCGCCGTCTTTCATCTGTTCAAAGTGGCGTTTGACTATCACGTCTTTCATTCCCGTTGCAGTAATGAATATATCGCCGATTTTAGCACATTCATCCATGGGCATCACACGATATCCGTCGAGAGTCGCTTTTAATGCCGCGGTCGGTTTTACTTCGGTGCATATTACATTGGCACCCTGACCGTCAGCCCGCATCGCAACACCCCTACCGCAATGTCCATAACCGGCTACGACAAAAGTTTTTCCGGCTATCAAAACCGAAGTTGCCCGCAGAATACCGTCCATCGAAGATTGACCGGTGCCATAGACGTTATCGAAATCCCATTTTGTCTCGGCGTCGTTCACCGCCACAACGGGATACAATAATTTGTCATCTGCCGCCATGGCGCGTAAGCGGTGAATCCCGGTGGTCGTCTCTTCCGAACCACCAATGATTGTTCCCGCCAATTCGGGATATTTATTATGTATGGTAAAGATCAGGTCGGCGCCGTCATCCAATGTAAGCGTGGGTTTCTGTTTCAGGGTTTGATCGATACACCAGTAAAATTCTTCCGTGGATAAACCGTGCCAGGCCCAGATCGGAATTCCTTCTTCATATAAGGCCGCCGCGACATCATCCTGAGTGCTTAGCGGATTACAGCCACTCCAGGCAACCTGCGCACCAGCTGCAACAAGTGTGCGAATCAATACGGCGGTCTCTTTCGTCACATGAAGACAACCGCTAATTCGCATTCCTTTCAGAGGTTGTGATTCTCTGTATTTTTCACGAAGAGCCAGCATCACCGGCATGTGGGCTTCCGCCCATTCAATTTTCAGGCGACCGGCTTCAGCCATCTTTATATCTTTGACTTTACCTTCCATTATTTTACTCCAAAATAGGTTTTTAATTCATCAATTTTATCGGTATTTTCCCAGGTAAATTCGGCATCTTCGCGACCAAAATGACCATAAGCCGCGGTCTTGGAATAGATAGGTCGTTTTAGCTGCAAATGTTTAATAATTTCCGCCGGTTTCAGGGGGAATATTCTACGAATTGCAGTTGCCAGCTCGGCTTCATCAACTTTACCGGTCCCAAAGGTGTTTGTATACACCGAAACCGGGTCGGCAACTCCGATCGAATAAGCCAATTGTACTTCGCAGCGTCTCGCAAGCTTCGCAGCTACAATATTCTTAGCAATATAGCGAGCCATATAGGAGGCTGAGCGGTCAACCTTTGACGGATCCTTCCCCGAAAACGCACCGCCGCCGTGACGTCCCATACCGCCATAGGTATCAACAATGATTTTTCTTCCCGTTACTCCCGCATCAGCTTCCGGTCCGCCTACGGCAAAAATTCCGGTGGCGTTGATATAAAATTTCGTCTCCGGGGTCAGATAGGGTTCACAAACCGGAATAATTACGTGTTTTTTGATATCGTGAACAATTTTTTCATGAGGAATCTCCGGATTATGATGAACAGCGACCACAATATTGGTAACCGCTTTCGGTTCGCCGTCAATATATTCTACCGTTACCTGGGATTTACCGTCAGGTCTGACCCAATTTAAAATCCCCTTCTTGCGCACATTCGCCAATCTCATGGTAATCTTGTTGGCCAGTGAAATCGGGAGCGGCATCAGTTCCTCTGTTTCATCACAGGCATAGCCAAACATCATACCCTGATCACCGGCGCCCTGTTCATGTTGATTGGTTTCATTAACACCCAATGCAATATTTTCACTCTGCTCATGAATGGATGTGACAACGGCACAGCTTTTGGCATCCAGTCCGAAATCCGGATTAGTATAACCAATTCGTTCCAGAGTAATCCGCACAATGCGGGGAATATCCACATAAGCTTTGGTAGATATTTCACCTACCACCATCACCAGTCCGGTAGTTGTGAGTGTTTCGCAGGCAACTCGGCTTTCCGGATCGATAGTCAACAATGCATCAAGGATGGAATCCGATACGGCATCACAGACTTTATCAGGATGCCCTTCAGTGACTGATTCTGAGGTAAAATGATACTTTTCCATATTATTTCCTTCTTCAATTTTTTAACTCAACAAAAATAAGCGAGAATACTTATAAAATCAACCTAAATTCCGGCGGGAGTGATCACCGGCATCTATCCGGTATTCCTTGCCAATCACCGTGGTGCCACCGCCGATCAAGCTATCTTTCAAGACCGCTTTTTGAACCGATGATTTTTCATCAACAATTGTATCTTCAAGAATCGCCCGTTCAATTATCACCCCACTGGCGATACTGACGTAGGGACCGATCACGCTATCTTTGATCGCCGCCTCAGGATGGATATAGACCGGCGGAATAATTGAAGTGTTAGGAAAAGAACAAGGTTGGTGAATCTGTTGACTTAATAAATGACGGTTGGTCTCCAGCAGCGCTTCCCTGGTCCCGCAGTCATAACAGGCCCGGACCATTTCAACCTTTATCTCTTCTTTCCATCTCAATAAAATCTGCAAGGCGTCGGTTAGCTGGTATTCACCTTTCGTCGTAATGTTATTCTCAATGATGTGGCGAATAGCCTTTTTTAGCAGATATTCATTTTGCAGCAGATAAATCCCGGCAATTGCCAGATTGCTGTGTGAATGCTCCGGTTTTTCCACCAGTCGCAGAACTCTGTCATTTTCCATTTCAACGATTCCGAATCGCCGGGGATCGTCTACTTCCATCACTCCGATGATATTCAGCTTACTTTGAATAAAATGCTTAAAATTCAGATCAAGGATTGTGTCACCCAGAACAATCAATACCGGTTCATCCCGTTCATCTAAGCCCATCTCAACGGCATGCCCCAACCCTTTGCGTTCCTTCTGTTCAGCAAAATTGACCCTGACGGAATAATTATTCTCAACATAGTCAACGACCTGTTCTCCCATATAACCAATAATCAGAGTGATTTCATCAATCCCCGATTGTATGAGTTTATCAAGAATATGTCCGATAATGGGTTTGCCGGCAACGGGTATAAGAATTTTCGGCCGGGTTAGTGTCAGGGGCTGTAGACGTTTCCCGATTCCGGCGGCGGGAATTATTGCTTTCATCATTAATCTCCAGAATTACTCGAAATCTTTTTTCAGATACTGCTCCAGAATTGCTTCATTGGATTTTTTGCGTATTTTGGCAGCTAACTTTTTCTCAAAAATTTTAGCGGGATTTTCACCCGTATATTTTAAAAGATGATTCAAGGCGATCACTTCGGCGATCACCGTAATATTCTTACCGGGATATATAGGCAGTTTTACAATTGGTATATTGACTTCCAGAATTTTAACATATTTTTCCTTCGCACCAATTCGCTCATAATTGGTATTGTTGTCCCAATCGATTAGCTCAACCTGAACTTCGAGACGTTTTTGCCGACGAATAGCTTTAATCCCAAACATATTGCGGACATCGACAATACCCAACCCCCTGATCTCCATATTATGTTCCAGAAATTCATCACTGGTTCCGATAATCACGTTGTCCGCGCGGCGGATGATCTTCACAACATCATCGGCTACTAACCGGTGTCCCCGCTCAACCAGATCCAAAGCAACTTCGCTTTTCCCGATTCCGCTTCTTCCTGTTAATAATAACCCCACACCATACACATCTACTAACGAGCCGTGGACAATGGTCGAAGGCGCCAGGTTCCAGTCCAAATAATCTAACATCTGTCCAACCAGCGTGCTGGTGAGCATTGTTGTTGAAACCATTGCCAAATTGTTCTTTTTCGCGATTTCCAAAGAATCTTCCGCTGGTTTCGCGCCATGGGCAAAAATAATCGCCGGACAACCGGATGTGTATAATTTCTTCAGGACTTTCAGCCTATCTTTATCCGGCAGGGTCTTTAAAAACTTATGCTCCTTACGCCCGATTATCTGGATGCGGCTCTTGTCAAAATAGCTCCAGAACCCCGTTAATTCGAGACCGGGACGATTTAATTTGGATGAAGTAATAATGTGCTCATATCCAATGTTTCCATTAATCCGCTTCAATTTTAATTTTGTGCGGTTGTCCTTAAACATTCTACCAACTGTAAGTGGTTCCTGCATTAGTGTGCAAACCTCTTTTCTTTATATCGTTTCAATTGTCGCTCCATCTTATCAACGGCGAGATCAATGGATTTGATAAAATCGTCACTGGATTCAGAACAAACCAGGTCTTTGCCGGAGACATGAAGAGTTATTTCAGCCGTTTCTCCTTCTTTAGATTTTTCCAAAATCACTTTACAGGTGGAAATCAGGTGATCAAACTTATTCAATTTCTCCATTTCACTGTTCACATACTTCCGAACTCTTTCCGATGCCTCAAAATGTCTTGATGTAATTTCAATTTTCATCTGTTTCTCCTCTTTATTAATTTAATCTGCGTGAGGGTGTGCTTGTTTATACACTTCTTTTATCTTTCCAATTTTAATATGCGTATATAGCTGTGTTGTCGAAAGACTGTTGTGCCCCAACAAATCTTTCACCGCGTTCAGATCCGCCCCGTTATCGAGCAAATGCGAGGCGAAAGAATGACGCAATACATGGGGACTCAAATGTTTCTGTTCGGATACGGTTTGTAAAACCGCCGTTACCATTTTCTGAACAGACGGCCGGGAAATTCGCCGTCCCCGACTGCTGATAAACAAAGGACTTTCAAGATTAACGCTTCCAAATTCCCGACGCCTTTTATCAAGATATGCTTTTAGAGTTACTTCTGCCTGTTTCCCAAAAGGAACGATGCGCTCTTTGGCTCCTTTTCCGTATACCCGCAAAGTCATGCGATTAAAATTCACATCCCCATAATTAATCGCCAGCAATTCACCGAGGCGGATACCGGTGCTGTAAAACAGTTCAAGAATTGCCCGGTTACGCAAACCAACAAAATTATCCTTGCCCGAATTGTTAAGGACCTGGGCTAATTGTTCTTCCGAAAGGATAACCGGCAGCCGTTTTTTTGTTTTCGGGGATTTTACCATAGCGGCAGGGTTGGAAGTGACGATTCCCTGGCGCGCCAGGAATTTGAAAAAGGACTTCAGGGATGCCAGCTTCCGGGTAATTGAAGTCATCTCAAGACCGTTTTCAGATAACATCCCCAGAAAATGCCTGATCCCGAGTTTATTGACAATAGTTATATCAAAAGGAATGACATTGGCATATTCCGCATAAAAGACGCTAAACTGCTCCAGGTCCCGTCGATAAGCTGCAACGGTATTGTCTGCATAGCCTCTCTCCTGTTTTAAATATCGCACAAACTGTAAGATCAATTTTTCAATATCCATCAGACTTATCCCAATTCTGTAATAGCTCCTCAATCCGGATAAAATCATCTGGAAGAGGTGCAATAATTTGAATTTCTTTGCTGCTAAAAGGGTGCTTAAAACGGAGACAATAAGCATGCAGCATTTGCCGCCCGACCCGGGCAATCACCTGTTTTCCCAGATCATAATATCTCTTCTCCACCATCGAGAACCGCCGTTTTTTACCGCCGTAGACTTCATCGCCGACAACCGGATGACCGATGTAATTCAGATGGACCCGGATTTGATGAGTCCGCCCGGTTTCCAGAATGACCTTTACCGCTGAAATAAGACTATAAGAATCCAATACTTCATAGCGACTGCGGGAAAATTTACCGGTGCCGACAACGGCGAATTTTTTACGGTCCGCCGGGCTGCGTCCGAGGGGTTGTTCGATAATGCCCTGTAAGGGTTCCGGTGTTCCCCAAACAAGCGCCCGGTATTCTTTGTAAACCTTCCGGCTGGCAAACTGTTGCCCTAATTTCCAGTGGGCCTCATTGTTTTTGGCAACAATCAGAACTCCGGTAGTATTTTTATCCAGCCGGTGGACCAGCCCGGGGCGCAAAACCCCACCCAGAGAGCTGAGTTGGTTTGTATAATTCACCAGACCGCTCACCAGCGTTCCTTCAAAATTGCCCGCCCCGGGATGGACAACTATACCGGAAGGTTTATTCAAGGCGAAATAATGTTCATCTTCATACAGTATGGATAGCGGCATCTCTTCCGGCACAATCTCTAACGGTTCCGGAGGGGGAATATGGATGGTGACAACATCGTCGTTTTTCAATCGGTGACTGGGTTTGGCTACAGCGCTGTTTACCAGAGCTTCTCCATTCTGGATAAGCCGATGAATTTTCGACCGGGATATCGAATCAATCTTCTGTGACAGATAAATATCCAGCCGCGGCCCCTCCGTTTCATCTACTTTAAAAACGAGTTCATTTGGGGATTGCGTATTGCTCATTCCTGAAACAAGCTACTCATCATGAGTCTATTAAATTAAATATAACCATTCACAGATCTCTCCAAGGCAGGATAGTGTCTTGACTCTTTACACTCTCCCTGAGCAGGTGAGCAGTTGGAAAAGTGAAAAAAAGAAACCCGTTGAGCCATATAACAGTACCTCATCTACTCATTTTTGCCTTTAACAACCAAGGTTTTGGGTTGTTTGCCATATTGACTAATTTTTCGATGATATTATCGTAAATCTGACTTAATTCACTACCAATTTCTCTGTCAAGGTATTTACCTTTTACAGCATACTCAAGCCAAACCTGGGTTTCTGCTGCTTCACTTTCAGAGATATTTAATTTGTCAATAAATGCTCCTTCGCACCGCCTCCTTCGCCATGCTTCAGCAATATTAGAAGAGACTGAACGGGAAGAGCGTCTTATTTGATCCGCCGGCCTTGTTAAATAATAAATGATATAGCTGTTATTTGTTTCCATTTTAATAGAAGATAAAATATTAAAAATGAAATGGACGGTATTGTACATATTTAACAGGGTAAAAATATTTTTCCTCTTTTGGAAAATTTTTTAATAACTCAAAAATCTTCATCGCAGCCGCAACTGACATTTTATAAACCCCGTGAGATAATAATCCCAGTTAGATATTCGTTGTTTCAAATAGTAAGTATCTAACGGGGTAAACTTCTAATTGCCAATGATATTGCATCTTTTCACTTCCCATAGAGACACTCTTCTTTCTCTCTCGCATGCTCACTTTCCCACTTTCCTCTTTTGTTTAAGCTCCAATAGGACTCCCTTTGGGACAGCATCTATGAATTGTTACAATTAAACATTGCTCAAAACCAGGCGCCTGAGTGATTAAATATCACTGATTTACTTATTTAAATAGTGGTAACAAGCGTATAAATGGATGATTTATTTACCTCGTATCATCGTGTTAGCATATTTTAATCTATTCACAATTAAAGATAAACATTTCATACATGATAATCCATAGCGACTTGGTAAAAAGGGGTTAAAACCGGTTAAATATCGCTCTATCGGAATTATTTTTTTATTTTTGTTTTACACCGAACGCAATGCTGGGTATGGGGTACTTCCTCAAGCCGTTCTTTGGGAATCAGCTGTTCACACTCAATACAAATGCCATATTCTCCGCTTTTTATCCGATCAAGCGCAGCGTTCATATGTGTCAGATATTTATTTTCTCTGGATAACCACAGAAAGGCTTTCTCCCGTTCCTGAGAATCAGTGCCAACATCAGCCATATGATAGGCATAGGTAGAATCCAGGGATGTGTTACTCTGGATCTCATCATCGTTCATGGCAATCGCTTCCAACTTTTTAATGGCTTTCAGGCTCTCTTCCCGTTTTTTGAGAATAATGTTCTTAAAATATTCTAATTCTTCCGAACTGTATTTGGTTTTAATTGTTTTGGTTTCCATTTTATTCCTCCTATGGGAATTTAATCAATACGACTGACAGAAACACGGATTTTATTCCCATCAATTATTAGTTCTTTCTCAATCTCACCGGATTTATATGTAAACCCGACCTTAACTGCCAACGTTTCCCGTTTAAAATAATCCAGGTGATCATTTAGCGCATTATTAATGGTGGTGGTCGCTTCCGTATTAACAATAATCCTATCCTCGACTTGAAAATCAGCTTCTTTCCGCAAAGTTTGAACATGTCGAACCAAATCCCGTACATATCCCTCTTTTTTCAACTCCTCGGTCAGCCTGGTATCTATGGCAACAGTATAACCCCCTTCAAAAACAACCGCATATCCTTCGGCATCCTGTCGTTCAATCAGCAGGTCTTCGGCAAAGAGAAATACTTTATTATCGGTCAACTGCAGCTCAACAGAGCCGCCTTTTTGAATTTTCCCGGCTACTTCAGTAGAAGGAAGTTTTGCGAGAGATGCTCTGATTTCACCCAATTGTTTTCCGTATTTTACACTTAGAGTCGCAAAGTTAGGTTTGACAATATAGGTCGCAAGGGCACTGTCATCTTCAATATATTCAATTTCCTTGATATTTAATTCCTCAAGGATCTGTTCTCTTAAATCCATCAACGATGCGGGGCTAATATCTGCAGGTAACTTCACTAATACCTTTTGCAACGGTTGACGCACTTTTAAATTAGCCTTGTTACGAGCCGCGCGCCCCATCCCAACAATCCTGATAATAGTATCGATCTTACTCAAGAGCGCTTCATCAATATACTCTTCATCCCAGGTCGGATAGTCCGAAAGATGAATACTGATTGGTGCGCCACTTTCCAGTCCGCGAACCAGATTCTGGTAGATCGCATCGGTAACAAAGGGAATCACCGGTGCCAGAATCCGGATCAGATTTTTCAAGGCAATATATAAAGTCTGATAAGCGCCCCATTTATCGGAATCATCCTCCGATTTCCAGAAACGGCGACGACTACGGCGGATATACCAGTTCGATAACACTTCCAGAAATCCATCAACCTCATTCATGGCTTTTCCTGGCGCATAATCATCAAGCGCTTCGCGGACTTCTCTGATCATCAAATTAAGGCGGGCTATTAGCCAGCGATCCAATTCCGATAGCCGTTCCCCATCCACTTTATGGGTATCGGGGGAATAATTATCTAACTCGGCATAAGTTGCAAAGAAAGAGTATGAATTCCAGAGCGTAATTATCTGCTTGCGGAAATCTTTGGCTTTATTATAACCGAAGTTCAGATTATTTACCGGATTATGGTCGGCGTACATCCAACGCATCACATCGACGCCCATCTTTTCCGCGGCATCTTCAAACCAAATGGCGTTACCGGCGCTCTTATGCATATCTTTGCCTTTTTCATCCTTGACTAAGGCATATCCGAGAATCGTTTTAAAGGGCGGTTCGTTTTCGAGAACGGTACTCATCGACAGGAGCGAATAAAACCAATTCCGGAATTGACCGGGCAAAGATTCACAGATAAAATCTGCCGGAAACCACTCTTCCCAATATTTTTTATCAGTAGTATAATGAATTGTCGAAAAGGGTACAATCCCGGCATCAAGCCAGGGGTTCCCCACATCTTCGACACGGGATACAATTTCACCACATTTTTCACACTTGATTTTTACGGCATCCACCCACGGGCGATGAGGCGAATTGCCCTCAAATTCAGCCCAGCCTTCAACCGCACGTTCTTTGAGCTCCTGCTTACTGCCAATAACCATAAGATTTCCACAGGATTTACATTCATAGATCGGCAGAGCCAGCCCCCAATAACGTTTTTTGGAAATCATCCAGTCGTGCATATTCTTGAGCCAATCCAGCTCATGCTGCATGCCGTATTCTGGAATCCAGCGTATCTTGCGGGTAACGTCCATCATCGCCTGACGAACACCATCCATGGAAATAAACCATTCGTCCACCAAGCGAAAAACCAGTTCGGTGCCGTGCCGCCAGCAGATCGGATAGCGGTGTTTGTAGGCGTCCCGGCGGTAGTGGAATCCTTTTTCCTCAAGATTTTTGAAAATATCTTTATTGACTTCGCTGACATTGCGTCCGGACAACCAATCAAAGCCCTCAATGTAATTACCAAACTCATCGAGAGGCGCAATGATTCCGAGATCGTACTGCATACCCAGCTCATGGTCTTCCTGTCCGCAGCCCGGGGCAATATGAACAATGCCGGTTCCTTCCTCTTCGCTGATCTCTTCCCAGGGAATAACGATATGTTTAACCTCTTTTTGTACTGGTAACTCATCAAAGGGTCCCCGGTAAGTCCAGCCCAGCATATCTTTACCGCTTAATTTCCCCTCTATTGTATAGTCGCCATTAATAACCACCTCCTGACGACCTTCAATCAGATAATAAATATTATCACCCTGCTTGATTTTCAGGTAAGGCTTTTCCGGATGAACAGCAGCGGCAGTATTGGAAGTCAAAGTCCAGGGGGTCGTCGTCCAGACCAGCAGGTATTCATTATCCCGACCGTCCAGGGGAAAACGAACGGTAATACTGGTATGAGTCATTTCCCGGTAACCTTCAGTCGCAATTTCATGTTCCGACAGCGCCGCGCCGCAACGAGTACACCACGGCATTACATCGTGCCCTTTATAGATCCAGCCCTTTTCATGGCATTTTTTCAGAAACAGCCAAATGGTGTAATTATTTTCATCGGACATAGTGTAATAGGAATTATCCCAGTCCATCCAGTAGCCCAGACGAATGGACTGTTCCGTCTGGATTTTCGAATACTTGTAAACCCGCTCTTTGCATTTATTGACAAAATTTTCAATGCCGTATTCTTCGATATCGGTTTTGGATTTAAAACCCAGTTCCTTTTCAACTTCCACTTCAACCCACAGCCCCTGGCAATCGAACCCGTTCTGATAGCGGGTTCTGAAACCATTCATGGCTTTGTACCGTTGAAATATATCTTTATAGGTTCTTCCCCAGGCATGGTGAACACCCATAGGATTATTGGCAGTAATCGGTCCGTCGATAAACGACCACTTTGGACCCTTAGCGTTTTTTTCGATTAATTTTTTAAAAATCTGGTTTTTTTCCCAGAAATCCAGCATTTCATGTTCGAGCGCAATGAAATCCACACTTGCAGGAACCTTTTTTATCACCGACTAAAACCTCCTAAACAGGCTAAATTAATTGTCTTTTTTCAAACAAGAGAAATATTTTAACAAAATAAATGATAAGGTCAATTAAAATATTTATCAAGGAAGATTGCATACTTTTTTTTCAGGGAGGGGGTCAACTGATTGATATCCGATACAATGGCCGCGCCCAAAGCAGTATGGCAGGCACAGTTACAATCTTCAAACGGAAACCGCTCAATGTAGCGATTTACAACTTTTCCGGCGCTTTCCGTGGCTTTTTTGAGATTCGCCATAATGACCGGAACATCTACAGCTTCCGTCTTCCAACTGTCATAATCCGTGACCTGAGCAATGGTTGCAAAATGAAGTTCTGCTTCACGACACAGTTTGGCTTCGTACATATTCGTCATACCAATGACAGACATGCCCCAACTGCGATAAAGTTTGGATTCAGCACGGGTTGAAAAAGCCGGTCCGGCGATATTTACATAGACCCCCGAGGGCGTGAAATTAACGTTTAGTTCCCGGGCAATTTTAAGAAGCTGACTGTGCATATCGGAACAAACCGGATCTCCAAAGGAGATATGGATCACGACGCCTTCATCAAAAAAAGTTCCATGGGCTTGATCTTTCGTGCGGTCAAAATATTGGTCAATAAATACGATTGAACCCGGTTCAATCTCTTCACGAAAGCTGCCGACAGCGGAAATCGATATAACATGCGTAACGCCGAGTTTTTTCATTCCATAAATATTTGCACGATAATTCACATTGAAAGGTAAAATAGTGTGGTTTTTACCATGCCTCGGAAGGAACACGATCTCTTTTCCGTATTTTTCACCGATCAAAAATTCATCCGACGGCTCACCATAAGGTGTATTTAACGCCAATCGGTTCAAATTTTCCAAACCCACAAGATCATAAAATCCCGTGCCACCGATTATTCCCAATTTTTCTTTCATAAAACCCTCTTCATTAACCCTTGAAATTTATACTGAACAGCTAAATAATACAACCTTAATAGAGGCTTTTTCGGTCGTAAGGCAAAAATCGAGTAGGGCAAAGCAAGATTAATTAATCCTGCTTTATCCCTCTCACAGAACCGTGCGTACGGGTCTCGTACACGGCTCATGCTAAATCTTATTCAATGCAAATTCATAATATTGATGCAAAGTA
>JAGHBC010000089.1 GCA_021161185.1 Fidelibacterota bacterium
AAAAAGGGGAAAATATGTCATTCTTGAACGAAGTGAAGAATCTCCATAACATTGTTCGTAAAGGCATTAGAGATTCTTCGTTATCACTCAGAATGACACTCCCCAGACTTTTTACGAAACCATCAAAATTTTAACAAATTAAAAAAACTTTTGCTTAAACATAGGTGTTTACAGTATTGTCTCATGGGGTTCTTCAAAAAACTTTTTTCAAAAAGTATCGGGGGTGCCTCTACCGTTTATAAAATTTATTTTTATTTTTTAGATGTCTATGAATTCTTATATTTCCGTGTAGTTGGCTTAAATGATGCTTTATGATAATATTACTTTTTGTTTAAATAGTAAAAAGCCGTATTTTTTTTAAAGAATACTTGATTTTTATAATTATAACACATATTTTGAACATAAGAAAAACCATAAGGGGGCACCTATGAGGAGAAAAGTTGTTAAAGTCGGAGCAAGTCTTTGCATTTTGTTACCGAAGGAGGTGATCAAAACGATGGATTGGGATTTCGGCGATGAAATTGATCTGATTCTCGACGAGGAGGATGAAAAGGTTACACTTAGAAACCCAAAGGAAGGTGAAAAGAAAAAGCAGACGTACATAGAAGATTTTGATGATTTTCTGAATAAGTACCAGGATGTTTTGACTGAAATTGATTCTCAAGAAGTAAGCGATTGAGGTTGTTATGAAAAGAAAAATTATTCGAGTTGGATCCAGTCGAGGTGTTTTAATACCAAGAGAGGTAACTCGTGCGATGCATTGGGATTTTGGTACGGAGGTTGAACTTGTAATGAACCAGGAGCGTAAAGAAGTAACCCTAAAGACCATTAAGATCAGCCTTCCGGAAGAATACAACGTAGAATATCTCAGACAGATTGAAGAACTGATGATTGAGCACGAAGATGTGTTGGGAGGTATTGATGACTGATGATCAGAAAATTCAGATTAAGCAGCTTTGTTATGTTAATTGGCTGATTACTAAAAAATTTGGTGGTGATGCAGGTGTTCGCGATCTAAAATCACTGAAAAATGTTGTGTCCCTCCCCGGTGGCGGATCGTTGACCTGTTTTCAAGGAGAGCGATTGTCAAATCGTAAAGATCTTTATTCTCAATTAGGCTGGTTTACGTATTACATCGTTGATGGAGAACCTTTCAATGGAAAGAACCGTACGGTAGCATTGATGATGCTGATCTGGGCGCTAAAGTTTTATCGTCTGGAATTCGAAGCTGAAAATATGGCTGATTTTGTCAACACACTGGATACTCTTAAACAGGGAAATTCCGATATTTCATTGTGGCTATCAAATAATTGTCGGTAATTGCCAAGTTCGGAGCCATTGCAAACTTTTTTAATTATAAAACACTTCTTCGGTGGTGTTTTTTAGATGGGAATGATAAATGACAAGTGCGGTTACGGGGAGATAGCATGCTTATAAATGGAATTATTTCCGCCGCTAGAGGTGAACGTCCCGTTGATATCTTGCTGAAGAACACCACGGTTGTTAATCTTCTATCAGGAGATATAATTCAGACAAATATAGCAATCTATCGCGGTAAAATTGTGGGGTTTGGCGATTATTCAGCCAAACAGACGATAGATGTGAAAGGTCTCTATGCGGCGCCCGGTTTAATCGATGGTCATGTTCACCTGGAGAGTTCCATGCTGAGCCCGGTGGAATTTAGCAAAGCAGTAATTCCCATGGGGACGACTACCGTTATCGCCGATCCTCATGAAATTGTCAATGTTTTGGGACTGGCAGGCTTGCAATATATGCTGGATGCCACGGAGTATCTTCCTTTCGATGTCTACTTCATGCTGCCCTCTTGTGTACCGTCAACTCATTTAGAAAACGCCGGTGCTGTTGTGACTGCCGAGGACATGCGGCAATGGATTGACAATCCACGGGTTTTGGGAATTGGCGAAATGATGAATTTTCCCGGTGTATTATTTGAAGATCCGCAGGTATTGGCAAAGCTGGCAGTCGCCGGCGAAAAACGAGTTGACGGGCATGCGCCCCTTGTTTGCGGCAAAGATCTTTCCGCATACATCGCCGCCGGCATTACATCGGATCATGAGAGTACCGATTTAGAAGAAGCCCGTGAAAAGTTGCAAAAAGGGATGTTTTTGATGATTCGGGAAGGCTCCGCGGCTCGTAATTTGCAAGATTTATTACCGCTGGTGACGCCGACGAATTCGCGCTTTTGCGGATTTGTCACCGACGATCGTCATCCGGATTTTCTAATGGATAACGGTCATATCAATTCCATGGTAAAAGATGCCGTTAAATTTGGAATTGATCCGATCATTGCATTGCAAATGGCCTCGTTGAATACTGCCCGACACTTTGGTCTGAAAACCAAAGGAGCTATCGCGCCGGGTTATCAGGCGGATTTGATTCTTTTTGACAATTTTGATGATTTTAGTATCCGGATGGTTTATAAAAATGGAAAATTGGTTGCTGAAGATGGAAACCTAATTGATATCGATATCGTCAAAATTCCTGATCCGACACAATCTATTCAGATAAAGGAGCTCACTCTTGACAATCTGGCAATTCCTGCTAAGGGAAAAAAGATTGTGATCATCGAGATTATCCCTAATCAATTATTGACGAAAAAAACTGTTTGTGTTGCTTCAATTGTTGATGGAAAAGCTGTCAGCGATTCCAGCCGGGATATTTTAAAAATGGTTGTGGCGGAGCGCCATCACGCTACCGGAAACATAGGACTGGGTTTTGTAAAAGGGATCGGTTTGACATCCGGCGCCATTGCTTCCACGGTAGCTCACGATTCTCATAATATCATTATGGTGGGCGTGGATGATAATGATATTTTACGGGCTATCAGGGAAATTCAGGCTATGAATGGCGGCCAGGTAGTCGTTGAAAATGGTAAAGTAATGGCGTCGCTGCCGTTACCGATTGCCGGATTGATGAGTAATCGCTCCTTGCCGGAAGTCCGGTCCGCCATTAATCAATTGAATCTTGAAACTCGCCGGCTGGGCTGTAAACTTGAGAATCCTTTCATGACCCTGTCATTTTTGTCATTACCGGTGATTCCGGAGATAAAATTGACCGACATGGGGCTGGTGGACGTTAATAAATTTGATTTTATTCCACTGTTTGCCGACGTGTGATCATACCAACTTTCAGAAGGTTGAGTCAAAATCTCCACGCTTCCGATAGAATTTTCTAATAAACCTTCTGAAGGTTTTATCCCGCTGTTTGCTGACTGATAGACGAGATTAAATCTTCTCGAAACGATTCATATCCACGTTCTTCCGTGCTAAAAACGGATCGAATATCTGCCCGTTCATGGTGATATAGACGCCATGGGGTAAAGTCTGTACCGCGGCAATTGCGCAGCCGATATTAAACACCGCATCGCTGTTTTTAAACCGGGCCGGCTGCATGGAGCCGGTCAGCACGATAGTTTTGTTTGGGATAACAGATAATGTTTTGGCGGTATCGATCATGGTGTCTGTTCCGTGTGTAATGACAATCCATTCGTGCGGGTCCCCGGAGATTATTTTTAGGATCAGCTGCCGGTCGCTTTCGTCCATGTCCAGGCTGTCCTTCTGCATGATCGATTCGGTTTCGAATTCGACCGTAACGTTAGCTTCCTGCAGGACTTCCACGATTTTGGGACTCCCGACCTGGTACGCGCTTTTTTGGTCGAAATATATTTTATCAATAGTTCCGCCGACGGTGAATATTTTTATTTTAGTCATTTTTTCTGCTCACTTTCCAAATTTATTCGAACCTGAATTTAATACTTGTCGGGGTGATTTGGAAATATCCCATAATTCCCCCCTCTAATTCAGTGGGTAAAATAAAAAAAGCTTTTTCTTGAATCGAATGGATAGGTCCGTGGTCTGTAATCCGTGGTTCGTAGACAATGATTCTTTGAGTTCAAAAATGGTGCAATGAATAACGACTTATGAATACTATGGTTGTTTTTAGTGACCATGGGCTACAGGCAACAGGTTACGAAATTACCCACTCTAAACGAGAAGTAACCTATTTTATAATGCCGGGAAATATTGTAATTTAAACGGCAAATCGGAGGAGTAAATGATTCTGAAAAAACGCCTGGTATTAGTAGTAGCTTTGGTAATTACCGGCAGGCTGCTTTTTGCCGGCGGCGAACAGCAATTTGCCGAATTAGGTGATTTTGGTCTCGAAAACGGCGAAATAATTAAAAATTGCCGGATCGGTTACCGGACTTTTGGACAACTCAATGAAAATAAATCAAATATTATTCTTTACCCGACCTGGTTTGGTGGCACCAGTGAGCAGCTCGGCAACCTGATTGGTCCCGGAAAACTGGTGGATAGCACGCGGTTTTATGTTATTGCCGTTGACGCTCTGGGGAACGGCGTGTCATCGTCGCCATCGAATAGCAAGCGGCAGGGTGGTGAACAATTTCCGTTCTTTACAATTCGTGATATGGTTAAGACTCAGCATTATTTGTTGACAGAGGTATTTGGTGTCGATCATATTTATGGCATCATCGGCGGATCGATGGGCAGTTTTCAGGCTTTTGAATGGCTGGTGATGTATCCGGATTTTATGGATAAAGCCGTGGCGTATGTTTGTACCCCGCAATTCACGTCCTATGATTTGTTGTTGCTGAATTTTGAGCTGGAGCTGATTGAAGCCGCTCAGTCAGCCAAAATGCCGGAAAAGACTATTCAGCGACTCGGGGATATTGTAACGGAGCTCTTTGCCCGAACGCCCGGCTACCGGGTTAAAAATACGCCCCGCAGTGAATTTGATGAGTTTATGGAAAAATACGACAAAGAAGCCTCGACGGTATATACCAGCGATGATAAAGCCAGCCAGCTAAGAGCTATGCAAAGGCACGATATTTTCGTTCATTTTGATGGTTCCATGGAGAAAGCCGCAGAAGCGATCAAGGCTGACGTGCTGATGATCGTTTCCGAAACAGACCATTTGGTGAATCCGCAACCGGCAATTGATTTTGCCAAAGTACTGGATTGCGAGCTGGTTGTGCTGGAGAATAATTGCGGGCATCTGGCGATTGGCTGTGAAATGGATCGTTGTGTCCAATTGGTTAACAAATTCTTTAATCAGACAAGGTGAGTCGAAATAACGGTAAATAGAATCGGTATAAAACGGGTTTGAATATTATTTCAACACTAATTTCATATATACGCGCCAACAGAGCAGCGCTGATTTCATTATTGGTCATAATACCGGTTGGGTTTTATAGCAAAATATATGACGGACCTGCATATTTCTGGGTAAATAATTCTTTGAGCGATGTGTTTTATGAAATTTTCTGGTGTCTTGTTTTGGCGCTGTGTTTCAAACGATTAATGCCTTTATCTGGAGCGATTTCCTCTATTATTTCTTAGGTTCGCTGATCGGATATTTTTGGGTGAGTAAACTGTCTGTAAAGAATACATGATCTTTCCGCCAAAAGATACCTGCAGGATAAACAATCCGGATAAAGCAGACGGGATTATAAATCAGTCATTAAAAAAAGGTTTTTATAACAGAAAATTTAGATATATTTTAGTATGATAAAAATACTATTAAGCATGATTGGGAGTAACGATTGCAGCGTTGAAAATCCGGGGGCAATTCTATCAATTCTCAAAGAAATTCGATTCGACAAAGTGTATCTACTGTACAATCATGATAAATATCTCAAAGCAGCTTCCGATATTTTTAAATATTGCCAAAAATATTATCCTGGAATTTAGATAATTTATAAAAGCACCCCTGTTGAAAATCCGACGGATTACAATACGGTTTATCCGGCTATGTATAAATCGGTTCGTGAGATATTGGATGAAAACGGAAAAGCAGACTATACTGTTTCAATCACTTCCGGTACGCCTACAATGCACGCCTGCTGGATTTTCCTGCAACAAGGCGGCGTAATACAAGCCAAACTCATACAGGTTCAGCGGGAAACCGGGATTTCAGAGGTAAATTTCAATCTCGATGATTTTCCCGAAATTAAACAGGTTGATCGGGTAAAAGCTGAACTAACAAAACTCTCCCGGGAAAACAGACTCCTGAAAAGCCGCGACCTTGCCTACGATAATATAATCGGAGAATGCCCGGAAATTCTACAGATTAAAGACCAAATAAAACTCTTTGCCGATAGCGATATATCCGTTTTTATTCATGGTGAAAGCGGAACGGGAAAGGAATTGGTTGCGGAAGCCCTGCACTATAACAGCTCCCGCAAAGAAAAACCCTTTATCAAAGTAAATTGCGGCGCGATCAGCCCGGAAC
>JAGHBC010000053.1 GCA_021161185.1 Fidelibacterota bacterium
ACCATATAGCCATCATACAACAACAATAAAAACAACCATACAACCATCATACAACAACAATAAAAACAACCATACAACCATCATACAACAACAATATAAACAACCATATAGCCATCATACAACAACAATAAAAACAACCATATAGCCATCATACAACAACAATAAAAATAACCATATTTAACCTGGATTTGAAATTATGAAAAACATTGCCCTTGTCGGTTGTGGTCGGATTTCCGGGAAACACCTGGAATCAATTGCACAATTAACAGATGATCTTAAACTCGTTGCCGTCTGCGATATTATTGCAGAAAGAGCCAAAAGCGCCGCTGAAAAGTACGGAGCCGACTGGTACACCGATTACGATAAAATGCTGGCGCGGGGCGATATTGATATTCTTGCTGTCTGCACTCCCAGCGGTTTGCATCCTCAACACGGTATTAAAGCCGCGCAAAAAGGTATAGCTGTCATTTCCGAAAAACCAATGGCGATTACTCTAGCGGCGGCGGATGAACTGATCAAAGCCTGTGACATCAATAAAGTCCCTCTTTTTGTGGTGAAACAAAACCGTCTTAATACAACTATCCAATTGTTAAAAAGGGCGGTGGATAAGGGAAGATTTGGGAAGATTTATATGGCGCAGTCAAATGTTTTCTGGCAGCGACCACAGAGTTATTACGACCTTGCCAAATGGCGGGGAACCTGGGAATTTGATGGTGGCTCATTTATGAATCAAGCCAGTCATTATGTGGATGCCCTGCAATGGCTGATTGGTCCCGTGGATTATGTAATGGCGGCTACGGCTACTATGGCGCGGCAAATCGAAACCGAAGACTCCGGCTCTGCGATTATTAAATTCCGTAATGGCGTAATTGGTTCTATGAACGTCACGATGCTGACCTATCCGAAAAATTTTGAAGGATCAATTACTATTCTCGGTGAAAAAGGTACCGCGAAAATTGGCGGCGTTGCAGTCAATCATATCGATAAATGGGAATTTGAGGAGTACGATGATGACGACCGCCTAGTGGAAGAATCCAATTATAGCCCGCCCAATATTTACGGTTTGGGGCACCTGCCCTACTATAAAAATGTAATTTCAACTCTAAAAGGTGAAACGACAGCCAATACCGATGGACGCAGTGGTCGAAAATCGTTGGAAGTTATTCTGGCGATCTATAAATCGGCGCAGACGGGGAGGAAAGTCGCTCTTCCTTTAAAGTTATAGATTAAGATTGAGAGAAATATATTTAGAAGTTCATGTATCAATTGGAATCATAATTATCTATAACGATAATTTTGATATCGTTTTTAAACTGAAACATGTATAAAATATTTAAAGAAATGCCCATATAGCAGGGTATGTCAGGTTTTATAATTTCCTTTTGACAACAGGGCTTTACTCATATAGTCTTCCACATCATAACGCCGAGATGAAAATATAAACATTAACCACTCAATTTATTGAGTGGATTTGATGCTCCCGGCAATATAGACCGAATTTATTCGGTGGGTACTCCTACTACTCCGGAGTCCCGGTTGGGAAAGTCGAGACAACAGGTACTAAATATTTTGATGAAGCTCTTGTAAATAAATTAGATGCCCGGTTTTCATCAATAGTCAAAAATATCAACCAAATCATTGTATCTCTTAAGAACTCATAAACCTCAACCTCAATCTCACCTAATAGGAGCAAACATGAAGAAAACACAAATCGGTGTTATCGGGCTCGGCTATGTGGGTCTGCCGCTCGCAGTGGAATTTGCGAGAAAATTTTCCGTAATTGGTTTCGACATTAATACCGCGCGGGTGACAGAGCTTCGGAATGGTCATGATTCAACTCTGGAAGTTTCTGATGACAAGCTTCAATCGGTGCTGGTGGACAATTTTAAGTTTCAAGTTTCAAATGTCAAAACTGAAGCCGGGCTATATTTAACTGATAATCTGGATGATATCCGTAACTGCAATTACTATATCATCACTGTGCCGACTCCAATCGATAAATACAAACGCCCCGATTTAACGCCCCTGATAAAAGCGTCCGAAAGTGTCGGGAAAGTACTAAAAAAGGGTGATATCGTTATTTATGAATCCACTGTTTATCCCGGAGCAACCGAAGAAGACTGCGTTCCGGTTCTGGAAAAATTCAGTGGCTTAAAATTTAATATTGACTTCTTTTGTGGATTTTCCCCGGAACGGATAAATCCCGGCGATAAGAAACACACCTTTACGACTATCAAAAAAGTGACCTCCGGCTCGACTCCGGAAGTTGCCCGAAAAGTGGATGATCTGTACAAAGCTGTTGTTAAAGCGGGAACCCACATGGCGCCCTCAATGAAAGTAGCCGAAGCCGCCAAAGTAATTGAAAACTCACAGCGTGATCTGAATATCGCCTTTGTTAACGAACTGGCGAAAATCTTTAACATCATGGGCATAGATACCCTGGAAGTCCTCGAAGCCGCTGGCACTAAGTGGAACTTTTTACCATTTCGACCGGGTCTGGTTGGCGGACACTGTATTGGCGTCGATCCCTATTACCTGACTCATAAAGCCCAGGAAATTGGCTATCATCCGGAAGTAATTCTGTCAGGTCGCCGGATTAATGACTCAATGGGTAGCTATGTCGCCAGTCAGGTGGTTAAACTGATGATCAAAAAGGGCTTTGTCGTTGCCGGTTCAAATGTTCTTGTACTGGGAATTACTTTCAAAGAGAATTGCCCCGATATCCGCAATTCCCGGGTAATTGATGTCATCGAGGAACTGCGTGATTTCGGCTGTAATGTCGATGTGTACGATTCCTGGGCGAATCCGGAAGAGGTCCGGGCGGAATATAATATTGATCTGATTAATAATTCAAAATTCGATATTCAAAATCTGGAGAAGAAGTATGATGCTGTCGTGCTGGCTGTTGCTCATAATCAATTTCAGAATATGAATCTCCGGGAATTAGGCAATGGGAAAAGCGTTATTTACGACGTAAAAGGCGTTACTCCTTACGCCGACGGCAGGCTGTAGGAGGGAAAACGGAAGCCGGAGACTGGAGAACGGGTAAACTTAGAAATATACTACACGAAGAGCACGAGGGGAATACAGGAAATGTAGTTTCTGGTATAGAGATATAGGTATAAAGGTATAGGGAGAAGCCGGAATGATGTGCCGTAACAACAACTTTAGAAAAACGATTAATGTTAAATGCTTAATGTTAAATTTACAACAGATTGAACATTTTCTATATTTATGAGTAAACCAACCAGAAATCCTAAAAACCGGCTTCTTAAAGCTCTTGATATTATTGCCCGGTGGTTTGAGTCACACAACATACCTTATATGGTTTTTGGAGGAGTTGCCAATAGTATATATGGAAATCCAAGGCAAACATTTGATATCGATATTAAGATATCGTTAGAACCGGGCTATCCAATCGAGAATTTTATCGAAGATCTGCGAAAAATATCAACGATTATTCCCCATGATCCGATTAGTTTTATCAATGAAACACAGGTGTTACCAATAGATTTACTCGAGGTAAGGATTGATATAGTTTTTGCCGGATTACCTTTTGAAATTGAAGCTATCCAACGCAGTCGTGTTGTTGAATTTGGCGGCGTATGCTTTAATGCCTGTACAGTTGAAGACCTCATCATTCATAAAGCCGTCTCTACAAGACAAAAAGATTGGCTGGATATTGATGTATTGATAAAGGGAAGAAAAAATTCAATTGATTGGGATTATTTATTGAAACATTGTGAAGAGCTTGGCTGTTTTCTAGACCGTCCTGAAATAATTTCAACCATTTATCGTTTAAAAGATGAAGCCTGAATACCGGGAATATCTGAAAAAAATCACGGCTTTCAATCGCTGGGAAACTATAGATCGCCGGAATCGTTCTGTCGGACAAAGCCTGGAACAGTTTGTCATGTTGTATGATCTGGGGCGCTATTTTTCTGATGATCAAAAGAACCGAAGCCACCACGAACATCTAAACAAACTCATTGAAGTTCAGAAAATATTACGGAAAAGGTAGAAAGGGAGTAGGGAGCCCGGAGAACGAAACATATACAAATACTTATACAACTATTATTTATTCGGAGAACGGAAAAATAGATAGTAGATGATGTAATTTGAATTTTTTCACCTTTTCATGAAGTGCTAATTATGGAAAAATATTATGCGATTTATCACCGAACCAACTTCTTTGAAAAACCTTTTCGAAAATCGACAGACTGGCTATATTGAGCTGCTAAAGTTTGCCGTTGATATAGAAAACAGGTGGATTGCCATTGACGGTGAAATGCATGCCGATTGTGAAACACTTTTGCTGGAAAAAGGCTCAAAACAGGAAAATATCTGGGGCGGCAATATATATCCCGCTAATACCGAACCTGATTTACTAGAATTCAGCTCTTTTATTAACATCCGTCCGTCTCAGGACAATCCCGGTATGGATGTGATAAATCCGGATATCCGTGAGGAAATTAGAAAAATCGTTCAACAATTGCTGGTATTTTGACAACTCACAACACAAAACTCACTATCCAATAAATGTACCCGCTTCGCTATTATAAATCCGGAACTGATAAATGGATGTCATACTCCAAAGAGTTTCAAATACTCAATATTGCCAGCGAGTTGCAGCGCGCTGCCGGCTGGATTCAGCGCCAACGTCCCGATCTTGTTAATTCCTGCTATGAGCGGGGATTAGAACTAATCGATCTTACTATTGAAGATCCCAAATGGAAATTTCAACTTAAAGAATTATTGCGCTGTCGTGAAATGATAGCCGGACTATATATCGAATCGCCAAAAAATGCTGTTACTAATCAAAATATTTTCCGAAATTTAATTTTGCTGAACGAGAATGCTTACCGGATATTGAAACCGCAAAGAAATATGAGAAATATTACATGAAAGTAATTGAATATTTAGAAAAAGCGCAGAAGCCGCTGATAAGCTTCGAGATTATTCCCCCGGATCGGGGCAAGAGCGCCGATATTATTTACCGGATTGTCGAAGATCTGATGGCCTTTAAGCCGCCGTTCATCGATGTTACCAGTCATGCCGCTGATGCCGACTATATTGAGCAAACCGATGGAACATTTATCCGCAAAATCACTCGCAAACGACCCGGAACAATTGGTTTGTCGGCTGCGATTAAATATCGCTTCCAGGTGGAAACCGTCGTGCATCTGCTGTGTGCCGGCTTTACCCGCGAAGAGACCGAGGATGCTCTGATCGAACTGAATTATCTCGGGATTGACAATATCTTTGCCGTACGTGGCGATGTCCGCAATTATAAAAAAATCCATCAACCGGATCGAACTGTAAATAATTACGCTCAAGATCTTGTTTGCCAAATCAAAAATATGAACTCCGGCGTTTTCCTGGGAGATGAGCAGGACGCTGATCCAACTGACTTTTGCATTGGTGTTGGTGCTTATCCGGAAAAACATGAAGAGGCGCCCAGTCTGGCTGCCGATATTCGTTATTTGAAACAGAAAGTCGATGCCGGCGCCGACTATATCGTTACCCAGATGATCTTTAATAATGCTGAATATTTCAAATTTGTCGATAAATGCCGGGAAGCCGGTATCACGGTTCCCATCATTCCCGGAATAAAATTACTCACCAGTAAATTCCACCTGACATCGTTACCGCGTCATTTCAATATCAGCTTTCCCGATAAACTGGTGCGCGATGTCCAGGCGGCGAAAGACAAAGCCGAAGTCAAGGAAATCGGCTTGGATCATGCCCGAAAGCAGGTGGAGGAGCTGCTGAACAGCGGCGTTCCTTGTATTCATTTTTATATTATGCAGGATCCGACCAGCGTGAAAAAGGTAATCAAAAGTCTGGGGATTTAGTAAGCCCCAAAAAATCATTAATCGATGTTCATTGTTCTTAAATCAAAAAGAATGTTTGAATATCGAACAGGCAGGAATTAAAAACAGAGGAATTAAAATATGAAACTGTCAGTTATTGGAACCGGATATGTGGGACTTGTTTCCGGCGTCTGTTTTGCCGAAATGGGCAATGACGTCATTTGTGTTGATATCGATGAAAAGAAGATCAATAAACTGAAAAAGGGCATTATTCCAATCTACGAACCCGGTCTGGAGCCGATGATGGCGCGAAATTATGAAAAGGGCAACTTACACTTTACCACCGGTATAAAGGAAGCCGTAGAGGAAGCCGACGTTATTTTTATCGCGGTCGGTACACCGATGGGCGAAGACGGCGGAGCCGATCTGCAATATGTGCTCGCAGTTGCCGAAAACATCGGTAAATACATGAACCACCCGGTTATTGTTGTCGATAAATCCACTGTTCCCGTGGGAACTGCCGATAAGGTCAGAGCGAAAATTACCAAGATTCTAAAGTTACGAAAAATCGATATTGAATTCGATGTAGTCTCCAATCCTGAATTTCTGAAAGAAGGCGCAGCGATAGAAGATTCCATGAAACCCGACCGGGTTATTGTCGGTGCGGATAATGATAAATCCATGGAGATCATGAAGGAACTCTACCGGCCCTTCACCATGAACCACGAGCGCTTTATTGGCATGGACATTAGAAGCGCGGAAATGACCAAGTATACCGCCAACGCCATGCTGGCGACGAAGATCAGTTTTATGAATGAAATCGCCAATATCTGTGAACTGGTTGGTGCCGACGTCAATAATGTACGTCTGGGGATCGGTAGTGATCGCCGCATCGGCTATTACTTCATATATCCCGGCACCGGCTATGGTGGCAGTTGTTTCCCGAAAGATGTGTGCGCATTGATTAAAACCTCACAACTTAACGGCTATCAGCCACGTTTGCTTGAAGCTGTAGAATTAGTAAACGATGATCAGAAATTGGTTCTGGTGAAAAAAGTCGTCAAGCGTTTCGGCGAAGATTTGAGCGGTAAAACCTTTGCGGTTTGGGGGCTGGCTTTCAAGCCCGGTACCGATGATATGCGCGATGCACCGGCTATTACCGTTATTAAAGAGTTGGTAAAGCGCGGCGCCAAAATCCGGGCTTATGATCCGAAAGCCGTTGAACAGGCGCAAACCTGCTATCTAAAAGATGTCGAAAATATTCAATATTTCGATTCAAAATACGATGTATTGAACGATGCCGATGCCTTAGTGCTTATTACCGAATGGAAAGAGTTCCGCAGCCCTGATTTTGATGAAGTGAAAATGCGTCTGAGCAAGCCGATTATCTTTGACGGACGGAATCAGTACGATTATGAGCGTATAATAGATTTGGGTTATGAATACTATCAGGTAGGTAAAAAAGCATAGCCCGCCGTTGTGAACTCTTTAGGGTATTCAATCTTTCGACAACTTAATTAATTACAACTAAATAAGGAGTGATCTTATGAGTGGTGAAATAAGTTTGAAAAATACCAAGAGCGAAATATTCAAAGCTTATGAGGAAGCATTGAAATTGGTTCGTAGCAAAGAAACCGAAAAGCCGCAGGAGAAAGCTGTCAAAGAAAGCAGACAGAAATTAGTTGAAACTGCTGCCGGGTTTTCATCTGAAGGTATTGTAAAATCTATTGCCGATCTTAAAATCAATCTAAACAGTACCCTCGATAAAGTCGAAGATGCGTTACTGAATGAATTCAAGAAATTTTCCGATTTGCGCGACGCTATCCAGATCGAAAACACGCAATTGCAAGAGATGTATCAAATTAAGGCCGAGGCGGATAGTCTTGCGGCGATACTTTTAGCACAAACGGAAACGAAGGAGAAGTTAGCATCAGAAGAGCGGGAACTGGCTGAAAAAGTAGAGCAGCAGCGCAGCCAATTTGAACAGGAGATGATAGATAAACGGGCGCTCTGGGATAAGGAAAAAGCCCAACGGCAGGAAGAAATTAAAGAAGAAGCCGAACAGTTAAAGAAAGCAAGAAAGCGCGAAGAGGAAGAATATAATTACCGTATCCAGATAGCCCGTAAAAAAGATGCTGATGATTATGAAGAGAAAAAGGCAAATCTGGAAAAAGAAATGATCGCAAAGAGAGCTGATTTCGAGTCTGAATTCGCTCAACGTGAAGCTCAAATTAAAGCTGCCGAAAATGAATTAAATGATTTAAGAAAACAGGTTGATAATTTCCCGATTGAACTGGAGAAAGCCGTTAAACAAGCAGAAATATCCACAACCGAACGGCTAACGGCACAGTTTAAGTATGAAAAAGATCTGCTGGCAAAGGAAACCGAGGGCTTATTGCAGCTCAAAGAACAAACAATCCAAAATCTTGAGGCCAAAATCAAGGAGCAGGATGCTTTTGTAAAATTGATGAACCAGAAGACCGAAACCGCCGAGAAGAATGCCAAAGATATTGTTTTGAAAGCGATTGATAGTTCCAAAGTTCAATGGCAAAACGCGTCTGCCCCGGCACGTAAAAAACTAGAGGAAGATGAGTAGTGCGTAATGCCATATATTATTCTGAGGCTCCTGCGGAGCATTCTCCATTAGTAAAAGAGCCTCAGTGCCTTTGCGGTAAAAAAACAATAAAACCACTAATTACACAAATTTCACAACCTGCCCCGATTCGTCGGGGAGAATAATTAAAATAAAAATTAGAGCCTGTTCCACCGGCTCTGTAAGGAAGTTTACCCAATGAAATGTTTAACCTATGAAATGCGCAGCATATTCTTGACTCGTGAAATGTGAAGCATATTTCACTGGGTTCAGTGGGTTCATTGGGAGTGTCCTTTGCGAGAAAATAAATTAAAAACTTCTGTAAATTATCTTGTGATGGTGAACAATATATGGTTAAATTGTTCAGTGGCAATGAAGAAAATAAATGATATTCAATAAAGAGCAAATCAAACAAATTATGGCCGATCAACGCGCCGCTATCCTCAATAAACCAATCGGTGTTGAACGGTCCATTTTGTCCGATATTGACACAACAATCAAACTCCCCCATATAATTGTCCTCACCGGATTGCGACGAGTCGGTAAATCTACGCTGCTGCGCCAGATCATTCAAAAATACTATAATGATCAGCGCTTTTACTATATCAATTTTGAAGATGAACGCCTGTTTAAATTCCAGGCTGAGGATTTTAATCTCCTCTATGAAGCGCTGATTGAATTGTATGGCGAACAGAAAACCTTTTTTATCGATGAAATTCAGAACGTCGAACACTTCGAAAATTTTGTTCGTAGGTTTTATGATGCAGACTTCAAGTTCTTCATTACCGGTTCCAATGCCAGCCTCCTAAGCAGGGAAATCGGCACGAAACTGACCGGTCGCCACGTTGATTTGGTCGTTTACCCATTTTCATTTAAGGAATACCTGCGCCTGAACAATGTCGTTTTCGAAAAAGAAATGGTGTATCATACAGTAGAACGTACCAAAATTAAAAATCATTTCCATAATTATCTTATCGGCGGTGGCATGCCCGAATACCTGCTGTATAAAGAACCGGAAATTCTCAGCCGCATCTATGATGATATCATCATCAAAGACATCGCCGTTCGTTACAGAATTGCCAATCTCTACGAAATGCGTGACATCTTTCTCTATCTGGTTACCAATACCGCCAGTAAATTCAGTTTCAACAAACTCAAGACCATTAGTGGTATCGGAAGTATTACAACAATCAAAAACTATATCCATTATCTGTCGGAAACATTTTTTATCACAACGGTTAATAAATTTGACTATAGCCTCAAAAAGCAACTGGTAAATGATAAAAAAACCTATATCGTCGATAACGGCTTCTTTAATGTGCTTTCGGCAAAAATGACACGGGATCACGGCTGGCTGCTGGAAAACTTGGTTTTTAATGTACTTAACGCTTCCGGACAACTGTTCTATTTCAGTGATAAAAATGAATGCGATTTCATCGTTCGGGAGGATGACAAAATTACATCCGCCATTCAGGTGACGAATGAACTCAGCTCCGCAAACAAAAATCGCGAGTTCAGCGGTCTGCTCAGCGCATTGAAAACCTTTGATCTGAAAGAAGGACTCATTCTGACCAATGACCAGGAGTCAACGATGAAAATTGATGAAAAAATTCTCACTGTTAAACCCGTCTGGAAATGGCTGCTGACGAACAACTGAAAGCGGAACTTTAGAGTTATAAGGGAGTAACGGAAGAAGGGAAAACGGGAACTTCGCGCCTTTATGACTAAAACTCTGTGCGATTCACAACTCATGGAAAAAAGAATCCTGTCAAATGTCGAATTTACCACCCGGTTTTACCGGATGTTATTCATGTTTAACCCTTTCGGGTTTTAGATTTGCTATTGAGTTTTAGTTATGCTGAAAATCCCGCAGGGATTAAACGTGAATAACAGCAGACGAAGTCTG
>JAGHBC010000152.1 GCA_021161185.1 Fidelibacterota bacterium
CCCTGAATACCTCTTTCTCCCCATAACTTATTGCCATACCGGTCCACTCTCTGGAAATAAATGGATCGGCTTTCGAAATAATAAACAACTGCACCGGAGTTCCCATCAGTTACAATACGCGGAGGGTCACTGCACCTGGATTTAGTTGAGATTCTTACTCCGCCGCTATCCCAGAGACAATTTCCATCAAAATCAATTCGCTGAATGTAGTTATCGCCATAATCTGATATTACGCTGGTATTTCTGTAATCCAGCCATGCTACTATGATCCCATTCTCACCATCGCTAATATATTCGCCTCCCGCGCCACCCGATGGTTGGGTAGTATCGGCGGGAGCCAGAAGAGTTACACCATAGTTGCTCCAAAGCTGGTTGCCGGTACTGTCAATATGCTGGACTCTCAGATAACCATTTCCTATGTGGGGGTATTCAATAAAATATGTATCACTATATGCTAAATACATACCGCCTTTTCCATCTGAAATTATATCTGCATCAAAAAGCTCCTGCTGGTGTTTACTTCCGGTTAAAATTAACGGGTCATTCCAGATAATATCGCCGTCTTTACTGATTCTTTGTATACGAACAGATGAATAAAATGAGTGGTAAGTGGCAGCAATAAATGCTCCTCCGTTTTCATCACTTACTGCCTTAGGTGAATCACCATATCCGACAAATAATTCCTCATCAACGGTAGTCGGCATTGGGCAAAAAGAAAACCAAAACCGAAAAATAAAATAAATAAAACAAATTCAAATATTTTTCCGAAATGATTTAGTAAATAATGAACCTCCCCGACGCAAGCATCGGGGTATCTTAGCGGTAATATTTTCAAATGAGACACCAAGGTTTCTCAAACTCTTCCTTTTGTATGGTGACCCCGAGGCAAGCCTAGGGGAATTCTCTGATTAAAAAACACAATTATAGCCCTTTCTATTTGTTTCCCCCTAATTTAACGATTAAGATGAAACAGCATCTGCTTTTGCAGATGTTTTTACTCCGCACAGAAGCCGCATCTTTTACCGCCTGTTGCGGTATCCTGTGCGGGGTTCTCATTTCGGTGGTTTTTCCATTTTTCCCTCCAATTTTAATGTAATTTGTAAAAACTCAGAACCGGAGCGAAAACCAGCGAAGACTTGTGGTTCATGATGTTCCCACTCCCTAAATTGAAACTTTTTTAATTAACAAAATATATATTTTAGATGTAAGTTTTTTTAATCTCGACCTCTATTGATTCGGAGTCTTTACTGATGTATTTAGCGCTCTTTAAAGAAATAGATGCGAGTCTGGCTTATTCGATAAATAATATTACAGGATGGCGAATTACCCAAAAACAATCCGACAGATAAAAACCGCCATCAGCAAACCAACCAGGTCGCCGATCAGACCTGATGCAATAGCGTGACGGGACTTGCGAATGCCCACGGAGCCGAAATAAACCGCGATAACATAAAAGGTGGTTTCGGTGCTGCCGAACATGGTGGACGCCAGCCTGCCGATGAATGAGTCGGGACCGTGTTTGGTCATTAGCTCCGTTACCAGACCGAGAGAACCGCTGCCGGAGAGTGGTCGCATTAGCGCCACCGGCAGAGTTTCCGCCGGCATGCCGATCAGGTTGGTCAATGGAGATAATATTTTAATAAAGTATCCCATCGCGCCGGATGCCCGGAACATGCCGATAGCGACTAAAATTGCGACTAGGTACGGTATGATATTTACCGCCACGCTGAAACCCTCTTTGGCGCCGTCGATGAATGTTTCATAGACCTTGATTTTTTTTACGAATCCGAGAACGATTACAACGAAAAGAATTACCGGCACTGCCAGATTGGAAAAGCCCTTCATAATTGTGACAAACAGTGACTCTGACCCGGCGGTGACCTGGCTAACCTGCTGAACGGTATCGGTTACTGTGGTTGCTAAGGAATTAAGCATTATCGTCTCCTTCCCTGCTATCTTCTTTCATTCGGTTCGGATCGGATTTACGGATATTGGGGAGGCGCTGAAGGAGTTTTGCGGCGGTTACGGCAGCAATAGTTGCACAGGTAGAAGAAAAGACAGCGGTACTGATGATTTCGAAAGGATTAGCCGAACCTAATTTCGCCCGTACAGCAATGACCGTCATGGGGATAAAAGTAATACTGGCAGTATTTAGCGCCAGAAATACGACCATAGCATTGGTAGCGGTATCTTCACTTTTGTTTAACTTCTGAAGTTCCTTCATGGCTTTTAAGCCCAGTGGAGTAGCGGCATTCCCAAGTCCCAGCCAGTTGGCGATAATGTTCATCAGCATCATGCCGATTGCGGGATGGTCGGGTGGGATGTCGGGAAACAGAAATTTTGCAATCGGACGTATGGCTCTGGATAGAATTTTTATAATACCGCCTTCTTCGGCGATTTTCATGATTCCGAGCCAGAAAGCCATAATTCCAATCAGCCCCAGAGAAATTTCGACGGCCATGCCGGCATAATTAACGGCTGCTGTGGTTACTGCTTCCAACCGACCGTTAATAGCGCCTACGATCAGGGAAATAGCCATGAGAGCTAACCAGATATAATTCATTTTCTGTACTCCTGCAGGTTAATTGATATAAAAGAAACACATAGTAAGTTAACCTTGTGTTTCAACAACTGCAAAACGGTTTTGCAGAATAAAAATATTTGGTAACCGTTCATCCTGATATATCGGGATAAGTAGGGAAAAATGGAAAAAGAGGGAAAAGGGAAATATCTTTATTCTTCTTTTATCTTTCTATCCATTGTGGATACAGTCTTATGTTACGAGAACTTAATCGGTAACAATTTCTCAAATTCTTTTTTTAGTTCCTGCCGAAACATTTTCTCATATTTTTCCTTTTCTTTTGTTTAACCCGTTAGATAATTGTTCTTTGTTTCTTACTGTGTTCAAATTTCTTTTGCTCAACTGATTATCATCATCACTGATTCTATATCTAAATCTAACGGGTTTTACACTTACATCCGTGAGAACGCTTACCAATATTTGTGACGATAAGTTATCGCAATACTCATTATTTGTTTCATGTTCATCGGGAAAAAGATTAATTTCACGTTTTCATATTGGCGATAAGGGAAATTTGCAAATGAATGAAAAGAACATAAAAGGGCTGACACTGCCGGAATTAGAAAATTGGGTTGCCGAAATCGGTGAAAGCCCCTTTCGGGCAAAACAGATTTACCGGTGGATGTATCAAAGGGGGGCGCGAAGTTTTGAAGAGATGTCGGACCTGTCAAAGAATCTCCGGAATAAATTAACGGAGATAGCCTTTGTTTCAACGCTGCAAATCGACACCCGCTTTCGGTCGAAAATCGATCAAAGCGTAAAATACCTCTTCCGTCTCTCTGACGGTAACGCCGTTGAAGCTGTATATATGGTCGAAAGAAAACGCATTACAATATGTCTGTCCACTATGGTGGGATGTCCGGTGGGTTGTGCCTACTGTGCCACCGGGATAATGGGTTTTAAACGCAACCTGACAGCCGGCGAAATTGTGGATCAACTGCTGTTAATCCAACAGGATCAACAGAAAAAAGCAACAAATATAGTCTTTATGGGTATGGGGGAGCCGTTTTTGAATTATGATAATGTGATCAAGGCGGCGTCAATTCTGAATAGTGAATTGGGACAGGAGATCGCCGCGCGCCGGATTACAATTTCCACGGTCGGAATTATTCCGGCGATTCACCGTTTTGTCGATGAAAGACATCGGTTTAAACTGGCTATATCCTTGAACGCCAGCACCGACGCCCAGCGGAACGAGCTTATTCCGGTCAACCTAAAACATCCCCTTTGGGAACTGATGACGGCTGTTAAATACTTTACGGATAAATCCAAACGCCGGGTCACATTTGAATATATCCTGATTAAGGACTTCAACGATACGCCTCAGGACGCCCGGCGGCTTATCAAAATGTTGAGGCAAATCCCCTGCAAATTGAATATTATCCTCTATAATCAGAATGAATTTTTACCTTATAAAACTCCCTCTGAAGATAAATTGAATAATTTCCTTAAAGATTTATACCAGGCTCCCTTTGCCGTGACAGTCAGAAAAAGCAAAGGATTAGACATTGCCGCCGCCTGCGGGCAGCTATATGTCCGAGATCAAAATGAGGCATAAGAATTCCCAGAAACAGATTCGGTTAAGATGATTTAATACCGCTCTGTCTTTTTTCAGATGTGGTGAAAATTAATCCCGTGGATATTCCGGATAAAACAATCAGTATTTCAGGATTTTTCCCGGCAAATCCAATGATAAAGAATACCGGCAATGGCATATAGCGCACAGATGCCGGCAAAAAAAAGATAGCGGGATGGTCTCAGGTCAAAAATCATAAAATTAAAGAGTTTTGACAAAATCCCAATGACAACGCTGAGAATACCGAGGTAGTAAAATAAAGGAAATAGCACTTTTTGATACATCACTTCCTCCTTTTTATCTTTACAACAATTATAGCAATAATATTTCATAATTTCCAGTATAATTGCCGCACAGAATAAAATAAATGGTGTGAAATTGTGAATATCATTTCATAAATTGCAAAATAGCGGATATTAACGAATAGTTTTTCCGTTGTTTTATTGTTGGGAGGTGTAAAAATGTCTCATCATGGAAAGCATAAGCGGCGAATCAAGAGAAAAACTTTAAGAATCTTTTGTGTAATTTTCGTCCCGATTCTGATATTTTTTGGGATTGGTGAATTTTTTCAGGGCAGCGCTGTTTCCGGAATTGCTATGATGGTGCTGGCGGCTATATTGATCCTGTGGACTTTATCAATGAAAATATACAGACAACATCGATAGACCTGCATAACCAGCGGCGCCAAGAAACTTGCCGCGTCAGCGTCACCGCGCTTCTTGCCGTTTGGGGAATGCTATTGTTGGACAATCCTCTCAATCTTCAATCTGACAGGTAATATTCTATTGTAGAAACAACCCGCACTTTTTTGATATGAGGGGTCGAACTATCACGGTTCCTGATTGAGAATTGACCCTGGCTTGCTTTCTTGATTTTACCAAGTTTGCTATTTGAATCTTTTGCAAATTTTGTAGCAGATTTCCTGGCGTTTTTAGTCGCCTCTTCGATCATTTCAGGCTTAATCCTGTTTAAGTCCGTAAATAAAAATTCCGATCTGTTTTGATAATCCTGGCCGGAAATTGCAATTCCTTGTTTGCCAAGTTCTACTACTTTTTTCATAGATTCAATCACGTTGAAGACTTTCTCTGTATAGACTGTGATTGTTGTTGATGCCGTGAATCTGAACTTAAACTTACTTGCATCTCCATAACCTTGTACTTGCCTGTCTAATATTGCCGGTTGCGAGATCGATATTTCGTCGTCCGAAAATCCGTTTTTCTTTAAAAAATCAATAATCAATTCTGATTTTCTTTGAATTTCTGAATACAATTGATTTAGATCATTATTTGCTTCATTGAATTTTAGCGGCCAAATGGCAATATTCGCCTGGACTTCTCGTTCAGCGAGTCCTTTGACAGTGACAGTTCTGTCCATCCCTTTGATCCTGACCGCCCCGCTTGATAATAAATATCCAAGAATTATTAATCCCATACATAGAAAGGCACCGAGTATCGTGGCTTCGACAGTTCTTTTAGTATTCATATAATTTTTTTCTCTTTTGTCTAACACATTAATTAGACACTGATTGTTAGAGGCTGAAATGCTTTAAAGCATCCATTTCTTGCTGAGCCACCCGGCGGAGTCGAACCGCCGACCTGACGATTACGAATCGTCTGCTCTACCAACTGAGCTAGGGTGGCAGTGAAATAACGTAAAAATTTACAACATTGAAAAGCATTTTGCAACGGCGCTGTGCTTTTAGCGGATGTTTCAGTCAATATACTCTTTAAATAGAGTCTGTCTATAAAGTATAAACCACTTGCCAAAGGCATCCCTTGCGGGAGAAGTGGTTATTTGATACAAAGAATATTTTTATCACCATAATCCGATTTCTCGGGATAGTGTTGTCTCAACCGCAATATTATCAAGATATTGAGATAACACCTGCCTGTCCCTCCGGGGAATTTATTCAGGTGAACTTAACCGTCAATAATATTTAACTGATTCATCAGTTTTTCAGGTTTATCTCGAAGAGATGTCTTCGATATGGACGGACTCTAATTATTTTTACCTGTTCAAAAAAACGACTGGCGGCTAAAATCTGATCAGGTCTATGAATATCTCCAAAGTAGAAAATCAACATTTACTATTCATTTCGTTATCCGGCATAGCCCCGCCCCTGCGGGATATGCCGGACAGGTCGCAGGATCCATGCTTCACTACGTTACGCAGGATAAGTTGGTTTAGTTGTTGGGAGTCAAATAATTGAACCGACAGTTGAGGTATTTTTTGTTCAATAAACATGTTGACATAGTTTAGAAAAAATAATAAGATTACATGTATGTTTTTGGCAATAATGGGGAAAATGGAAAATATTTAATTAAATGGAGACGAAGTGAAAGTAAAAAGTTTTTTTTCGGTCTTTTTTATCGTCTTTGCTTCTGTAGTCTTTCTAATGATTCCAAGCCTTGCCCAGGAAGAAGTCATTCCCGAAGAAGAAATGATGGAAGAATTGATCATCATAGAAGTAGAGGAAGAAATAGCAGAAGAAGCGGCTGTTGAGGAAATTGTAGAAGAAACCAGGGAAATTATCGAAGAATCCTGTGCCCCGGAAAAAAAACTTGTCATTGGCGTCTCTTCGGGCGGCATGATACCATTCGGGCAAAATATTAAAAACAATTATGAAATAGGAATTCCGTATGGAATCCATACCATGATTACCGGGCTGGCAAATTTTGGTTGGGTAACATTAGACGCCGGATTGGAAACAGGCTATTACACAGCTGAAAATTCTACCGGCAGCAAAGATCTTACCGGAATCCCTGTTTACGCTCTGCTTGATTTTAATTTATCAAACCTGTTAGGCTTTTATCTGTGTACTGAAGTCGCCGCCGGTTTCCATATGCAAACGGCTGGCAAATCATACAGAGCCTTCGGAGTAAATCCGGGATTAGTTTGCGGATTTAATGTTATCAAAGGATTAGATTTTATATTAAAAATTCGCGGCACAGAAATTTTTACCGGCTTTGAAGGCAGAGATGGAACTCAAGATTGGATTGATCTGAGAGCAGGTATTAATTATACTCTCTGAGTTTTGTTATTGGTTTAGCGTTACGAATAATTCCGGAACAGATGTCCGAGTTGAACGGAATTAGCATTTTACTCATTGTGCTGAGTAAATATACTCAAGAGCAACAGTAATTGTCAGTTCGTTTTTTCATCAGTTGAGAAAATGCCTGTATTCATTTGCAATTTCACCCTAAAATAAGACCGTAAAACCATCAGTCTGGAGAGCATATTTTACCGGAATTTCGATAGGTTCTCTCCAGAGCATGGCCTTATGATGACAGATTTAAAATGTTGTTTTGCACGTATGAACCGAGGAATAGTAATTTGAACAGTCCGATATTGATAATTTCTTTCCCGATACATCATCAAATACTAAAAAGCAGATAATATTTCATCTGCTTTTTAATATTCAATTAGAGAAAAATTTATGGATGCTTAACGCAGACTTTTTTCTATTTGACGATATTTTTCGGCTTCCTCTTTGTTGCCCTGATTATAGAGGGACTTCCAGAGCAAAGTATAACCGTGAATATTTTCGGGATCCAGTTCAATAACCCGGCGGGCAAAATCTTCGGCAGAAATCCAATCCTTAGCCTGGAATGCGGCTTCACCTGCTTGAACCATGACTTCGATATCATCAGGGTTTTCGATAAGAACTTGTTTAAAAATGTATTGAGCGGATTCAAAATCGCCGGTAAGCATGTGAACCTGGGCCAGTAGATATTTCAAGTCGATATTGTCGGGATTGTCCTGGATTAGTTTTTTGGCAATTTCCTTGGCTTCATCATAACGTTTCAGCTGAGCCAGATATAAAACACGTAGGTCCTGCAGTTTCATGGCATCGGCATGATCTGTAAGAATTTGATTGAGTTTGCCGATAGCTTCATCTTTCTGATCTTGGGCCCATAAGATTTGGATATAATAAGTGTAAACATCCTGATCGAAAAGTCCGTTGTCCATCATAATTTCAGCCCAATTGACGATATTTAAGGTGTCATTGAGAATGTAGTAACATTTAACTATACCATTATAAGAGATGATCTCTTCCGGTCGAATATCAATAGCCATCTTAAAATTTTGGACTGCCGCTTTTAGCAAAGAGTCTTTTTCGGAAGGTAGAATTGCTTTTAATGCGGCGTTGAATTTATTGGCGCCCTGGGTGTGAATTTCACCCCATAACCGCTTCAACTGTTCATCGGCGTTGGTTTTCGTCATGGGATTAGTGTAGGTTGGATCAATTTCTTTTACTTTTAGCAGCTGATCTCTGGCTTTGAGCCATTCTTTTTTAGGGATATATACACCGGTAGCAAGGAGGAACGGAACCTCGGGGTTCAGGGGCTCTTTTTGCAAAGCAATCAATAGTTGTTCTTCGGCATCATCAAGATTATTCTGCTGAAAATAAACCTTTGCCGATGTTACTTCAGGACTTTGGCATGAATTCATGAAAAATGGACATGCCACAAAGACTGACAAGACCAGGATTAATGTTTTACGTTTCATTTGATAACTCCCATAAGTTCTTTAATTAACATCTAAATTTATCACAGAAATCATGACATACCAAGAAAAAGATATTGCCGGAAATCGGCAAACTCAGGCCGATATTGAATCTTTATACATAAGATTTACCATGATTCACCGGGTTGGTACTTAATCTTAGTCGCGTAGTTAAGAGGATATTAACTATAAGCCTAAAAAAATAATTGTCATACCACATAGCAATACGGCGCTGCCGGCCAGGGCATGAGTAAAACGCTCCAGATTTCTGAGAGGTAACAAATTTATACCCCAGGAAGAGATTATGACTATAGATAACATTGTGATGATAGTAACGCTGCCCAAAATACCCGTTACTAATAGTACACAATCCACCCCGGAAGGATTCTATTACTTTTAATTTCGAAACAGTTAATTCCAAAACAATGCCCGTCAGTCCTATTAAAACCGAACTTAGGATGTGACCTAATCCGCACAGCAATGTGATCCAACCCGTCTTAACAAGCGACCATTTTCGCGCTTTAGCCATCACTACGAATGGTACGTAATGATCGGAGCTAAACAGGGTGTGCAAGAAACCTAGCGATACTGCCGTAATTATTAAAACTACTAATTCATTTTTTATGTAATAAGTCTGTATTTCCTTCCGTTATTTGAAATAATAGGGCGGGCGAAAAATCTGTTGTTCGGTAATAATTGCGGTAATGAGTGAATTTGGGGTCACATCAAAAGCCGGTGAAATTGCGGGGCAATCTTCCGGCGCTATCTTTACACCGAATATCTCACGGACTTCCGCGTCGGAGCGTTCTTCAATGACAATCTCTTTGCCGCTGGAAATCAGTGGATCGATTGTTGAAGAGGGCGCCGCGATGTAAAACGGGACGTGATGATATTTTGCCAGAACTGCCAGTCCGTAAGTGCCGATTTTATTGGCAGTGTCGCCGTTAGCGGCAATTCGATCGGCTCCGACAATCACGGCATCCGTTTTCCCGGATGACATGATATAGGCTGCCATGTTATCACTGATGAGAGTGAAGGGAATATTCTCCTGTATTAACTCCCATGCGGTAAGCCGGGCGCCCTGCAATAAAGGGCGGGTTTCATCAACGAAAACATGGATATTCTTACCGGACTTATGGGCTGTGATAATGATTCCCAGCGCTGTGCCCAATCCGCCGGTAGCGAGTCCGCCGGTATTACAATGAGTCAGAATTCCGGCATTTTGTGGAATAAGCGATTGACCGTTTTGCGCGATCCGGAGACACATGTCAATATCTTCCTGATGAATTTGTTGTGCCTCGTTTAACAAACGTTTCCAGATCATCGGAACCGGCGCGTCCGTGAGAGATTGCGCCAGGTTTTTCATCCGTTGCAGCGTCCAGGATAGATTGACAGCTGTAGGACGGGTGTTCCGGAGTATATCGGAGATTTCGGCGAGTTTCGAAAGAAACAAATCCTTCGAAGCATTTGTAAAAGGTTTTAGACCCAATACGAGCCCGAAAGCGGCGGCGATCCCTATAGCCGGAGCTCCGCGAATTGACAGGCGTTTAATAGCATCCGCCATTTCGTTGTGATCGTGGATTTCGATTTTTTTATATTCAGCCGGCAGGAGTGTTTGGTCGACAATCCACAAAGTATCATTTTCCCAAAAAATCGGTTGAATCATTTTATGCTAAAATCTTTAATTAAAGTAAAACCATTTGGCGTAAAGCGCTAAACCGGGCGTTGATCTTATTTCGATCCAGATTTACCAGACCGTCAACACTGAAGTGTTCTACCGCAAAGGCGCCCATAGCGCTGCCGTACACGATAGCTTTTTTCATGACTCTGAAATTTATATTGTCACAACCGGCAAGATATCCGAGAAAACCGCCGGCAAAGCTGTCCCCGGCTCCGGTAGGGTCGCTTGGTTGATAGACCGGATAGGCCGGTACGAAAAACAGAGAGTTCATATAGCTCAAATAAGCGCCGTGTTCGCCTTTTTTGATGACGACATATTTTGGACCCATCTCATGAACTTTTTCCAATCCTTTTAGTAAACCCAATTCACCGGTTAAAAGATTTAATTCACTATCATTGATTAGCAACAGATCCACGCGGGAAATTACCTTTATGAGGTCAGGGCGGGTTGTTTCAATCCACAAGTTCATTGTATCCAGCGCCGTAAATCTTGGATTTTCAAGCTGGTCTAAAACATCTAACTGCAGGGATGGTTGAATATTTCCGAGAAATAAAAAAGGTGATTGCCGGTATTCTTCGGGGATAATCGGCTTGAAATCCGCAAATACATTTAGGTGGGTATAGCGCGTATCACGGATATTGATATCGTCGTGATATGTTCCGCCCCAGCGAAAGGTCTTGCCGGCGGTAATTTTCAAACCCTGCGTGTCAATATTATGATCCCTCAACATCTTGATGGCATCATGAGGATAGTCATTTCCGGCGACGCCAACCAGATTCACGCGAGTAAAATGAGACGCCGCCACGGAAAAAAAGATCGCGCTACCGCCGAGAGAATTCTTCCGTTCTTCAAAAGGGGTTTTCACATCGTCAAACGCTACCGAGCCGACTACAAGTACAGAACTGTTCATAATCACCTTGTTTTATTGTCAATGTTGCCCGGGAAGTTACGAAAGACTTGTTTTGTTTTCAATATACTTCAATATTCGGTAAATTAAAATCATGAAATATCGCTATTGTTATCATTGTGGAACCCGGACTATTGGCAAACAAATTGACGGAAAATTGCGTGATTTTTGCAAAAAATGTCAGTTGCCTCTTTATGAAAACCCGATTCCTTCGGTGGCGGTTGTGGTGGCAAATCAGCCGGGAGAATTGTTGCTGGTGCGCCGAAGTGTCGAGCCGGGAATCGGGGAATGGTGTTTACCCGGCGGTTTTATTGAAGTCGGTGAAACCCCACAGGAAGCAGCAGTTCGGGAATTGAAAGAGGAGCTTGGAATTGATATTCAAAACCCCCGATTATTGGATGTTGGGAGCCATTTAAACGGTTATTATGGAGATGTTTTGATAATCGGCTTTACGCTTCAGATTGATGAAAAGTTAAAAATTATTCCCGGTGACGATGTCAGCGAAGCCGTTTATTTTTCAATTGAAAATCGTCCCGATCTGGTTTTTAGAGTGCATGAAGATTTTTTAAATACCTGGTTGGCAAACAGGAAAAACAATGAATAACACGTTGGACAAGGACACGGTTATCATCGCCATGAGCGGCGGTGTGGACAGCTCGGTTGCCGCTTACCTCCTTAAGAAAGATGGATATAATCCAATCGGGGTTACTTTTAAATTGTGGTGTCATGAAGGTGCCGATCATATTGATGCAATTATTCACAGAGCCGAAAAAATATCCCGTCAACTGGGAATTGATCACCGGACGGTTGATATTGAAAAAGAATTTGAAGAGACCGTTGTGCATCAATTTATTGAAGAATACTTTGCCGGAATAACACCTAATCCGTGTGTATTTTGTAATCGTGTGATCAAATGGCGATATTTACTTCAGATAGCGGAAGAGCTGCAAGCCGCTTATGTTGCTACCGGACATTATGTGAGAATTGTAAAGAATAAAAACAGCGCAAGATACGAAATCCATACGGGATTAGATCCCCAAAAGGATCAGTCCTATGTATTATGGCAACTTTCTCAGGAAATGCTGAGTAAAACCAAATTTCCATTAGGAACATTAAACAAATCCGAGGTTAAAAAACTGGCAGATGAATTAGGGCTTTCCTTGAGTGAACAGAAAGAGAGCCAGGATGTCTGTTTTTTGTCCAATAACGATTATCGTGGTTTTCTCAATCGCTATGTTCCGGGAAAAGTAGCCGCTATTTCTCGTGGTGAATTACTGGATGAACAGGGGCAATTTCTGGGTTATCACGATGGGTTTTATAATTTTACGATTGGACAACGCAAGGGATTTAAAAGGGGATTCAGTGAACGAAAGTATGTCAAGCAGATCATTGCCGATAAGAACCAGGTGATTATATCCGGCAATGATAGTCTGTTTAGCGATGGGATGGTCCTGGAGGGTGTGAATTGGGTCAGTGAAAATCCGCAGGCGGAAACCGACGGTGTTATTAAAATACGCTATAATCATAAGGGTGTTCGCTGCCATGTTGAGGAGATAGATCCGGATCGCTTGCAGGTTCGATTTGAAGAACGCCAGCGGGCAGTCACTCCCGGGCAGTCAGGCGTGCTATATCAGGGTGACCGGCTCGTATTGGGTGGAATTATTAAAAAAAGTATTGTAACTATTCAGCCACCAAGACACAAAGGAAAAGAATGAATTTTAAACCGTTGTCGGGAATTGAAGAGTCTATAGCTAAAAAGATTGTGGATGCCTGCCTGTGCGTAAAGAATGCACGCAGACAGGCTGCTTTTACTGTGCATAAGAAATTAGGCCCAGGGTTACTTGAAAAAATTTATGAGATATGTTTTTGTCATGAATTATCTAAACGAGGATTAAAGTATCAAAGACAGATTGATATTCCAATTGTATATGACGGGATAGTTTTTGATGAAGGGCTACGTTTGGATGTTTTAGTTGAAGACCTTGTGATTTGTGAAATTAAAGCTGTTGATGAGATTCACCCCGTGAAATATTTAGGTCATATAGTACAGCAAAATCTCTTGTTGGTGTTATTTCACGGGGTGAATTCTGTTTGGGTTGCACAAATCTTAAGCCATTTAAAATTAACTAATAAACGTCTTGGCTTTTTAATCAACTTTAATGTGTCACTCATCAAAGATGGTATCAAAAGATTTATTTTATAATCTTAGTGCCTTCGTGGCTTTGTGGCATACCTGAATTGTTACAAAGTATTAATAAATTAACATGAAATTAGAGATGGAAAATGGATAATAAAATCAGAGTTTCAACGATTTTAAGGAGAAAGTCCGAAGGAGTTAAGATTACGGCGTTAACAGCCTATGATTACACTTTTGGGTATTTAATTGATGAAGCCGGCGTGGATCTGATCCTGGTTGGCGATTCTTGCGGGAATGTCTGTGCCGGATATGAAACGACCTTGCCTGTAACGGTTGAAGAGCTGATTTATCATACCCGCTCAGTCAAAAGAGGCGTTAAACGAGCGTTGCTGGTTGCCGACATGCCGTTTATGTCTTACCAGGAAACCGTCGAGCAAGCCCTGCATAATGCCGGTCGGTTTATGAAAGAGGGCGGCGCCGAAGCGGTGAAGGTGGAAGGCGGCGAACATATCTGTACAACAGTTCGCCGGATGGTGGATATTGGTATTCCGGTGATGGGACATCTCGGTTTTACACCGCAGAGCGTTCATGAATTCGGGGGCTACAAAATTCGCGGGAAAGATGAAAAAGAAGCCGCCCGGATTAAACAGGATGCCTTGGCGCTTCAGGATGCCGGCGCATTTTCAATTGTATTGGAAAAAGTCCCGTCTCTACTGGCAAAAGAAGTTTCGGAATCCCTGAAGATACCGACAATCGGAATTGGAGCGGGTCCGGACTGTGACGGTCAGATCCTTGTCTCTTACGATTTACTGGGATTGTACGATAAGATAGATTTGAAATTTGTGCGCCGGTATGCAAAGCTGGCTGACGATGTGCGTAAATCTGTATCGGAATATTGTAAGGATGTTTGTGAAGGAAGATTCCCTTCGGAAAGAGAAAGTTATTAACAGAAGAATAAGGTAGAATAATGGCAACACTTTTTTTTAAAGTAAAACATGATGGTTTCACCAAAAGACCCGAAGCTGTCATCGTATTCTGAGGCAGCCCCGACTCGTCGGGGAAGAATCTCGTCGATAATTGGCTAAGATTCTTCATTCGTACCTTCCCGACGGGTCGGGACAGGCTGTTCAGGATGACCTGATTTGTACTTTTTACGAGACCATCAAATTTTAATATGGAAAAAAAGCATTTGAAAGTTTATAACACGATTTATGATATTAGAAAAGAACTTGCCCTGCTTCGTAGTGTAGGGAAAACGATAGGGCTTGTGCCGACCATGGGATATTTTCACGAAGGACATTTGTCCCTGATAGATGTGGCGCGGAAAAATTGCGATATAGTTGTCGTCAGCCTCTTTGTAAATCCGACCCAGTTTGGGCCTAACGAAGATTTGGCAAAGTATCCTCGTGACTTTGAGCGGGATGAACGCCTGGCAAAGGAGCGTGGTGCGGATATTATTTTTTATCCCGATACTCGGGAAATGTATCCCGACCCTTTTCTTACTTATGTTGTGACTGAAAAATTGTCCGGTGTGTTATGCGGAGAATCAAGACCAATCCATTTTCGCGGTGTTACGACTGTCGTCGCTAAACTCTTCAATATAGTTCAGCCCGATATAGCGGTATTCGGGCGGAAAGATGCCCAGCAGGCAATTATCATTAAAAAAATGGTCGCGGATTTAAATTTCCCGGTTGAAATCATCGTGGCGCCGATTATCCGTGAAGCTGATGGATTGGCAATGAGTTCCCGCAATACCTATTTAAATTCCAAGGAGCGCAAACAGGCGCCAATAATTTACCGGGCGTTGCAAAAAGCGATTGAAATGGTTCAGCGGGGAGAATTGGATGCCGAAAGTGTAGAGCGCTCAATTCGCCAACAGATAGAAACGGCGCCTTTAGCCCGGATCGAATATATTGAAATTGTTAATGAAAAAAATCTGGAACCGGTAAAAACAATTGAGCCCGGAACTTTTGTTGCAGTGGCGGTATGGTTTGGGAAGACCCGTCTGATTGATAATGTGGATCTTATTGATTTAGAGTGGTAACAGGCTGTAATATTGGAACATTTCACCGTCTGTAAAGTTACAGGAATAACAGTTTTTTAACATTTTACCGGAAAGATGGGCTTGGATTGTCATTGAAAAAGTGCTATAATAGACTTGACAAACTCACTTAAATCCGTTAAAATGAAGAGTGATTTTAAAGACCAAGGCAAAGGTGATTAAATGATGAAAAAATTAACGCGGCTTTTCGTTATATTCAATTTAGGCTGCTTGTCGGTAAGTCTGCCGGCGCAATTAAAAAGTCAACTGCCAAAGCCTATTGCGATGGAAGATGCAATCCGGATTCCCGGTGTCAAATCTACCAATCTGGGAATAAATTTTATTGATCCGAACCGGTTTTTTATGAATCAATCCTATTCGTTGTCCTTTTCCAGCTGGGGGGGCAACTCGGCTTCGATGGGAGTTTATCAAAATTCCATGTCATATATTTTTTCCGATAAACTTTTGCTCAATGCTCGTATTGGGTTTGTTCATGATCCTTTGAATATGGGTATGATGACAAATCATACAAATTTAATGGATAATCTGACATACGGAGCCGATCTGACATATCGTCCTAAAGAGAATGTAATATTCAAAATACGATTTGATAAGTCGCCCTATTATTACCGAAGCGGCTTTTATCCCTATGGTTACTCTTCTTTTCCCTATTAATTGGCGGGCATGTGACAAAAACTATTGTAAAACATTCAAAATACAAAAAACAAAAAAAAGTTAAAGTATATAATCCGGATATTCAAAAGTGGCTTTTGAATCTGGCGATTTTTTCTCTATCGATTGTCATTGTCGGCTTTATTTTCTCCATGGGAAAGCGACTTGTTCAAAATCCCGATAAAGTCGTGTTAAGCCAGGTTAATGAAGTCGTTCCCGGCAATATTCCTTATCAGCGCATCGTGGTTGAAGTGTTGAACGGCTGCGGAGCCCCGGGTATTGCCCAGAAATTCACTAATTTGCTGCGCTCAGAAGGTTTTGATGTTATTTACACCGGAAATGCCGACCGGATGACTTATGATTATACCCAATTAATTGAACGGGTTGAAGCGCCCGATAAGGTTAACGAAGTCAATGAGGTTCTTCAACTTCATCCTCAGTGTGTGACGAAGAGCATCGATCTGTCTTTGCACGTTGATTTAACATTAATTATTGGGAAGGATTATAGCCGGTTGCCTGTTTACAGCAGAGTATTAGATATCCGGGAAATTTATTAATTGAGATGACAGATAAAAAATTGACGAAACCTCAAACGGACATATACAATCTCGTTAAAAAAGCGGCTGAAGCCGCCCACAATAAAAAAGCCACCGATGTTATAATTTTGACCTTAAAAGACCTGACTTCCGTGACTGATTACTTTGTGATTTGCACCGGCGAAGTAGATGCCCACGTCAAAGCTATTGCCGATGAAATCCGCAGAGCGCTGAAACACGAAATCAAACCCTGGCACATTGAAGGATATCAACATCTTCAATGGGTGTTGATGGATTATGTCGATTTTGTAGTTCATGTTTTCCAAAAAGACACACGGGAATATTATAATATCGAACGGCTCTGGGCGGACGCTCCGGTGGAACGAATAGATATTCCGGACAAAAATATAACTAAAGTGAAAAAGTAGTCTTCCATCTCATCTGTCAAACATCAACATAAAAAAATCGGTCAATGTGAAAGGGTGTCTTCTTTCATTGCGGGAATGCTGTCATCCGTGTAAATTACGGCGAGTTTAAAGAGAGAGAATAATGGTTGAAAAATTACAAAAAATATTGAAAAATGCTCTGATAGCCTTGAACATTCAGTTTGAGGATGAAATATTTATCGAGCGGTCACGCCGGCCGGAATACGGACATTATACGTCCAATATAGCTATGCTGCTGGCAAAAAAACTGTGCCGGTCGCCGCTGAAAATTGCCGAAGATCTGGTTTACTCAATTGATAAAAATGCTGAAATAATTGACAAAGTAGAAGCCATAACGCCGGGTTTTATTAATTTTTTTATAGCGCCTGCGGCATTTCAAAAAATTGTCAGCGAGGTGTTGAAAGATGGTGATCGTTTTGGCAGTTCCAATATTGGCAAGGGCGCCAAAGCGCAGGTTGAATTCGTCAGCGCCAATCCCACCGGTCCGCTGACGGTTGGGCATGGCAGACAGGCTGTGCTTGGGGATACGGTCGCCCGTATTCTGGAATGGAACGGTTATGATGTAGACCGGGAATACTATTATAATGACGCCGGGCGCCAAATGCGGATTCTCGGTTACTCAACCTATATCCGTTACCGTCAGCTGCTGGGTTTTGATGATGTTTTCCCCGACGATCATTATCAGGGCGAATATATTATTGACGTTGCCCGTGATATTAAAGAGAAATACGGCGACCAATTGAAAGATGATCCGGAGAATAATATTTTTAAGGAATCGGCAGAGATGGCGGTTTTTGAAGATATTAAGAAAACGCTTGGCGATCTCGACATTGTTTTCGACAGATATTATAATGAAAAAAGTCTGTACGACGACGGCTTGATTGAAGATGTTCTCGAGCGTTTTAAAGCTATAAACGCAACTTACGAAAAAGACGGTGCGATCTGGTTTAAAGCGGGTGAGTACGGCGCCACGGAAGACCGGGTACTCTGGAAAAGCGTTGTAGATGAAGCGACTTATCGTCTGCCTGATATTGCCTATCACGAAACCAAATTTAAACGGGGATATGATCTGATTGTTGATATTTTTGGGGCGGATCATCATGCGACTGTTCCCGATGTATTGGCGGGGTTGCAGGCTTTGGGCTATAGCACGGATAATATCAAGGTATTGATTCATCAATTTGTGACATTGACCCGGGGTGGCGAGAAGGTTAAGATGTCTACCCGCAAGGCGAATTATGTGACATTGAGCGAATTAATGGATGAGGTGGGTAAAGATGTTGTCCGCTACTTTTACATCATGCGGGGCATGAAAAGCCACCTGAATTTCGATCTCAATCTCGCCAAGACCGAGGGTGACGAGAATCCGGTATATTATCTGCAATATGCCCATGCCCGGATCGCCAGTATCTTGAGGAACGCCAAAGTTAAAGGCTTGACTTTGGATGGGGATGTTGATTTATCACTATTAAGAGAAAACGAAACGATAGCGCTGCTGAATGTAATAAGTGAATTTAGAGAAGTCGGTATTCTCTGCGGACAAGCTCTCGAGCCCCAGATTTTGACGACTTATCTCCAGAAACTGGCAACGGCTTTTCATAAATTTTATACTGTTCACCGGGTTATTACAGATGATTTTTTATTGTCGAGAACACGGTTGGCGCTTGTTACAGCCGTTAAAATAGTACTTGCCAACGGCTTAAATTTACTGGGCATTACCGCACCGGAAAGAATGTAACCGGATGCAACAGAACCATTTTTAGTGCTTATCTGCTGATTTATAGGAGCCGAGGACCTTCAGGAAATCTGTGATTTCTTCGAGATGCCGGATGGCATTACGGCAGCGTTCTTTTTCTATATTTCCCGCGAAATCCAGATAGAAAAAATATTCCCATGGTCTTCCCCGCAGAGGACGGGATTCAATTTTCAGAAGATCAATATCCCTGAGTGCAAACACGCTCAGACTTTTGAACAGGGCTCCGGGAAGATTCTTGATGGAAAAGATTATGGATGTTTTATCGGCATTATTAAGTGTTAGAGCATCTTTGGAAATTATATAGAAACGAGTATAGTTTTCCGGGATATCCTCGATCTCTTCTCTGATAATTTCCATGCCGTAATCATTGGCGGCTTGCCGACTCGCAATTGCGGCGGCTTGCAGCATCTGTCTATCGCGAATATCTTTCACGCTACCAGCGGTATCATAGCTGGCGATGATTTCAACATTTTTCAGTGAACTCAGAAATTCCCGACATTGCTGCAGCGCCTGGGGGTGGGAATAGACGACCCGAATATCTTTGAGACTTATGCCGGGACAGGTAATCAGATGTTGCTCAACGCGGATCGATGTTTCACCGGCGATGGAAACTGTTGACTCCAGGAGTAGATCCAGGTTTTGATAGATACTGCCGGTAAGAGAATTTTCGATGGGGATAATCCCAAAATCGCTTTTTCCGCTTTCAACTGCCGTAAAAACATCCCGGAACTGCCGACAGGGCAAGGTCTCAATTTCCTGACCGAAGTATTTTCTGGCGGCGATTTCACTGAAGGCGTAATGAGTTCCCTGGAAAGCGACCGTTGGTTGGTTTTTTGATATTTTCATGATTCGATTCCTTCGCGCGCAGATACGCCCTGGTTATAGTAATGTTTAATCTCCAGCATTTCAGTTACCAGATCGGCAGCTTTGATCAGATCGGGGTGGGCCTTGCGCCCAGTGATGATCAATTCGACATTTTCCGGTTTGGAACGAACTATTTCCAGTAATTCTTCAATGGAAAACAGCTTAAAATACACGGCGATATTGGCTTCATCGAGGATTACAAGATCGTATTTTCCTGAATTTATAAACGTTCTGACTTCCGCCAAACCCTCCTGAGCCAGGCGGATATCTTCGGGCTCCGGCCGGGAATATATAAAACATTTTCGCCCGTATTGTTTGATCTCGATCCCCGGCAGATATTGCCGAATTGCTTTTATCTCGCTATAGAGCTGTCCTTTGGCAAATTGACCGATAAAGACTTTCAGCCCGGCGCCGATTGCTCGTAGGGCAAGTCCGAGCGCCGCAGTTGTTTTGCCTTTGCCGTCGCCGGTGTAAACCTGTACATATCCTTGCATCATTGACTCCGGTTTTTTCATCGTGGCTAATTTAACAGCATTTTCTTCAATGAAAAACCATTGTATTGATTTTAGTAAAAAATCAGTTAACTTTATAAAACAGGATTTCTCATAATTATGATTGATATCAAACTTGAACCTCTCGGTAAAATAATCCGGGTGAAAAAACATACTGCGTTGCAGGATGTGTTGTTTGACTATGGCGTCGAATTCCCCTGCGGCGGCGACGGCAGCTGCGGAAAGTGCAAGGTACGCATTATTGACGGTGATTTGCCAATTAATGACATTCAGAGGAGATGTTTTTCTCAGGAAGAGCTATCTAAGGGTTGGCGTTTAGCCTGTCAGTGCATTATTAAAGAACCGGTTACGCTTGAACTTGCCCAGTGGAAAATGAGCATCCTGTCAGATGATTATTTATTAAAAAGTTCCGGCAGGGAAGGCTATGGTGTGGCGGTTGATCTGGGAACCACGACTCTGGCGGCTCAGATGGTCGATTTACGCACCGGGAACGTGGTGGGAGTCAGGACGGCACTGAATCCTCAGGCGAAGTATGGTGCCGATATTATGAGCCGGATCCAATATGCCTTGGCGGATAGCGGATCTCAGCGTCTTCAGCGCTTGATCCGGGTTCAATTGTTATCCATGATTCAGGGATTGATAGCGGATATGATTCCGGCTAATCCGCAGATTGATAAAGTTGTAATTGTCGGCAATACGGCAATGCACCATCTTTTTTGCGGAATAGATGTTACCCCGTTGTCCGGAGTGCCTTTTGAGCCGGAGAATGACGGCGAATTTAACCGGGATTCCGAAGATATTGGCTGGCAACTTCCCGGAAACCCGACGGTGGTATTTTTACCCTGCCTAGGTGGATTTGTAGGAAGCGATGTGCTTGCCGGAATTGTTGCAGCCGGACTCCATGAGAGCGCTGAATTGATGGCGCTGGTTGACCTCGGGACAAACGGCGAAGTGGTAGTAGGGAACCGGAATAGGATCCTTTGTGCCTCGACCGCCGCCGGTTCGGCTTTTGAAGGCGCTAAAATTTCTATGGGAATGCGTGCCGCGACGGGAGCCATATCAAGAGTAAAACTGGAAAACGGACAAATGATCAATCATGTTATCGGCGGCGGTAGTCCGCAGGGAATCTGCGGCAGCGGTCTGGTTGACGCCGTTGCGATCAGCCTCGATTTGGGATTAATCGATGGAACCGGGCGAATTAAACACCCGGACTCGGTGATTACAATCGGTGATCCCGTGAAAATTACACAACAGGATATTCGGGAATTGCAATTAGCCAAAGGAGCGATCGCCGCCGGATTTGATATTTTAGTCCGGCGTCTGGGAATTTCAAAAGCAGATATTGGAAAGGTTTTTATCGCTGGTGCTTTTGGCAATTATATCGATGTTGGGAACGCGATGAAAATCGGATTGCTTGATTTCGATCATCAAAAGATAATACAGGCAGGGAATACAGCGCTACGAGGGGCTAAAATGGCGTTACTCGGTTTTTCAGACTATCGGCTCATTATTGAAAAGAGCGTCCATGTACCGCTTGCCGGCGATGAGCGGTTTATGGAAATGTTTGTCGATAACATGTCCTTTTAACGATTAATAACCGAAATGTAATAGTATTCAGGTGATATTTTAACATCTTGATAATGTCGCGGTTGAGACAACACCATCCCGAGAAATCGGGATTATGGTGATAAAATAATTCTTTATATCAAATAACCACTTCTCCCGCAAGGGATGCCTTTGGCAAGTGGTTTAATGCGTCTTGGTATTAGGCAGCAGTTGTAATATTTGCCCGCCTGACTTTCGGACAGGCGAAGGAATTTATCTCATATTGAAAATATGTTAGCGGTGTTAGAGGATCAGCCGGAATTGTTGAGTCGCAAGGAATTGGAAAAGCTTGAAATCATTAACGGCAAAGCCCCGCTACGGATTAGGAAACCTGTCTGCCGTGCCATCGGCACAGGTAGAAGTTAATGACCAAAACAGAAGTAACGAGTGAGAACCTGTTCGACTACGTTATTCAGGCGGGGCGGCTTTTATTGTCTCTTTTTTATTGGGTGAAAAATTGCTCTAAAATTTGTAATAAAACTGAGTTTCTCAAACTATAAGCCGGCTGTAGTATCGCTTGTTGGTGAGTAATGACTTTTTCAGGATGCCCTATTTAGCCAATCCGGGCCCGCCGGCTTAGATATTGCGTTAGCGCCAGGTCCAGACTGTGATCGGTCGTTATTTGCACATAATCAATCTTATGAGCCCGGCATTGGTTTTTATACCGGGCAATAAATTGTTGTACTAATATTCGATAGGCTTCCTGAATATGCCGGGGTTCGGTGCTGAGCTGCTGTTTGCTTTCGAGATCGATAAACCGGGTTTGGCGGTCAAAGTTAAATTCCAATTCCTGCCGGTCAAGGATATGAAACAGCAACACTTCATGGCGTTTATGCCGGAAATGTTTCAGGGCATTAATAACTTCATCAGGTTCATCGAGGAGATCGGAAATCAGTATGATCAGACCGCGTTTTTTTAATTTTTCAGCCAACTCATGCAATAGCGGTGCAATCCGGGTCTCTTCGCCCGCCTCAATTTGTTCAAGAGCGCCCAGAACAAGATTCAAATGACTTTTCCGGGCTAAGGGTGGCAAATAGTTGCGAACCTGATTGTCAAAAAGAGTTAAGCTGACGGCATCCTGCTGCTTTAGCATCAGATAGGCCAGAGCTGCCGCGAGATAGGAGCCGTAGGTCAATTTACTGATTTTGCCCGAAGCGTATTTCATCGATCCGCTCTTATCCAGGAGGATGTAGGATTTCAGATTGGTCTCTTCTTCGAACTGCTTGATATAGAAGCGGTCTGTTTTACCGTAAAGTTTCCAGTCGATATGCTTAATTTCATCGCCCGCTATATAGGGTCGATGTTCCGCAAATTCCACCGAAAAGCCATGGTAGGGACTCTTATGCAACCCGAGTATAAACCCTTCCACCACCAATCGGGCCCGCAGCGCCATGTTGTCCAGCCGAGCAATGGTTTCCGGATCGAGATATTTCCTTTTGTCGATATCAGGATTAATCATGCCGGGTTTTAAGCCAAATGTTCAATTAATTTTTCGGTAATCATATCGGTATTAATCCCTTCCGATTCCGCATTGAAATTCGGAATGACGCGATGCCGCAATACCGGTTTGGCAATGCTAATCACATCGTCAATGTTCGGGGTCGGGCGACCATTCAGGATGGCATTGGTTTTTGCTGCCAGAATCAGATATTGAGAAGCCCGCGGACCGGCGCCCCACTCGACCCAATTATTAATGAATTCCGGGGTATTAGACTGTTTTGGGCGGGTGGACGTTGCCAGCTTCACCGCAAATTCAATCACATTATCCGCAACCGGAACTCTTTTTACCAGGTGCTGAAAAGTGATAATATCCGCTCGTTTTATGATCTTGTCCAATAATACATTGATATCATAGGTAGTTGATTTTACAACATCCATCTCTTCATTAAAATTCGGGTACTCCACTTTCAGACTGAACATAAAACGATCCAGCTGAGCCTCGGGTAGAGGGTAGGTACCTTCCTGTTCGATCGGATTCTGAGTTGCCAATACAAAAAACGGTTCTTCGAGTACGTAAGTTTTTCCTGCGGTGGTAATACGATGTTCCTGCATAGCTTCTAAAAGAGCCGCCTGGGTTTTGGGCGGTGTTCGATTAATCTCATCGGCCAGAATAATATTGCCGAAAATCGGTCCTTTGAAAAAACGGAATTTCCGTTTGCCGGTGTTTTTATCTTCTTCAATGACTTCCGTTCCGGTAATATCCGAAGGCATCAAGTCCGGTGTAAATTGAATACGCTTGAAGTTCAGATCCAGCACTTGCGCCAGAGTCCTGATCAGAAGAGTCTTCGCCAGTCCGGGCACTCCAATCAGCAGACAGTGCCCCTGGCAAAGCAACGAGATGAGCAACTGAGCAATGATTTCCTTCTGTCCAATTATGACTTTACCAAGTTCGGTATTCAGTTGTTCACGGGCCTGAACTAATTTTTCAACTAATATTACATCGCCGGTTTTAGCTTTATCTGTCATAGGATACTTTCTCTGTTTTGCATTTAAATTCATCCAAATAACAACCTTGAAAATCTAAGACTTTATCCTTCCAAGGGCAAGAAATGCCTGCCCGGGAAAAGTTATTTTTTAATCTTTCAAAAGCTGTTAATTTTGCGCGCCGTATCTGAAAAATGGAGATTTTAAATGAATAAGATAACGAACAAATACTTATTATTTCTCACAATCCTGCTTTCCGTTAACCGAATAAATGCTCAATATTCGGTCTATGATTTCGACCCGGTAGTGGTCACGTCCAGCCGGATCCCTACGGCGCTGTCAAATACCATGAGAGCGTTAACCGTCCTGAATCGGGAGATGATTTCAGCCTCCGGCGCTCAGAGTGTGGAAGATTTGTTGGAAAACGCTGCGGGGATTGACGTTCAGTCCCGCGGTCCTTTAGGCGTTCAATCGGACATCAGTATTCGGGGCGCCGGTTTTGAGCAGACCCTGATTTTAATCGACGGCGTGAAACTCAGCGATCCTCAGACGGCTCATCATAATATGAACCTGCCGGTTAGCCTGAATGACATCGAGCAGATCGAAATCCTACGGGGCGGCGGCTCGAAACTCTACGGTCCGAACGCTTTCGGCGGCGTCATAAACATTATCACCAGGAAAATCCTCATCCCGGAAACCCGTATCCAAATATCCGGCGGCAGCCACAGCCTTTATGAAGGATCCGCCACCCTGTCGCTTCCGGTAAAGAATATCACCAACCAGTTGTCCATTAATAAAAAACACTCCGACGGTTACCGGCACAATACCGATTTCGACAATCTCAACCTGTTTTATAAAAGCACCCTGAAAACGGGCACAGGTGATTTTAGCCTCAGCAGTGGTTATACAGTAAAAGATTTCGGGGCTAACGGATTTTATTCACTCAGTTTCCCCAATCAGCGGGAAGATACCAAAACCCTGTTTGTCAATAGCCGGGCGGTACTTCACCGGGATTGGGGGCAAATTTCCACCGGGCTAAGCTGGCGCCGGCATAACGATCATTATCTTTTGAATTTTGAGCACCCGGAATGGTACGAAAACACGCACCGCACTAATGTCATTCAGGCCGATGCCCAGACCACAATCCAAATGAAGCGATTTGTCCACAACATTGGCGTGGAACTGGGGCAGGATGATATCAAAAGCAACAATCTGGGCGACCACCGGCGGCAACGCGGCGGCGTTTTCTATGAGGCTCGCTTCAATTTTTCGAGTAAACTCGATGTGATGATCGGCGCGGCAGCCTATTACTATTCCGATTGGGGCTGGAATCTATCGCCCGGTATCGACGTCGGCTACAGACTAACCGACCAACTCCGTTGGACCGCTTCCCTGGGCAAAGCCTTCCGGGTTCCGACCTTCACCGAACTCTTTTATACCAGCCCTGTCAGTTTGGGCAACCCCGCCCTGAAACCGGAAAACGCCTTAACAGTCGAACAAAACCTGCTCTGGAACACCCCGAACCTGCACTCGTCCATCGGCGTCTTTTACCGTAAAGGCAGCGACCTGATTGACTGGGTCAAAACCGGTGATAATAATCCCTGGCAAGCGTTGAACATTGCCGAAATCCAAACCGCCGGATTCGAATCGGAGTTAAGCGTTAAACCGGAATCCTCATTTTTAAATTCGGTGATCCGCCGGTTTTCAATCTCTTATAACTATATTTACAATAGTAAATCCACCGCCGCTTATACTTCGGCTTATCTCCTGAACAACCTGCGAAATCAGGTAGTTGCAGCGGTCGTACCAGTCGATGTATTGGGCGTCCGACAGAACTGGCAGGTTCGATACGAAGACCGTCTGCACCAGACCAGCCACACTATCATCGATGTTCACTTAAGCCGAAATTTCGGAAAAGTGGAACTTTATCTAAAAGCCGCTAATCTTTTCAATATCGATTACGCCGATTTTTCCGGTTTGCCGATGCCGGGGCGCTGGATAACCCTTGGGATGAATTATTCGTCAATGCCGAAATCTCAAATCCTTTAAAGCCATCAGAAGCTGAATCCATCTGGTAATTATAGAGACTGTTAAAACAGTTTTATACCCATGTAATTTACACCACCTGGGTTTGATAAAACATAACCCCAGAACTCCTGACTTATCGCAGATTATTCTGTCTCTAATTTTTGCAATAATAATAATCGATGCAGCATAATCTAAAAATCTATCAGATAATCCTTCAGAATTCACAGCACACATCCTTATTTTGCA
>JAGHBC010000100.1 GCA_021161185.1 Fidelibacterota bacterium
AAAAAGTCTGGGGAGTGTCATTCTGAGTGATAACGAAGAATCTCTAATGCCTTTACGAACAATGTTATGGAGATTCTTCACTTCGTTCAAGAATGACATATTTTCCCCTTTTTACGAAACCATCAATGATTATTTTTCAACTTACTCACAAAACAAAAAAGATCATCAGGAATATTCGACATATTTTTTGTAATAGCAACATCAATTCTTGGAGTATAAGATAAAAAAGGTGGTTACGGCACCCCGGGTAAACCGGTAGAAACCCATAGTGATTTCCAATCTAATTATCCCCGATCAATCTACCGCTCACTCAAAATACTTGTTTATAACAGATAAAATATTTAAAGTTTCTACATAAGAATTATTCGCACCCGGCTTGCGATTCATAACAGCGAAAAAGCAAACCCAAATTGAAGACATCGACATAAAACAGAAGCTGCCAAAATTGAAAAAGCCCGAAAGTTTAAATCAGGTTAATTGTGCCAAATAATATGGAAAATTATTGTCCCTTTTGTAGTAGCATAGGCGCTATTTTTTTATCAAAATAGTAAACAACTAATGCAACAATTGTTACATGATTTTTGTTGACAAGCAATTTAGACTCGATAGAGAAGTAGAAATAAAACACACAACAATGATGTTGATGATAAAAATTATCAAAAATTCGTTTTTCCTATTTTTTTTATCTATGATGGTATTATAAAAATGACCCGACACATGTTTTTATTTACCAAAAAGAAGCATTTGGTTTTACTGATATTACAACTGAAGGTCGGCTAATAACATTTACAAATTAATTTTCAAGGGATTATAAAGCAGGATAAAGTATTCATTAATCACTTGAAAATTATTGTAGCAGGTCTTATTTTGTAAAAAAACGGAGTAAAGTAAATAATGGATCGGCGAACATTTTTAAAAACATCGGCAATTATCACCGGGGTAGGACTCATGCCTAAGCATGGCATTTTTTCTAAAGAAAAGGAAGTCGTATCACTGGTTATAGTCAAGAACGGTTCGCCTGCTCAAATGGCAGATAAAGTCTTTGAGATGCTGGGCGGCGTTTCGCGCTTTGTTTCCAGGGGCGATTACGTGCTTATCAAACCCAACCTCAGCTGGGACCGCAGTCCGGAATATGCCGCCACTACCAACCCGGAGCTGGTGTCCGCCGTCGTCACTCAATGCTATAAAGCCGGCGCAAAAAAGGTACTGATTGTCGATAATACCTGTAACGATGCCCGGCGCTGTTATAAAAATTGCCAGATTCAGGAAATAGCGTCAAAAGCCGGAGCCGATATGCGCTTCGTCCGCGATTCTCATTTTATCGAAACGGATATTCCCGGCGGAACCAATATCAAGCACTGGCCAATATACAAGGAGGTCTTTGAAGTCGATAAACTGATCAATATGCCGATCCTCAAACACCATTCCCTGCCACAAGTGACTATTGGTTTTAAGAATATGATGGGTCTGCTCGGCGGTAACCGCGGACGGATTCATCGCCCCTTCCCGGAAAATATTGTCGATATCAATCGCGTCATTGTCCCGCAATTAACGATTGTCGATGCAATTAAAATCCTGAGAAGAAACGGACCCTCCGGCGGCAATCTCAAAGATGTCGAAGAACTGAATACCGTCATCGCCGGAACCGACCGGGTGCTGGTCGATGCCTGGAGCGCCAGAATATTCGGCAAGGATCCCAACACCCTGAAATACCTGAAACTTGCCCACGAAGTGGGAATGGGCGAAATCGATACCGAAAAATTTAAACCGGTCACTTTTACATATTAATTTTGAAAAAGAACCGCTCAATCACGTTCAGGCGTACAGCCCAGATTGCCTTTCTGGGGTTATTTATCCTGACTATATTACAGGCGACTTATCCCTTTCACCCCTGGATTCCGCCGGAACTATTTTTGTGGGCGGATCCGCTGACGGCAATAGTCACCCAGCTTGCCGGTCGTTTTTTCGATCCGGTCTTCCTGATCGCATTGCTTGTTTTATTTTCACCTTTTGTTTTCGGCAGGGCTTTCTGCGGCTGGATATGCCCGCTGGGAACGACAATCGACATTTCCGATCGGATTATTGCCAATAAAAATTACCGCTCTTTCCGAAAATATCGCTCGTTAAAAACGATTATTCTGGTAACGATAGTCCTGTTTGCCTTGTTTGGGATTCAGCTGTCCTGGTATATGGACCCGCTACCGATATTATGGCGCTCCCTGGGGATATTGGGCATGTCGTTCTTTTTTCTGCTTACCGACACCGTTCTGAACGGCTTCATCAACGCCGGCATTTTCCCCGATACGGTTTTGAATATCCAGGATAAAATATCCTTCGCCCTATTCCCTGTGGCGACTCCGCGTTTCCTGATGCTATTCCTCCCTTTTTTCATTATTCTGGGAATTTTATTGCTAAGCAAAATCTCCCGCCGCTTCTGGTGCCGGAATTTATGTCCACTTGGCGCATTACTCGGATTACTTTCCAAATTCAGTCCGTTTCAGCGAGTTGTAAATGAAGAAAGCTGTACAAGTTGCTCAATTTGCCAAAAAAAGTGCAAGATGGATGCAATCGAGGATGATTTTTATTCAACCGAAAAATCCGAATGTATCCTCTGCTTAAATTGCTGCAAGGATTGCCCGACAGATGCGATCACTTATAAATTCCAATCACCTAAAACTATGCGGTCATCCATCGATTTAACGCGACGATCATTTATCGGTACCGGAACAGCCGCGCTGTTTGGATCAAGTCTGTTCAGGCTGAATATCCTGAATCCATCCGGGACTGACCGTCTCATTCGTCCTCCCGGAGCATTAAAAGAAGATGATTTTATGGAGCGCTGTATTCGTTGTGGAGAGTGTGTTCGTATCTGTGCTACGTCCGGCGGCTGTTTACAAATGTCTCTCTTAGAGACCGGTCTCGAAGGATTGCTGACGCCAATTTCCAAATTCAGAATTGGTTATTGTGAATACAATTGTAATCTATGCGGTCAAATCTGCCCCACAAAAGCCATACAGCCGCTTAATCTCGAAGAAAAACAGGAAATTAAAACAGGTACGGCAATTTTTCTTAAAGACCGCTGTATTCCCTACCGGTTAAATGAAGATTGCATTGTTTGTGAAGAGCATTGCCCCTTACCGAAAAAAGCTATAATATTAGAAGTAAAGGAGTTTATTGATCCCAGAACACGAGAAAAGAGAATGGTTAGTTACCCCTATATAAACCCTGATTTATGCACCGGCTGCGGGATTTGTGAAAATAAATGTCCTCTCGAAGGCGAAGTGGGAATAATCATAACCCGTGAAGGTGAAGGAAGATTTTAAATGATAACACGCCGGGAATTCTGCAAAATGTCCGGCAACCTTCTTGTCGGATTAGCCACATCGCCCCTGCTGTTTAGTCCTCTGTCGGCAGAGGATCGAAAATATCCATACATTCGGGATGCCCGTTATTTCCGAAATCTTGACAACGGCAAGATACAGTGCCTGTTATGCCCCCGAAAGTGCATAGTCTCTTCAAATCGCAGAGGCTATTGTGGTGTCCGGGAAAATCAGAATGGCAAATTTAAAACCCTGGTCTATGGTCGCCTGACATCCATCAATAACGATCCGATTGAAAAAAAGCCCCTCTTCCATTTTTTACCTGGCACAACGGCAATTTCCGTTTCAACTTCCGGCTGTAATCTCAAATGCAAATTTTGTCAGAACTGGACACTCTCACAATCCAAACCGGAAGACCTCGCTTTTCAGTACCTCTCACCTGAAGGATTGGTAAAACTGACTAAAAACAATTCCGTGCCCACAATTGCCTATACTTACAATGAACCAACTATTTTTACCGAATATATTCTGGATACGGCTGCTTACGGAAGAGATCAGGGAGTCAAAAGCGTAATGATCTCTGCCGGATATATAAACAAAGAACCGTTGCGGGATCTTTGCAAGGTTCTCGATGCGATAAAAGTCGATTTCAAAGCCTTTTCAAAATCCTTTTATAAAGATATTGTCTCCGGCGCGTTAAATCCGGTTCTGGATACGCTGGTTGAAATTAAATCCCGGGGCGTCTGGTTGGAAATGGTAAACCTGATTATTCCGACATTGAATGATAATCCGGCAGAAATTGAAAAAATGTGTAAATGGATTATCACAAATCTGGGAAATGACATACCGATCCATTTCACTCGCTTTCATCCCCAATATCTTCTGAAAAACCTGCCTCCTACACCGGTATCTACGCTCGAGAATGCTTACAAAATTGCCCGAAATGCCGGAATAAACTATGTCTATGTCGGCAATGTTCCCGGTCATTCCGGTGAAAATACCGATTGCCCGCATTGTGGTCATGAACTAATTGTTCGAAAAGGATTCTATATTCTGAAAAACAGACTGAAAAATGGAAAATGTCCGAATTGTTCAAAAACAATTCCCGGCGTCTGGAGTTAAAGGAATTCCCGATGAAAAATTGTGGAATCGTAAAAATTACAAAATACTGTCATTCTGAACAGCCTGTCCCGACCCGTCGGGAAGGTACGAGTGAAGAATCTCTTCTGGGTTTTCGTCGGAGATTCTTCTTCTCCCGATCCCGACTCGTCGGGAGGATCATCAGAATGACACACATGATCACTTTTTACGAAACCATCAAAGTTGACTTTTCTATATTTAAACTTTTCATAATCATCTTGGGGGTTAGTGTCATGATGATAGAATGTTCAAAAGCAGGCAACGCCAAAGATCGCCCGGCCTATAACGCCGGAATGTTTTATCCTAAAAATCCACAGGAGCTGTCACAAACGGTTCAGAATTATTTAACCAATCCTGAAATAGATCAGATCTCCGGAAAGCCATTTGGGCTTATCGCGCCTCATGCCGGCTATCCCTACAGCGGACCCGTTGCTGCCTACGGATATGCTCAACTAAAAGGCAAGTCTTACGATGCCGTTATTGTAATTTCACCATGTCATGTGGATTATTTTCCCTTTGCGTCGATATATTCCGGCGATTCCTACACTACGCCTCTCGGAAAACTTTCCGTCGATAAGGCAATCGCCAAAGAATTAGTGACTACAAACAAATATATCCTACTCTCCACTAAGGGCCATGATATCGGACAAACCGGACGCGCCGAACACAGTCTCGAAGTACAACTGCCGTTTATTCAGGAAACGCTCGGAGATGTTCCGATTGTTCCTATTGTGCTGGGTAATATGGATTGGCAGGTGATCCAAACTCTGGGTAATCAGATCGGAAAAGTTGCAAAAACCCATGATCTTCTGGTTATCGCCTCCAGCGATCTCAGCCATTTTCATAATTATAAGGAGTGCCGGGATATTGACCGAAAATTTATTAACATTCTGGAGAATTTCTCGATTGAAGAATTATATCAAGGAATTGTCACGAGGAATGTCGAAGCCTGCGGCGGCGGACCTATTATCGCACTGATGTTAGCTGCAAAGATAAACGAAGCAACGAATATTAAGACACTGAAATACGCCAACAGCGGCGATGTGCCTTTTGGCGACCGGTCTCGAGTAGTCGGTTATCTCTCGGCGGCGTTTTATAAAGAACCGACAGCAAAAGAAAAGAATCCATCCATGAGTACGACCGGAAGTCAGAATAGAGATTTGACTCGCGATGAACAGCTCTTCTTAATTCAACTGGCGGAAGACGTCATTCATGCCGCTGTCAAAAACAAACCCATCCCGGTACCGCAAGATATTCCGGCAATCTGCAAAGAGAAACGCGGCGCTTTTGTGACTATTGAAAAACATCACAACCTGCGGGGTTGTATCGGCTATATTCTACCGGTTTATCCATTGTATAAAACAGTTATCGAAGTCGCGCAGTCAGCCGCTCTCAGAGATCCCCGCTTTAATCCGGTCAGCCCACAAGAACTCAAGGATATTGAAGTCGAAGTATCTGTTCTAACCGTCCCGAAAAGAATCACCGATCCCTCCGTTATCGAAGTGGGTAAACACGGCATTATCGTGAAGCGCGACTATTACCAAGGCCTGCTCCTACCCCAGGTAGCGACCGAATACGGCTGGGACAGGGAAACCTTCCTTGAACATACCTGCCGGAAAGCCGGTCTGCCCCCGGATGCCTGGAAAGATAAAACCACCGAAATCAGCATCTTCTCGGCTCAGGTGTTTAACCGGGAGACGCTGAAACAAGCACCAAGCACCGGAGAATAAGAATGGAGTGTTGGAGTTTTGGAATAATGCAATTTGATATTTGAAATCTCTAATCGAGCATATACAACCAATCATTGATAGTAAGTCATGTAAGATCTTTTCTGTGGATGAGAGTCATTTTACCACTGATCCCTTTATTACTCGAGGATGGATCAAAAGAGGTAAAAAAAAACTTCGCATTACGGTCTATCGAAGGAAAAGAACCCTATTTGGTGCATTAAATTTAAGAACAAAGCGTATCTATTTCAAGAGCGCACCTACCGGGAATAGCCATTATTTTAAAATGTTTCTGAATCAACTAAGATGGTTTCGTAAAAAGTGATCATATGTGTCATTCTGATGAGCGAAGCGAAGAAGAATCTCCGATGAAAACCCAGAAGAGATTCTTCACTCGTACCTTCCCGACGGGTCGGGACAGGCTGTTCAGAATGACAGTTTTTTGTACTTTTTACGAAACCGTCAAATATAATTATCAAAAATTATTTAACAGGATGAATAAAGAGTTAGGACCTGGTTTTCTTGAAAGTATCTATCATAAAGCATTAGAAATTAGATTTTCACCCCGTGTAATAAATGAAAGAAAAGATAACAGAAGAATAGAAAAACGGTATATTACATGGGGTAAAGAAGAAGGAATTAAATTTGAATCTGAGAAAGAGATAGCAGTGTCTTTCCATAAGAAATATTATGCCCAGGTTAGGTCATATTTAAAGGCAGTTAACAAAGATATAGGGTTGTTAATTAATTTTTCAGACTTTAAGCTGGATTCACGAAGGGTGGAAAAAACATGGCGATAAGTATATTTCCCTTTTTCCTTACTTATCCCAATATACCGGGATGAACGGTTACTAAATAAGTAATTAATAACAAATAGAGGACGTGCAGAGATGGAACAAGTATTATTTGGTTGGTATGACGGTTTGATATTTTTGACATTTTTTCTGGTTATTGTGGCTTTTAGCATGTATAAAAGTCGCAAAGAAAAAACCGGTGAAGACTATTTTCTTGCCAGTCGGGGATTGACCTGGCCGCTGATTGGTCTGTCTATGATCGCAGCTAATATTTCCACAGAACAATTTGTAGGAATGTCGGGGCAGGGTGCCGGATCTGCCGGGTTGGCGATTGCCTCCTATGAATGGATGGCGGCGATAACGATGGTTATTGTGGCGATTTATCTTTTACCTCATTTTCTCAAAGCGGGAATATATACTTTTCCGGAGTTTTTGGAATATCGGTATTCACCGGCAGCCAGAAATTTAATGGCATTTTATACTGTATTAATCTATGTTTTTGTGCTTATTGCATCTGTTGTTTATACAGGCGCTTTGACAATTACCACTCTCTTTGCCGGTATAAAACCTTTAGGCATAGAGGTAACTTTAACCAAGGCTGTCTGGCTGGTTGGCGTTATTGCCGCTATATATACTATCTGGGGCGGTTTGAAAAGCATTGTCTGGGCTGACCTTTTCTTTGGTTCAAGTTTAATAATCGGTGGAATAGTAACTTTAATTATCGGTTTTGGTAAAGTTGGTGGTATAGGGTCATTTTTTGAAGTAAATCAGGATAAACTTCACATGATTCTGCCGGCTGATCACCCCGTATTACCGTGGACAGCACTGGTTTTTGGACTCTGGCTGCCGAATTTTTATTATTGGAGTGTTAATCAGTTTATAACACAAAGAACTTTGGCTGCCAAAAGTCTTAAAGAAGGGCAGAAGGGAGTAATATTCGCTGCCTCTCTAAAACTCATAACTCCGTTTATCATTATTTTTCCCGGCATTATGGCATGGCAATTATTTAAAGATCAGATGTCCGGTCCTGGAGGCACAGATGCAGCCTTTCCGTTGATTATAAGAAATATTATACCCACTGGGTTCAAAGGATTTATCTTTGCCGCAATAGGCGGCGCGGTAATTAGCTCGTTGGCATCCATGCTGAATTCCGCTTCGACGATTTTTACAATGGACATCTATAAACGTATGATTGGGAAAGATATTTCGCAGAAGAAAATTATTAATACCGGAAGAATTTCAACTTTTGTATTTCTGATTATTGGCTGTTTAATTGCTCCAAATTTAGCAAATCCGGCCTTAAAAGGAATATTTACCTATTTGCAGGAATTTCAGGGATTTATTTCGCCGGGTATTTTAGCGGCGTTTGCGTTTGGCATGATATTTAAGCGGGCGCCCAAAGCCGCGGGTATAAGCGCTCTGGTACTCAATCCGATAATCTATGGCATTTTGCTTATCTTTTGTGGCTCTTTGCCGGTTTTTGAAAAAGTCCAGATCGTGCAAATTGCTTTTCTAAACCGAATGGCAATTACGTTTATCATCATAGTGATTGTTATGGCGATTATTACGTTACTGAAACCACTGGATAAACCGGTCACCATGCCGGAACGGAAAGAATTTGACATGCAATCCACACCAGTCATAAAATGGTTGGGTGCGGCGGTCATCGTGGCTGTTGTAATGCTGTATATTATC
>JAGHBC010000036.1 GCA_021161185.1 Fidelibacterota bacterium
AATATGTCATTCTTGAACGAAGTGAAGAATCTCCATAACATTGTTCGTAAAGGCATTAGAGATTCTTCGTTATCACTCAGAATGACACTCCCCAGACTTTTTACGAAACCATCAATATTGGCTTTTAAATGCTTTAATATTAACTATTATGTATTGCTTTTAGCAACCATTTTTGTCTATTATGCCTAAATATTTTATGTCGAATTTAAACCCCTGCAATTCGTTTCTTATACATATCCAGTGCTTCCGTCAATCTTTCTCTGGCGGTAGTGTCACCGGGTACATTATGAGATGGATGGATATATAGTTTTTCACCGCGCTCCACTAGAATTTCCGCTACAGTTGTAATGGTCATCCAGACCGCTGTAATAAATGCCATTGTGGAAACCGGTCCAATTTTGTCTTGATGATTTTTCAGATCCACAGAGGCATCCTGTAACGGGGCACAGCTATCGACGACAATGTCTGCGATATCAAAAATGGTTTTGCCGCAGGAATGCCGTGTTTTTTTACCCTTTGCTTCTGCGGCGGAGCCATAGGCAATGACCTGCATACCGCGTTTTTTTGCTTCAAGGGCGACATCGATGTTGACATTATTGATTCCTGAGTGAGAGAAAATCCACATTGTATCCCGGGAATCGAATTGATAACTTTTCATGATTTCTACCCCATATCCTTCAACACGTTCTAGAAAAACGAACTGATGGACGCCCATTTCGCCAACGATATGAGTAAAAAAAGAGAGCGGCAGCTCGATCATCGAGTGAAAACCGACAAATCCTCCAATTCGTGGATACATTTCTTCAATTGGCAAAGTGGCATGACCGCAGCCAAAGGTGTGAACCCAGCGCCCGGCAGCAATACTGTCAGCCATTATTTCCGCTGCCTTTCTTATATTTTCCACTTGGGTGGCTTCTATTTTATTCATTACCTCTCTGGTGTTTTCCAACCATTGCTTTGCAAGTAACATCAATACCTCCGTTAGATTTTGATTTTTGACGATATTTTTTTCAGTACTATTGAGAGTAGAATCAGCATCAGTACAACGGCAATCAATAGAATCGACAGATAATGTTGAATGCCAAAATTGTGTGCTATAATACCGACAAAATAATTGATTAACGTATTTCCCATCAGGGCAATGACAAAGACAATACTGAATGCCGTGCCGGAAAGATCGGCATAAATCTCACCTACATATCCGAGAAGTACCGGAAATCCCGCTGCAAAGCCGATTCCTATTATAATTAACCCCAGTACATTGCCCGTATATCCGATGGATAGCCGCATGACACCGGCACCGACGAAAATACCAATAAAACTGATAATCAGGACAATATAAGCCGGTATATGTCGGAGCAGCCCCCCTAAAATCAGGCGGGTCAGGGTGAGTGCTATGATGAGATATGAGAGTGCGAACAGAGCCCTCGATGAGTCAACACCAACCACATCTTGCAGATAAGTGGTCGTCCAGTTGTTGATGATGCCTTCCATACCACTTTCGAAAAAGAGAATGCAACCGATCAGGATTAGAGTTGTATCTTTTAAAAGCAATAAACTTTTTTTTATGGGAAAACCCTGTTTATGTTTAGGCTCCGGGAAGGAAACTAAGCAAAAATATATAAGCGGTAACAAAACCACTATACCGGTGACTTTGACGACATTGGTATAGTCGAAGAATTTTGACATGATACCGAGGACAGCCGGCATTCCCAGTGCGCCAATTCCGTAAAAGACTCCTAATAAACTAAGCTGTGCGCCTTTATTTGTAATGCTAATGTCGGCGACCAACGCATTTGTACTTCCGTTGATGGCGCCACCGCTGAAGCCGATTATAAAAAAGGCAATTTGAATAACACCCAGAGCCGGTGCAAAGGCAATTCCCTCAATAGCGGCAGCAATCAGTAAAGTGCAGAGGATTAGCACAATTTTGTACCCGAAGCGGTCAACAACAGGACCAAATACCAGTGAGCCGATTAAGATGCCGAAGGGTAGAAGTGCCGCTAAAGAAGCGATGGTCAATTCGGTCAATGCGAATTTGTCAGTGAGAAAGGTGTTAATTGTACCTAAGGATATCATGACAATGCCGAAAAGCAGCTGTCCGATGCAGGCCGCAATGAATACGGAACGAAATTTGTGCATATTTACACCTAAACTGTTATTGTGTGACGTTTAAAGCGATTTTTGCAGCTCCAAAAAGTCCTGCATCGCTTCCGATTTTTGATTTGACAATCTGAGCCTGATTAAATGCAATTGGTTGAGCCCATTGTCGAGCTTCCTCTATGATTAAGGGAATAAATTGAATCGCCGGGCCAAAAACCCCACCACCAAAGACTATCATTTCAGGATTAAATAGGCTGATATAATTAGCGGTCGCCATTCCCCAGAATTTGATTGCCTGACTGATAACTTGTTGGGCTAATTTGTCGCTGGCGGTGAAAGCTTCAAAGACATCATAGGAACTGATATGTTCCGGGATAGGATTGCGTAAGAGACCATAATAATCCGGAGTTTCATTGACCAAATCCCGGGCAACTCGTGCTAAGCCATCTCCTGATGCATGATATTCGAAACAACCGAAACGCATATATTCCGTACGGAATTGGGGTGTCAATGCCATCCAGCCGGTGGCGCCGGCGATATCGCCGTGTCCGCGTAGAATTTTACCATCAACCATAATTCCGGCGCCAATACCTGTACCAATGGCAATAAATATGGCATTTAGACAACCACGGGCGGCACCTAACCAGGTTTCACCTAAAATATATGCAGCTCGATCACTGTCAATCTCAACCGGAATTTCCGGGACAATGTCCTGCAGTTCTTGTTGTAGAGGGTAGTCTTTCCAGCCGGGAATATTAGGTGCCCAGACATGACCGGTTTGGGAGTAATAGATACCCGGCACCGAAACTCCGATAGCGGAGACTTGCTGGTCTGATTTGTGTGCCATTTCGATTAATTTCAAAATCTGTTTCTGTAAAATTTCACTAACTAAGGCGCCGCTTTTGCGGGTAATTTCCATTTTTTGGCGAATCAAAATGGTGCCACTTGGCGAAACGAGCGCCGCGGATGATTTTGTGCCGCCCAAATCAATTGCAATGACTGCCATAGACACTCCCTCTCCATTATAGATTGTTTATTGAAATTCGGTAATAAACCGAATATTTTTAAGGGAAAAAATCATTTTTAACTTGCATTTTTAATTTCATCTATTTATGTTATCGATAACATGATGAGAATATACAAAAATCCAAGCGAGAATTCAAATGTTTTTTATATTAAACAGCATTTATTGAACCATCAGCAAAATCGGACCGCAAAACATGAGTGATTCAGAAAAGTTAAATTCAGGGAAAATCAACAAGATAACGCTGAATGATATCGCCGATTTAACCGGGGTATCAGCTATGACGGTATCTCGAGTCGTCAGCGGTAAAGGTATTGTTGCTGAGCCAACAAAGCAAAAAATTTTAAAAACTATCGAGCAATTAGATTATAAACCCAATCTAATTGCAAGAAGCTTATCCAGCCAGCGGACTATGACAATTGGTGTCATTATTCCAAAAACTAAACAGGTATTTTTGGATAACTACATTGCGCAGATTCTGAGTGGTGTGATGACGGTGGTGAAACAGCAAGATTACCGTCTGATGATTTATCCGGTTGAAGAGCATGAAAAATCTCATAATCTCTATCTTGATATAGTCAAAAGTAAGTTGCTTGATGGTTTCATCATGTTAAAACCAAAAATAAATGATGCCAATTTGGAATCTCTTATAGATTTTGGTTTTCCCACGATTTTAATAAATCACCGTACGATTGATAAGCGGGTTAATTTTATCGATACAAAAAATGTTGAAGGCGCCAAAATTGCCGTGGAATATTTATTTGAAAAGGGCTGCCGGGATATTGCTTTCGTATCAGGAAGTATCGAAGAGAGTAACGGCATTGATCGACTTAACGGTTACAAAGAAGCGATGCTGCGATTAGGATTGCCATTAAATCCAAAGCGGATAATAGATGGTAATTTTGATGCCGGACGCGCGTATCAGGAGGTGGATCGTCTCCTTGATGCAAAGACTATCCCGGATGCAATCTTTTGCGCCGACGATTATATGGCGATATCTGTGATGGAGCGGGTCATCGAACGTGAGTTGTCGGTACCCGATGATATTGCCGTAATAGGATTTAACAATATCGATATTGCCAAATATACCCGTCCGGCGTTGACGACAATTAAACAGCCGCTATTAATGATGGGAAAATTGGCGGCTGAGAGTCTAATTGCTTTAATTGAGCGTACCAGTCTGCCGCCGATTCAAAAACTGCTGGATTTACAATTAATTGTACGAGAATCTGCTTAAGGATATTAATAATGAATGAGATACAAACTATTTTTTTCAATTTATATGATATCGATAACATGATCGGAATGGAATCGCCGATAGTATATGCTAATAAGGGATTATTTCCATCATGTTACCATTAATTGGAAAACCATTTGAGTGAGGAGGAGGATAATGAAACTTACTATACGTATGCTTTTGTTGATGATTTCGGTCTTAGCACTGAATTACCTTTATGCTTCCGGGGGGAAAGTGAGCGGACGTGTTGTAAACGTAAAAACCGGCGATCCGATTATCGGCGCTAATGTTATTATCGAAAGTTACTGGGAAGCTGGTAAAGAGATTGAATTGTCTGAAAAACAGGGTGCAGCCAGCGGTCTGGATGGCTATTATTTTATCCTGAATGTTCCACCCGGGACTTACAATGTCAAAGCCACTTCGATAGGATATAAGGATCTGATTAAGGAACAGGTGCGGGTTAATATGGACCGAACTATCACTGTCGATTTTGAAATGTTAGAAACGGTTTTAGAAATGGAAGCAGTTACTGTTCAGGCGGAGCGAGAAGTCATCAAAGCCGATATTTCCGGGACGCAAGAAATTATCACAACTGATAGAATTACCGAAACACCTATACTGAGAGTAGATGAATTTGTTAATAAAATTAAAGGTGTCGAACTTGTATCAGATAATGATGGACATGGTCTCAGCGTCAGGGGCGGTAGTATAAGAGAAACCGATGTGCGAATTGACGGTATTTCGGCGCGGGATCCGCGGTCTGAAAACTCCTATCTTTCACTAAACTCAACATCTGTAGAAGAATTGCAAGTCCTTACCGGAGGTTTTGAGGCCAAGTACGGCGGATTTCGATCGGGATTGGTAAATGTTGTTACTAAAACAGGACAAAGAAATAAATATAGTGTCTCATTTAAGATTGACTATACTCCAAAGAACCAGAAAAAATTCTTTAGCGAAAACCCTTGGAGTGATGAATCCTGGATTTACCGGGTGTTCGCTGACACGTCGGAAAATGGCTATGCTTGGATTGGCACGGTAGGTGACACCACCGTTCCGGAAGAACTTCGCCACTTTAAGGGCTGGAATAACAGACGCGAAGGAAGAAAAAATTACGAAATAATTGGGCTGGACAGAACAGCACGATTATCCGCGGAACAAAAAAGAGATTTATGGTTACTACAACATCCTCAGTACGGCTTTGGGAATAAACCCGATGTTTTTGCAGAAGGTACAATTACCGGACCGGTTCCTGGGAAGAAAATACCAATCCTTGGATCAATCCTTGGAAAATCCACTTTTATGTTAGGCGGGAAATACGAAAATACTCAATTTGCTTTCCCTATTGGAGCACGGGATAGTTATTTAGACTGGAATAGCCAACTGAAAATTACTTCAAATTTCTCATCTAATACGAAATTATCATTAAACTGTTTATACGCTCAGGTTAAAACAAATACTTCGAATAGGCCATCATCATTAGGCGGAGCATTATTAGACTACTCAAGTAGATTCAACTTCCTTAATAATACAAGAGAATCAGTTAAGCAACAAGCACGGATTTTAGGAAGTGCAAATGGGTTTGTAAACATGTTCAATAAGAGCAAGTTACAATATTTAGATCAACAATGGATCATAAGTGGCGCTAAATTGAACCATACGCTTTCATCAAAAGCGTTCTATACTCTTGATGTCCAATTTACTTATCAAGATAACGAAATCAATCCTTTTGCTGCTGACCCATCTAAAGAGGAATCCTGGGTTTGGATCGATACTTCTTACCGAGTTTTAAGATATCCTGAAATTGGAACTCCCAACGGTTCAACCAACATGGGTCAGGATATTACCGATTTATTTAGCCTATATGGTGGAGTTCAACAAGTTGATTCTTCATATTCTTGGACAATCAACGTAAAAGGAGATTTAACTGCACAGGTCGGTTTAAACCATCAGTTGGAAACGGGATTCGCTTTTAAATACGCTTACTCTTTTGTCTATTGTGGAACGTGGTTTCAAACAGAAAAACTTTATACCCCAGGAGTTCCCGATACATGGCAATACTACAAAATAAGACCCATTGAAGTTGGTGTATATTTACAGGACAAGCTCGAATTCGAGGGCATGATTGCTTGTCTTGGAGTTCGAGCAGACTACTTTAGTCCTCAAAAAAAATATTACGCAGTGCAACATCCACTTGATGAGGATTACTCTAATTTTTACAATATAATTTATGAGAATTTACCAGGTAAATGGGGTTCCTGGGAAAAATGGGAAGTGTTTCGAGAGATGTTAGATGATCCTCCAGGATGGCCTAGTAAAAAAGTCAAAAAACAGTTGAAAATATCGCCAAGGCTGGGAGTATCTTTCCCTGTAACCGTAAATAGTAAACTATACTTTAACTATGGTCATTACTATCAAAGACCTAATGCAACTTTCCTTTATAACTTAGCTATTACCAACGATGAAGCAATCGTACCATCTACTCAACTTGATATGGCAAAAAATGTCGCATACGAATTTGGATATGAACAACGATTCTTTAATAATTTTCTCTTCAATACTACATTATACTATAAAGACGTAAAAAATGAACCCCTTAGTCGTACATATATAGACTTTTGGGATGAATTTCGTGTCAGTCAATATCTCTCTGACGCTTATGCGGATATTAGAGGAATTGAATTGAGATTGGAGAAAAATTTTGGCCGCTTTTTTACCTTTTGGGGCAACTATGAATATAAATTAAAAAGCTCCGGTCAAACTGGACTAAGATATGTTTACGAAAATCGGGTCACGGCTACTGAAGAAGAGCGCACCCCAAACATAACTACAACTGAGCCAATACCCGTTGCCCATTTAAACATCAATTTACATACTCCAAAAGAATGGGGATTAAGTATATTTGGCTTAAAGCCGTTAAGTGGAATCTTTGCTAATTTTCTTTATGACTGGAGAGATAGGGGTAAAATCGTTATTTTTGAGGATCCAGTTACCGGTAAACAAAAGAAGGCAGATATTGTAGACTATTCAAATCTCGATCTTCGTGTATCGAAAACAGTCAGTATTCAGGGGACTGATATTGAGTTTGTAGTTACTGTATCAAACTTACTGAACCAGAAAATATTATATACCAGTGGTATGAGTACTGTACAGTACAATAATTATAAGGAATCATTACACTTTCCTTTTGAAGAAGGTGAAGAAAAGGGCAACGATAAATGGGGAGAATGGGATAAAGAGCATATCGATCTCGGTTGGTTCCAGGCGCCGTTGTTCCTCAATCCCAGACGGGTGCTGATCGGATTGCGAATTAAATTTTAGATTAGGAGGATAATTTATATGTCAAATGGACGGTTGTCGATTTTTCTATCCTTATTTATATTTGGAATCCTGTTTATTAAAAATCTTCAGGGTGCGCAGGCTGTTGTCGGTTATTACCCGGCCTGGAGCAAGTACACTTTTCCAGCTAATGAGATAGACTTCGAGATGCTAACGCACATTACACATGCTTTCATCTGGCCAAAATCAAATGGTGATCTGGATATGTATAGCAGTATTCATTATCCAGATCTGGTTAATGAGACGCATCAAGCCGGAAAGAAGATTCTGGTTTCGGTAGGTGGCTGGGGGAATTGTACTCACTTTTCTGGGGTACTGACCGATTCGGCAAAACGACAACGGCTGATCGATAATCTGGTGTCATTCTGTAATGAGAAGGGATATGACGGCGTCGATCTGGATTGGGAATATCCTCGGAATAACAGCGATAAAAACAATCTTACTCAATTTGTGATAACCTTAAATCAATGGCTAAAAGCGAATGATTCCACACGAATAGTGACGATGGCGGTTCCCGCGGGAGCCTGGGGCGGACAATGGTATGACTTCACCGCTATGGCTCCTTATGTGGAATGGTTTGGATGTATGACCTATGATTTTCATGGGACCTGGACCGATCACGCCGGGCATAATGCTCCACTATATGCTCCGACCCATGAAACTGAAGGTTGTGCGGATGACGCGATCCGATACTTGAAATCCAGAAACGTTCCTGGAAACAAAATCATAATGGGAGTTCCATTTTATGGCCGCCGGTTTAATACCTCCGGACTGTATGAGAGCAGTACCGGTGGAGAGGCTCTTAATTATTCCGAGATAATACCTAAGATGGACGCTGGCTGGACGTATCATTGGGATGCGCTTGCCAAGGTGCCTTACTTAACCAATTCCGATAACTCCCAATTGATCACCTATGACGATACGGTTTCAGTCCGTTGTAAATGTGAATATGCCCGTGATCAGGGCTTGTTGGGGATAAAGATCTGGCATATCGGTCAGGATCAGCTGGACGGACAACAACCCTTATTGTCTACAATCGGAGCCGTAATATTGAATAGTTCTTCAATTTCTAGCGAGCGAGTGACAAATGCACCAGTACCTATGAGAATAGCGATCACCAGTGCTTTTCCAAATCCATTCAATAGTGGTGTGGATATCAGATATAGCTTGTCCTACCCGATGGATATACGAGTCGAGATATATGATATATTGGGGAAAAGAGTCTGTTGTTTGATGAACAAATACAAAGATATTGGAACACATCATATCCAATTCCACCCTGATGACCATCTGATGTCAGGGTGTTATTTCATTGTTTTATCAAACAGAGACGGTTTAGCCGACAGTTATAAAGTGGTTTACCTGAAGTAAACAGTTCCGGAATGAATTGTAATTAGTTAAATAAACCAAACAATCAATGAGGATGGAGAGAACTATGTTAAAAATACAAAGACACATTTTCAAGCGGCTTGTTATTGCATTGTTAATAGGTATTTTATTTCCGGTATTCTCTTTTGGACAAAAGAAATATTCAGGCCCTCCGATGTTTGTTAACGTTAATGCGATAAAACTTGACCTTAAGAAGGTTAATGGAGAAGGTCAATTCACAACGCAATATAGCTGGATGCTAACTGGCGACAATCGTGATCAAACAGAAATCTGGTACTATCCACAGGACGAATGGCACTCTCAGTTGCTATACCAAATTTTTAACCCGATTTGTCCAGATGATAGCGGGTTTGTGAATAATTATGGTGAACATAAAATTATACCGACCCCCTTTGTCAGCACTGGGAAAAATGATTTTTCCTGGGAGATTCGGCGATACCGTCCTCCGAACGTAGTAGTTGATGGGATCCCCCAAAATCAAGAATATACCTGGGAGGTAGACCCAAATTTAAAATCTGATATAGCAGCTATTTGGGAAGATATTCTTGTCTACTGGGGTATACGAACACATATCGAAGTTTATGCTTTTAGTAATCCCAACCATGACAATTACATAATTTGGAAGGCGACTTACAAATTCACGGGAGAGACAAGACGTCCTATAGAAAATCCGGATTCAAGTGATTTCTTCCCAGACCAAAAAATCAGATTATGGTGGCCCTTGTCTTTTAGTTTTGGTCCTTCGAAAGGAGGAGAATATGCTACTAGAGGATCCTTCCCTTATGAGGGGGTAGATGATCTAGATAGTTGGTTCTCAAGAGAATCGGAATTAGTTACCGATAAAGTTCGTGATACCCTCAAAATAGCATATTACTGGGATTTCAAATCACCCTCTGCTAGGGTTTATAAGAATGGAAGTTATGATGATAGTGGCGACCCGGACCGTGTGACCGGCCATATTGTTTCACCTCAGATACCAGGTTTTGCTTTATTACATGCATCAAAAAATAGCTTTTATATCGTGGATGATGATCCCACTCAGCCATATTCGATGCCTCATGCTGAAATTGCTGCCGATCTCTGGGGGCGGCGCGATTTTGGTTTACGTGATACATATATAGGGGACGATGAAAGAGGAAGATTTCCTCTGGATGCTATTACAGAAGGAACGATGAAAGAAAATGAGTACCAATATGGTCCCATGCGCTTTATAACTATTGGCCCATATGAGCTTACAAAAAATTCTGAGGAAGGAATTATTGACTCTATTTGTGCCGTATATGCAGTTGGTATTGGTTCAATATCATGGGAAACTGCAGACACAATTGGGAAAGCCTGGTTTAATGGTGAGATTACAGACACAGAGAAGGATTCCATTATATTAACTGGAAGAGATTCACTCTTTCAAACACTTGATCGTGCTTATTGGGCATGGAACCGTGGGTTAGATATCCCCGACCCACCGCCACCTCCAGACCTTGAAGTAACCAGCGGAGCAGATCAAATTAGGATATCATGGTCATATCCTAATAGTAGCTATTTTTTAGATCCAGACTATAATGTTGACGACTGGTATTCATGGAGGGTGTATCGTAAAAAGGGTGCAGCATGGGTTAATTCCCCATTAGATCGACACAGTGGGGAAAGATGGGAGCTCATCTATGAAACATTCGATAAATCCGAAACAACATATATAGACACAAATGTAACTCGCGGAGTAAGTTATTATTATGCCGTTACAGCAATGGATGATGGTTCAGTAAATATAGATGGTCTATTTCCCGGTCAGAAGCTTGAAAGCTCTCGTTATGTTAATCGCTCCTCATTACCTGCTATGTCTTTCAAGGCAGGTCTGGATGCATCTGATCGTGTAAAGGTAGTTCCAAATCCAGCTACTATCAATGCCGGAGGATTAGGATTTCCAGGGGAGGAGGACCAAATTCTGTTCGCAAATCTTCCATATAAATGCAAATTAAAGGTATTTACCGAAACCGGTGATTTAATCACAACTATAGAACATCTTGGAACTGATCAAGAAATCTGGTTCCAGCGTACCGATGCCAACCAGTACGTTGCCAGTGGTATCTATATCCTTGCAGTAACTGAAGCAAAAGATGTTGATGGGAAAAGGCTACAAGACCATTTTGTTAAATTCGTTCTTATCAGATAAAAGCAGTTAAGGAAGAAGTGATGCTACAAATTTTGGTTACATTAAAATTTTCTAAGGAGATATTATGAAACCCAAAAAAAATTCGATCTTGTTGGTATATTTATTGATATTTTCAATATTTAACACAACTAATGCAGAGATTATAAAGAAGGGACAGACGGGTTTTCGTTTTCTGGAAAATCCTATCTCTGCTGAAGCTATCGGTCGAGGTGGATTAGGACTTGTTAATTTCACGAATTCAAATACTGTCTTTTGGAATCCTTCCGGTCTTGGCTGGATGGAAGGTAAATTTGATTTTAATAGCAACTATACGAAAGGTATCGCTGATATAAATTATAGCTCTTTCGTTGGAGCAATTAATTTAGGTAAGTACGGTGTATTAGCACTGGATTTTCTAAACATGGATTATGGTGAATTCTATGGTACAAGACGTGCAAACAACGAGAAGGGTTTCGAAGATACCGGTGTTTTTTCTCCTAATGCATATGCTGTAGGTTTAACCTTTAGCCAAAAAGTAAGCGATCGATTCTCATATGGGGTTAGATCAAAATATGCTGTCCAGGACTTAGGTAGTACATGGATAGGGCTTGAAGGTACTGATGTCACCGATACAAATTTAGTTATCGGAAAAAAAGATTACTCTCATGGCGAACCTGCTATTGATATTGGCGCAACATATGATTTTTTATCTAATGGTTTACGTTTCGGTGCTGTAATGCGGAATTTTTCAAGGGAGATTAAATATGAACGCAAAAATTTTCCACTCCCTTTTTTGGTAAGTTTTAGCCTGAGTTTGAAACCGTTATCCTTTTCAAAGTTGGATGAAAATATTCATTCGCTGATTGTTGGTTTTGAAACCTGCCATCCTCGCGATTTCAAAGAAAAAGTCAAAATCGGAGCCGAGTATACCTACCAGAACATTTTAATAATACGCTCTGGCTATATGGTAAACTATGATGAGAGAGGTTTGACCTTCGGAGCAGGTATTCGTCAAACCTATGCTGATGTGAAACTGCGTTTTGACTATGCTTTTCAGGATTTTGGAATATTTAATTCGGTACACACCTTTTCGTTTGGTGTGACGTATTAATGAGAATGCAGAAACTCATAATTTTTTTACAAAATTAAAAAACTATTTTAACGAAAACGAAGAAGGTGATGCGAAAATAAAATAACTTACAAAAAATGTTAATCTAATTTTTAATGGAGGTTTTAAAATTATGAATTCAAAACTTGTTACCACTTTGTCAACAATTGCTTTCCTTTTTTCAGGTATTGCTTTAGCACAGCACGATCCTTTATTTGACAATTTCGAGGATCAAAACAATACCACAAATTGGAGTACAAGATGGGAAATATTTGCTGACGATGATGTGAACACTACATCTGATCCCGCAGTTGGCGACAGCGTGGTTTATGCCGATGGTGCCGCAGGCACATCTTATTGTGGTTATTTAACCGGCTCCTTTGCCGGTTGGGGGCTTGGTTTAGTAGGCTGGTTTGATCCATCGGGAGAAGCCCTTGGCGTGGATTTGTCTGAATTCAAAGGAGTGTCTTTCTATGCCATGGGCAATAATCAACCTGTTAGAGTTGTCATAAGGGAAATAGAGCGATATGCAACATTTGACTTCTACAACTATATTATAACTCCCGGCGATGACTGGGCTCTGTATACGATACCTTTTGATTCACTTTATCTAATGTGGGAGGATGAAACGCTACCGCCTTTTTCACCTGATGATTGCCAGGCGATCGATTTCAGGCTACTTTCGAAGGATACGTACACTGAAATCTTTGTGGATGAGATCAATTTTATACCGAAAACTATATCTACCATTATTGAACCAATAAAAGATGGTGCTATTCCGAAGAAATATGCTTTAACACAAAATTATCCAAATCCGTTCAATCCACGAACTACAATTGAGTTCGATCTGGTAAATAATAGTTTTGTCACTTTGAAGGTTTTTGATATGATAGGACGGGAAGTAGCTACACTTGTTAATCAATACATGAAAACCGGAAATTATAAATTTGATTTTAATGCAGGCGCAGAATTACCGACAGGCATCTATATTTATCGTCTCGAAGCTGATGGTATTGTCCTCACAAAGAAGATGATATTGTTGAAATAGTATCAGAAAATTAGAAATAATAGTAGCCTTGAAGATAAGGGGCGATTATAATCAATTGCCCCTTTCAAGTTTCTTTTAAAATAGTTGTCAAGAAATGTTGTGTACTAAAATTTTGGAGATAACCAGCGAAAAATGTTAACTTTTCAAAACATTGATTATCTATATGGAGGTTGAATGAAATCTAAAATTATAAAAACAATTACTTATATTACTATTATTACTATTTTATTAGCGGTTTTCATTACCCCAATAAATACAATATCTTTACAAATTGACCCAAAAGCGATATATATACGTGTAAATCAGGTGGGTTATCTTCCAAACGATACGAAGATCGCTGTTGCATTTGCTTCTGAAAAATTGGATAATCTCAAGTTTGAAATTATTGATGCTAAATCGGGGAAAAGAGTTTGGGGACCTAATACATTAGGGGAAAACATAGGAAAATATGGCAATTTTAACTTTCATTACAGGTTGGATTTCAGCAAGTTTAACAAGACCGGCAGATACAAATTGCACATTATTGGGACTGATATTAAATCATTGCCATTTAATATTGCTGAAAGTGCATACAGTGATTGTCCCAAGATTATACTCAAATATATCCGGCAGCAGCGTTGCGGCTATAATCCTTTTCTGGATGAAGTTTGCCATAAAAAAGACGGGCGAACCATGTACGGCCCGATGCCTGACAGCACATATATCGATGTCAGTGGCGGCTGGCATGACGCCGGTGATCATCTGCGCTATATGCTGACTTCGGGTAATACAATCTGCCGCCTGCTGTTTGCCTATTTAGAAAATAAAGAACAGTTTGCCGATGAAGTCAATGCCCTGGGGCAGCCGTACGCCAACGGCATTCCCGATATTCTCGACGAAGCCAAATGGGGGCTGGACTGGATGTTGAAAATGCATCCGGAGCCGGATCAACTATTTCATCAGGTTGCCGATGATCGTGATCATATCGGGTTCAAACTGCCCTGTGAAGATACCGCCGACTACGGCTGGGGACCGGGTAGCTATCGGGTTGTCTATTATGCCAATGGAAAACCCCAGGGGCTGTTTAAATACCAGAATACTTCAACCGGAATTGCCAATCTCGCAGGACGGTATGCGGCGGCGATGGCAATGGCTCACCGGATTTGGAAAGATGATCTGGATGATGATAATTTTGCCGAATACTGTTTAAAAGCAGGACAGGAAGTATACGAGATGGGTTTAAAGCAACCGGGCTGCCAGGAGGGTACCCCCTGCCGGGCGCCCTACCGCTATTACGAAAACAGCTGGGCGGATGACATGGAGTGGGGCGCCGCGGAACTATACAAAGAGACAAAAGATTCAACATATTTGCGTGAGGCTAAAGGATTTGCGAAATTAATTAACACTTCCTCATGGATGGGTAAAGATACAGCCCGGCATTATGAATGCTATCCATTTATGAATATGGGACATTATGCGCTGTTTGAAGTGGTAGATGAAGCGTTTAAAGATACTTTAATAGGATATTATAAAGAGCAAATCGAAGCGGTTCAAAAGAGAGCAAAAGAGAATCCGTTTCTGATTGGAATTCCCTTTATCTGGTGTTCTAATAATCTGGCGGCGGCATTTGTGACTCAGTGCCTGTTATACGAGAAAATGACCGGCGACACTCAGTACCGGGAATTGATGGCTGCTCATAGGGACTGGTTGCTGGGGTGCAATCCCTGGGGAGTTAGTCAGTTTGTGGGTATTCCTGCGGATGGCATTACACCACTTCACCCGCATTCACCCATGGTTCCGCATTTGAACCGCTTACCGATCGGCGGCTTGAATGACGGACCGGTCTATGCCTCAATATACAACAGTTTGAAAGGTATCCGTCTTCACGAAGATGATGAATATGCCCGTTTCCAATCTGATTATGTTGTCTATCATGATGATTTGGGGGACTATAGCACTAATGAGCCGACTCTCGATGGAACGGCTGAAGCGGTGTATTTTTTGAGTTATTTTGCAACCCTGGGGAAATCAAACTAATATATTTTATCTGTAAATGTTTTTATAGTGGGCAACGGTAATATTCGAAAGCGTAACCCGTGTTATTCCAATTGTCAAACTTGCGAACAACGTGGCTTTTTTTAGTGAAAGATAAACTGACACCTTCCATTACGTGCCCGGTCATATACAGATATCCTTTACGTCTGAGTGTATTTTGATAAACACGTTTAAGCATTTTGGCGATACCGAGGTTGCGCCGGTCTTTTTTGACCACGTAAGCATAAGTATAGATGGTATTACCTTTTCCCAGATTATCGTCATAATGTGACCAGGACTCTTTGGCGAAGTTTTCGATAGGGGAACCGACGATAAATCCTTCAATTTCACCTTTGTAACGGACGACAAAAGGAAGAGTTTTGGGATAGTTGAAATATTTTTTAATGGAGCTGCGGTTAAAGCGGGCGATACTGCCGAAATTATCTACCAGTGTTTCCGAAATCTTTAGGATTGTTCCAAATTCCGCTTCGCCCAGGTGTTCGACAAGTTCTATGGAAATACCGTCAGGCGTCGATGCCAGAATTCTGCTCTGGGTCTCTGATAGGGTTATTTCGAAAAGGTCACGGGTATTTTTATCCATCTCGGTTGGTAATATATGAATAATTTAGCATTTTCTGTAAAGTGTTTTTGATGATTCAAAAAAATCCTTTAAATACCCAACCAGTCGGGCAATGAATAAAAGGAATTTCTATCAACAACGTGGTAGGTTTGCAGCCCCAGCTTTTGAGCCGGAAGAATATCGGATACTTCCGAATCACCAATCATCAGCGTTCGTTCGGGCGTTACACCGAATCGCTCTAAAATGTGTAAAAAACCTTTAATGTTGGGCTTGATATATTGCAATTTAGCGCGGCTATCGGGTAAATTCATACGGCTGACGGTAGAGAAAGTGAACCGTTTTTCTCTTGGGAAAAATTCAGTCAGCCCGATATGGGTTAAAATTTTCGTGCTGACTTTGTCGTTATTGGTAGTGTATAAAAATATCGGATACGCTGAATGTATCTTTTTAATGATCTGAATGCACTTCGGATCTGCTTTAATATAAGATTTAACATCAATTTGCCGATCGAGCTCAGCTTCGAATTCCTCAAATCCGACCTCATTAAAATAGAATAGGGTAAGCGTGCTGGTTGGCGTTCCTTTTATAATAGTAGCCAGTTCCTCTTTTTTTTGCAGAAATTCTTCACGGACATCTTCGAGATCACGGTTGAATTTTCGGGATAACAGCTGCATTGCCGCCCGGGGATAGACCCGATCCATTTCCTCGTTGGCGGGATAGAGAGTTCCGTCAAGATCGAAGATCACCAGATCAAGATTTCGCCTCATATATTTTCCGTTTCCTGCATAATATAATACCGGTGCTAAGTTATTAGATTGAAAACAAGATAGCAATTACTATATATCGAAAGTCAAAAGTCGAAGGCCTGTCCCGTAAGGAGCGAAGCGCCTGCCCCGTAGCGACGAAGGAGCGTATCGGGGACTGTACGGAATCGAAGGTCGAAAGTCGAATGTCGAAGATAAGTTTTAATCTTTGTTGTAATGGGAGGCAGTCGGAGACACTATTCCCCGAATTTCAAATTTCGTTTTTCCAATTTCGTTTTTGGTTGCTTACTAATAAGACAGCACAATTCTATTGGAGAGAACCAAGAATATTTTCCAGTTTTTCAACCATGTTATTAATTATTTTCCGGGAAATATTTAAAGCAGGTAATAGTCGGATAATTTTTCCCTGAATAACATTTATAAGCAGACCATTCTCAAAAGCAATATCCGCCAAAGCAGGATAGGATTGCTTCAATTCCACAGCCAGCATAAGTCCTATACCTCTGATATCGGCAATCCGATCACTTTTCATTTCCCCTAATCTCTTTTTGAGATAGTCGCTCTTTATGATAACATCATCCAGAAGAGCTGGAAGATTATCCACGACATATCTGGCGCCGGCAAGAGATACCGGATTTGGCGCAAAGGTCGATCCGTGTTCACCAGGTTTAAAAACATCGGAATATGGCTCCAGCATTATCAATGCGCCCAAGGGTAAACCGCCCCCAAGCGCTTTTGCCACTGTAATCAAATCCGGTGAAAGAGAAAAATGCTGGTAAGAAAATATTTTCCCTGTTCGCCCCATGCCCGCCTGGATTTCATCACACACCAGCAGGAAATTATATCTTTGCTTCCAATTCCGGATAGCATTTGCAAATTCACTATTCAGTGGTTTAACTCCGCCGGCGCCCTGTACAGTTTCCAGAACGAGAGCAATTGTGGATTTAGCATGCTCTTCCATATATGCATTGAAGCGGTTGGTGTCATTAAAAGGAAGTTCAACGGTATCCGACAGCAATGGCAAAAACGGTTCGCGCTGCTTCTTGATCCCATTTATGGACAGGGCGCCCAAAGTACGACCGTGAAAGGCTCCGGAAAAATAGACAATTTTGTTTTTCCCTTTTGTAGAAATTTTCCGGATTAGCTTGAGAGCCGCTTCGATGGCTTCGGCGCCTGAATTGGAGAAATAGACCAGTCCTTTTTGCCCTGTAAACCGGATCAGTTTTTGTGCCACATAAACCGCATCATCATCTAAAATAAAATTAGAAAGATGAGTATAGCGTTCCATTTTTCTTTTCATTGTGTTTATTAATTCGGGGTGCGAATGCCCAAAGGGGAGCGCTCCTATTCCGCTGAATGTGTCAATGTAAACTCTTCCGTTTTTATCAAAGATTTGGGATTTTTGGGCGTAATCAATTTTGAGCGGAAATGAGCTGTAAAGTTTTAAAAGGCTCATAAATCAAACTCCTGGGCGAGTAATTGAATTGCCCTGTCTTTATAATTTTTGTGGATTAGGGCAGAAATTTTTATTTCTGAAGTGGTGATCAATTCGATCGGAATTTCACTTAGTGCCTTGAAAAAGCGTGACGCCACCCCTTTTTCCGTACGCATGCCCAGCCCTACAACCGAAACTTTGACAAAATGTTGTTTACTGGTAATATTGCAGCCACAAAACTCTTTTTGTAAATCTTGAATAACCTCTAAAATATCATTATCGTTTTCTACAATTGTGAACGAAAGAGTCATGTTATTATCGCTCATCCGAACAGCGGAAATCATATCGATATTGAACTGCTTTACACCTAAATAGTTAAATATTCCGTTAACAACAATATGATCTTCAGGAAGACCGGTAATAGTCACCTGGGTCTGATTTTCCATGACACTTAATCCGGTAACGACTGGCTGTTCAATGTAATCCGAAACAATACAGCTGCCATTATCATCCGAAAAAGTGCCCCGGCAACAAAGTTTTACGTTGTATTTTTTAGCAATTTCAACCGCTCGTGGATGCAAAACGCCCGCTCCTAATTGAGCCATCTCCAGCATTTCATCATAGGATACCTGCTTTAATATTTTTGCTGTCGGGAAAAGTTTGGGATCGGTCGTAAATATCCCGGGATAATCACTATAAATTTCACAGGGAGCACCAAGAGCCGCGGCGATGGCAACAGCCGAAGTATCAGAACCGCCTCTACCAAGAGTAGTTACATCTCCCGATTCGGTAATGCCCTGAAAGCCGGTTACAATGACTACATCATAATTCTTGAGATTGACTTTTAATTTTTCAGAATTAATTTTTCTTATATTGGCTCTCGTGTGATCGGATGAGGTGATGATTTCCGCTTGAAAGGCATTCTGGGAAAGCGCCTTAACACCTATATTGTTCAAAGCCATCGCCATCAGAGCGGCTGATACCTGCTCTCCGGTTGTGAAGAGCATATCTTTTTCGCGAGGCACGGGACATTCTGAAACTTTCCTGCATAAAAGTTCCAACTGATCGGTTGTTTTTCCCATTGCCGATACAATCACAACAAGTTTTTTCCCTTCTGAAACATGTTTTTTAATTTTATCGGACACATATTTGATTTTTGGAATATCGGCAAGTGATGAACCACCATATTTTTGGACAACAATATCCATCCTATAATTTCCTCAATTCTTCCATCAATTGGGTCTTATCTCTGGTTTTTTCATCTACGTTTTTAATAACTTTTGCAGGCATACCCGCAACGACTTTATCCGGCGCTACATCTTTGGTAACAATTGAGCCCGCAGCGACTACGGCGCCTCGCCCAACTTTCACACCTTCTAAAATGACGGCATTAGCTCCAATAAGGACGTTATCTTCGATAATAACCGGATCGGCGCTGGGGGGTTCGATAACTCCGGCAACAACTGCTCCGGCGCCGATATGGCAGTTTTTCCCAATTACCGCTCGTCCGCCAATAACCGTGTTCATGTCGATCATTGTGTTTTCGCCGATAACTGCGCCAATATTAATTACCGCTCCCATCATAATAATACAATTTTTCCCGATGGATACTTTGTCTCTGATCAAAGCGCCGGGTTCAATTCGGGCGTCTATATTAGTCAGATCAAGAAGCGGTATTGCGGAATTCCTGCACTCATTTTCGACTATGTAACGGCTGATATGCTCTTTTTGTTTTTTAAGAATATCTTGAAAATTCCGCCATTCACAAAAAAGCACTCCGCTATTACTGTCACCAAAGAAATCCATCTTTTCCAGCCCTAAAGGTTTAAGATTTCCCCTTAAATATACCTTTACCGGCGTCTTCTTTTTAGAATCGGATATAAATTTAATGATCTCGTAAGAATCCATAATAAATTCCCCTAATTTTTATTTAAACAATACCTCAGTGAAAGAATAATATCCATTACTTTTTGTCAAAATAAATTCGGCGGATTTTAGGACGCCCTCGGCAAAAGTCCTGCGGGAGAGGGCTTTGTGAGAAATTGATAAAACCTCTCCCAAACCACCAAAATGAACGGTATGATCGCCGACTACATTACCCAGCCGTAGTGAATGTATAGGCGCTTCATTATTAAATAAGGCGCCCAGCATCTTGGCAGTGCCGGAAGGTTTATCTTTTTTGAACCGGTGATGGGTTTCCGTTATTTCCACATCCCAATCCGGAACGTGGTTTTTTAATAATTCCGTAATTTTCAAGAGCAGCTGTATCCCCGTGGAAAAATTGTAAGCCTGGACGACGCCTGTTTTTTTTGACAGGAGTTTAATCTGAGACAATTGGTCGTCGTTATATCCGGTAACGCCGGTCACCAAAGGGCAATGATATTTTGCGATTATTGAACATGTTTTTTCCAAACCGCTAGGCAGAGAGAAATCGATCAGCACTTCCGGCTTTTCAAGTATAAACTCTTCATCTTTGTCCAGACCCAACACCATTTCATGTTTTGCTTCGGTGAATAATGTCTTTATTTCCCGCCCCATTCTGCCATTCATGCCAATTAGTCCGTATTTCATATTATCCCCAAATTTTGCATTGTAATTTGTAATTTTTCCCCGTTTTCGCTTGAGATCGGCGCCAAAGGAAGACGGAGAGTGTTCCGGCATAGACCCATAAGCGCGGTGGCATATTTTACCGGAATGGGGTTTACCTCTAAAAACAGATCGTTCATCAACTTTAATAAACGATTGTTTATTTTTCGGGCTTTAATAAGATCTCTTGCAAGCATTGCATCGGTAAGCTGCCTCATCCGATCAGGAACAATGTTTGAAATAACGGAAATCACTCCCTCTCCGCCCAACGCCATTACGGGCAGAGTTTGATCGTCATTTCCGGAATAGACCTTTAACCCCTTCGGACGGTTTGCTATCAATCGCGCTATCTGTGAAATGTCGCTGCCGGCTTCTTTTACACCAATAATATTGTTACACGCCTGAAAAAGACGGATTACGGTTTCCGGCAGCAAGTTAACTCCGGTTCGGGAAGGCACATTGTAGAGAATGATTGGCAAATCTGTTTGGTCTGCAATAAACTTATAGAATTGAAACAGTGAATTTTGGGTTCCCTTATTGTAATAGGGGGTCACAATCAGCAAGCCGGAAGCGCCGCATTTTTCGGCTATTTTGTTGTTTTTAATAACGTGATCAACATTATTGCTTCCAGTTCCGGCAATAACCGGTATTTTCCCATGGGTTTCCTCAATTACGGTTGATAGTATCTTTTGGCTCTCTTCTTTATCAATGGCTGGCGCTTCCCCGGTTGTACCAAGCACGATCAGGCTATCCACAGACGCCGATAATTGGAATCCAACTATTTTGCGGAGAGTCTCGTAATCAACGCTCAGATCTTCCTTAAAGGGCGTTATTAACGCCGTTCCCAATCCTTGAAACATAAACACCTCTCTTTTTTTTAAATAATATGTTTTTCATACCGATTCACTTTTAAAATAAAAAAGGGACTGATACCAGCCCCCTTATGAGAAAATATATAAAATGAGGGCTACATAGCAGGAGCCTTTTTTATTTTAGCAACTTTAGCAACTTTTTTAGTACAAACAGATAATTGAAATATCACTTAATTTTTATTCCCGTAATTTTTAGGTTTAATTTTTACTTTTTTCAGAAAACAATTTCTTGATATTAAAATACGGCAGAAAATAATATCAATGTAGAATAGATGCAAGCTTTTTAAAATCAGACATGTGCTATTTTTGAGTAAACTGAAAAACAAAAATTCAATCTTCAAAAAAAACAATGTCTTCGGGATTTGCCACCACGTCTTTTCGATTCATTCCGAGCATCTTTCTTATTTCACTGCTATGATGTCCCGCAAGACGTTCCAATTCGTTACTCCCGAGACTGGTTACAGCCTTAGCTTTATCGTTAATAATAACTACCGACCCGGAATTAAATTGCTTTTTTATTTGAACTATTCCGCTGGGCAACAAACTTTTCTTTTGCCGGATTGCCGCCATTGCCCCTTCGTCAATTATAATTACGCCTTCAGCTTTACTGTTAAGAATCCATCTTTGCCGATTCGTCAGTCTCCTTTTTGGCAAAAATAATGTTCCGATGTCTTCTCCTGCAATAATGCGTCTGATAATATTCTGTTCGCGTCCATTAGCCAGCACTATTTTATAGCCGGCATTGGTGGCTATTCTTGCTGCCTGGATTTTTGTTTTCATGCCACCGGTCGAATGAGTGCTGCCATACTCATCTGCCATGTTTTCAATTTCTTTAGTAATTTCAGTTATAATTTTGATTGGCTTTGCATTGTTGTATTTACGAGGATTTTTATCATACAAACCATCAATATCCGTGAGCATAATCAATAAATCCGCATCAAGTTTACTGGCGATCAGAGAACTAAGTTTATCATTATCGCCGAAGGCTGTGCCAATCTCTTTCGTGGAAACACAATCATTTTCATTCAGAATCGGCATTACACCCAGCTTTAATAATTTCTCCATAGAATTTCGCAAATTGAGATAACTCCTGCGTTCATTCAAAACCTCTGCAGTTAAAAGGACCTGCGCCACTATTATGCCGTGTTTGAAAAATGCTTTGTAATATTCATTCATCAAAAGCGGCATCCCTATTGCCGCACAAGCCTGACGCATTTTTAAATCTTTAATTGGTCCCTTTAAATTCAAAGCGTTCGCTCCCATTCCGATCGCGCCGCTGGTAACGAGAACAACGTTGCGTTTTTCTTTTATTAATTCGGCTATCTGGCAAGCTATACTCTGGATATATTCCGTGTCTAAGGAACTATTTTTCGTCAGAATAGCTGTGCCGACCTTGATAACAATTCTTCTAGCCTGGCTGAAATCTCTCATTTTGAATAAAAATTCTTATTAAGTGTTTTATGAGTAAACTTTTTCCCGTTTGATCCGGAATAATCGGCGACAATTTGACCGCTTCCAAGCATTTTCCACTTGTAACTAAGCAATCCTTCCATGCCGACAGGACCGCGGGCATGGATTTTATTCGTACTAATCCCCACTTCTGCACCAAGACCATAACGATACCCGTCGCTAAACCGAGTGCTGCAATTTAAAAATACATCGGCGGAATCCACTAAATTCATAAATTTTTCCGCTGTCGATTTATTATTGGTAACAATACTATCGGTGTGCCCGGAACCATATCTGTTTATATGAGCAATAGCTTCATCAACGCTGTTTACGATGCCTACCGAAAGAATATAATCCAGGTATTCCGTTTTCCAGTCAGCTTCTGTGATCGGGATACAATCAATTATGTCCTGAGTTCTTTTACAGCCCCGAACCACTACATTCCATTGTTTAAGAGACTTTATCAGTTTCGGAAGAAATTCCTTTGCAACGTCTTTATGAACCAGTAAAGTTTCCATGGCGTTGCACGCGGCTACATATTGACATTTTGAATCTACCGCAATTTTTACGGCAATTTCCAGGTCCGCGGTGGCGTCTACATATACGTGGCAAATTCCGGAAGAGTGCCCGAGAACAGGAATTGTTGTATTATTCATGATATATTTTACGAATTGATTGCTGCCGCGGGGAATAATCAAATCAATATAATTATTTAAATCCAATATCTCCGCAACGTCGGAGTGTGTTTCCAGCAGCCCGAGCCACCCCTGGGGCATGCCGGCTTGTTCGCCGGACTCGCTAATGATTCGAGCAAGAACCCGGTTTGTTTCCGATGCTTCGCTGCCCCCTTTAAGCAGTACCGCATTACCGCTTTTCAAACACAGTGTTGAAATCTGTACTAATGCATCGGGGCGGGATTCGAAAATCACACCTATTACGCCGATCGGACAACTGACCTTATATAGCTCCAATCCGCGGTCTAGCTCCAGAGCATGCAGTGTTTTACCCGAAGGATCAGGCAGCTCAATCAGACTATCAATTCCATCACAGATGGCGCTGATCTTCGACTCGTCAAATTTCAGACGGTCCAAGAGGGGTTTGGCAATATTTTGCTCTTTAGCTTTTTTAAGGTCTTTTTTATTTGCCGTAATAATCGCATTTTGATTTTCTTGTAATGCCTCTTTAATAGCCTGTAAGGACCTGTTTTTCCTTTCGCCGGAGATGCAGGCTAACTTTGGCGACGCTTTACGCGCCCGTATGGCAGTGTCTCTAATACTCATATTCAAATATCCTGTTTTTGCGAGATATATTTTCCCGGACTTGTTGTTGTATCCTTATAATTCAAACTGCAAATAATCGCTTCATATTATGGTTTATCATCCCTCCCCGATAGGGGCTCCTTAATTCTGAGCCCCAAAAACGCCGTTATTTAATCGGATAAAGTTTTGCCGCTTTCTCAGCTGATGTGATAATTCCTTTGATCATAGCTGAACTAAAGCCGTCGTGTTCCATCTGATTCAAGCCGGAGATTGTACAGCCCTTTGGCGTTGTTACCCGGTCAATTTCATATTCCGGATGATTACTAAATCCAATGATCAATGAAGCGGCCCCTTTCGCGGTTTGAGCTGCAATTTTTAAAGCATCTTCAGAATTGAATCCGATTTCAATGCCGCCTTGAGATGCAGCGCGGATTGCCCGTAAAAAAAAGGCGATCCCGCAGGCGCCTAAAGCCGTAGCTGCGCTCATCTGTTCTTCATCAATGATAATGGTTTTGCCGACAGTATTAAAGAGATATTGAGCTTTTTCAATGGTGCGGGCTCTTTTATCTCTCGTAGCCAGACAGGTTATTGATTCCCCGATTGATATCGCGGTGTTGGGCATTGCCCTGACTATCGGGACATCTTTTTCAATGAGTTTTTCCGCCTGGAAAATTGTCAGACCGGTAACTACGGAAATCAAAATATGCTTTTCAGGCAGTAATTCTGCGGCAATATCTTTTATTACCGATCTCGCCTGCTGCGGCTCTACGCAGATAATTATTATTTCAGATTGCCGGACGGCTGAAAGATTATCTGAAGTAGTTTGAAAACCCTGCTCCTTAAATGAACTCAGATGTTCGACATGTCGCCTTGTCAGGATGATTTCATTTTTACTGATAAGACCCGACTTGTCCAGCCCTTCTGCTATGGAAGTGCCGATATTACCGGCGCCAATTATTGCAATGCCTTTGATATTTCTCATTTTATTTTCTCCTCAAAAATAGATAAAAGGTAGTTGAGACGTTAGACTCAATTTTTATTTGGCATATTGTTTCTCTCTGTAATAGGAATATATCTTTGCTTCTCGCATACGTTTTTATAAGCAGGTCTGATTATTCTCTTGGATGTCATATTGGCTTCCTCAAGGCGATGCGCGCACCATCCGGGTAAACGTCCCATGGCAAATATGGGAGTAAAGAGCTCTTTGGGAATTCCAATACAAGAATAGACAAAACCCGAGTAAAAATCGACGTTTGCGCTAAGAATTTTATTCTTTTTGCCGCCTTTAAATTCGCCGAAAACTTTTGGTGCAAGATCTTCAACTGCTCGGTATAATTCATATTCGTCGAGTTTGTCTTTCTCAATTGCCAGTGCTCGCGCTCTTTCACGCAGCAACACGCAACGCGGATCAGAGAGGGTATAAACCGCATGACCAAATCCATATATCTTTCCAAAACCGTCATACACCTCTTTTTTAAGAATTTTCATCAAATAATCCGCCAATTCATCCTTATCGGTCTTGTCTTTAACATTATCTTTAATGTTATCCATCATTTCCAGAACTTTTAAATTTGCACCGCCATGATAAATTCCTTTTAGCGATGAAATTGCCGCTGAAATTGCCGAATATGAATCGGTTCCGGCAGAACTCACTACCCGGACGGTAAAAGTGGAGTTGTTACCGCCGCCGTGCTCCGCATGAATTATAAGACAAAGATCTAAAAGATCAGCCTCCAAAGCAGTAAATTTATCGCCTTTTAGCATATAAAGGAAATTTTCGGCTGTGCTCAAATTCTTTTTCGGGTGTCGAATCGACAGTGTTTTTTTGTAATGGACGTGTTTTATAGCATTATAGGAATAAGCAATTATCGTTGGAAATTTTGCCAGTAAATCAAGTGTTTGCCGGGCAATATTTTCCTCAGAACGGTCTTCCGGATTTTTATCGTAGGAATAAAGTTCCAAAACAGCCCGGGCGATCACATTCATTACATTTTTCCCTGTACCCTGATTCAAAATATTTTTCCTGAATGCCAGGGGCAGTTCGCGTCTTCGAGATATCAATGTGGAAAAACACTTTAATTTATCCATTGAGGGCATCTCGCCGGTTAGCAACAAGTAAGAAACTTCATCAAAACCGTGCCGTTTGTCTTTTTGAGTCCCCTTTACGATGTCTTTTATACTTATCCCCCTGTAATAGAGATCGCCTTCAATGGGAATAATTTGGTCATTTTCCTTTTTATAGCCAACCACATCGCCAATATTAGTAAGCCCAACCAGCACACCGGTATGGTCCGGGTTTCTTAGACCTCGTTTCACATTATACTGCCGGTATAAATTTTTATCAATTTGACAGACATTCTTCATTTTAATGCTCAAATCAGAAATATATTCATTTTTATTAGTTGCTTTCATAAAATTCACATCCTATCTAAAATTATGTTGGTTAACATCAAGCCATGTTAATAATTATTTCTTCGGCAAAATCTTCTGTTGAAACAAGACTTGCAGCATCCATGTGTTCAAAAAGATCCGCTGTTACTTTTTTTGTTGCGATCGTTTTTTCAAGGGCGCTGTAGATCAGATTTGCGGCGGCTTGCCAGCCGAGATATTCCAGCATCATAGCGCCGGAGAGAATCAGAGAGCCGGGGTTTGCTTTGCCCGTACCGACGATGTCGGGCGCCGTTCCGTGAGTAGCTTCAAATATGGCATGACCGGTTTCAAAATTAATGTTGGCGCCCGGCGCCATTCCGATGCCACCTACCATTGCCGCCGCCATATCGGAGATATAATCACCGTTCAGATTCAAGGTCGCAATTACCGAATGGTTTTCCGGGTGCAACAAAATATCCTGCAAAAATGCATCCGCAATACAATCTTTGATGATTAATTTACTGTTTTCAATTGCACTTTTTAAAGCTTTATCGGCTGTTGTTTTATCTTTTTCGTTTTTTATTTTCAGATAAGTATTCCAGGTAAATACCTTTTCGGCAAAGTTTAGTTCAGCCAGTTCGTAGCCCCATTTCTTAAAGCTGCCTTCGGTGAATTTCATTATATTACCCTTGTGAACTAAAGTAACGGAAGGCAGATTGCGAGCCAGAGCATAATCTATTGCGGCTCTTATCAGCCTCTCGCTGCCCTCTTTTGAAACCGGTTTGACACCGAAGGAAGATGTATTCGGAAACCTGACCCTGTCTTCTTTCATGTCATCCAGCAAGAAATTTTTAAACTTTGTATTTTCAGGTGTTCCCGCCATATATTCAATGCCGGCATAGATATCCTCAGTATTTTCACGGAAAATATGGAAATTTACTTTTATGGGTTCTTTCACGGGAGAAGGCACGTCCTTAAACCAACGCACGGGGCGCAGACATGTATATAAATCAAGTTCCTGGCGTAAGGTAACATTCAAGGAACGAATACCGCCACCAACCGGGGTGGTCAATGGACCCTTTATTCCGACTACGTACTTTTTCAGCGCCTCAAGCGTTTCTTTGGGCAGCCGCTTTCCGGTTTTTTGATATGCTTTTTCGCCGGCTAGAATTTCCCGCCATTGAATTTTTCGCTTATTGCCAAAACCGGTTTTTACCGCCGCGTCGATAACTTTTCTGGCCGGCTCCCAAATATCCCGCCCGATTCCGTCGCCTTCGATAAACGGAATTATCGGGGAGTCGGGAACTTTTAAAGTTCCATTTTTCATTGTGATTATTGCTTCCGTCACATTGTTCTCCACTTTATGCTTTTTTTCGAATAAAATTTAAAGAACTTCCTGCTTTAAACCACTTAATTTGCTGCTCATTATAACTGTGTTCGGCTAATATAGTGTCGGTTTCTCCATTCTTATGCTTAATGATAATTTTTAGCGGTTTCCAGGGAGTAAAATCTTGCAGTCCGGTTACACTAATCGAATCATCTTCCTTAATGCAGTCGTAGTCGTTTTTATTTCGAAAAGTAATCGGAAGAATACCCTGTTTTTTCAAATTGGTTTCATGAATTCGTGCAAAAGATTTTGCCAATACCACTTTAACATTTAAGTGGCGTGGTTCCATGGCAGCATGTTCCCTTGAAGATCCTTCCCCGTAATTTTCCTCAGCCACGATTATTGAAGATATGCCTCTCTTTTTATAATCCCGGGCGACCTGAGAAACAGGCTGATATTTGCCTGTTATGCGGTTTTTGACACAATTTGTTTTTCCGTTAAAACTACTCACGGCGCCCATTAGCAGATTATTAGAGATATTGTCCAAATGTCCGCGATATTTTAACCAGGGTCCGGCCATAGAGATATGATCGGTTGTACATTTTCCTTTTACTTTTATCAATAAAAATAGATCGAAGAAATCGTTCCCGTCCCAGGGCTCAAAAGGTTCCAGCAATTGCAGCCTCTCCGAGTCCTCATGGACAATAATCTGAATATTTTCCCCATTGTCGGCAGGTGGAATGAATCCCGATAGTTCGACGTCGCCATATAACCCGTCTTTTGGCAGCTGGTCGCCTTTTGGCGCTTCAAGTTTAATCTTAGCGCCATTTCTATTTTTCAAAGTATCCGTTTCCGGGTTAAAAGTCAGTTTGCCGGCAATGACTAATACCGTCACGATTTCCGGCGAAGTTATAAAGGCGTATGTGTTTGGATTTCCATCATTACGCTTTGCGAAATTCCTGTTAAAAGAGGTAACAATGGTATTTTTTCGTTCCGGGTGCGTATTATGACGATTCCATTGCCCAATACAGGCGCCGCAGCTGTTAGCCATAACTATACCGCCAAAATTTTCTATACTTTCTATAATGCCATTCTTTTCACATATTTGGCGGATTCGTTCGGAAGCCGGGGTAATGATGTATTCGGCTTTTGCTTCTAAGCCCTTTTTTTGAGCCTGTCTTACAATCGAGGCTACCCGGCTCATGTCTTCGTAAGAAGAATTAGTGCAAGAGCCTATTAGACCAACGTCAATTTTTTCGGGGAAATCTTGTTTTTTAACTATACCGGCAAATTTTGATAATTCCCAGGCTTTGTCGGGAGTGAAGGGGCCGTTAATATACGGTTTCAAAGTATCCAGATTGATCTCGATAACCCGGTCATAATAATTTTCAGGGGACAGATATACATCTTCGTCAGCCTGAAAGCATTTTTGAATTTTATCGGCTGCCCTGGCGACTTTTTCTCTACCGGTGGCTCTCAGATAATTGGAGATTTTTTCATCATAAGGGAATATGGAAGTTGTCGCACCGACTTCAGCGCCCATATTACAGATGGTAGCTTTACCGGTGCAGGAAAGAGATTTTACACCGTCGCCAAAATATTCAATAATCGCATTGGTTCCGCCTTTAGTGGTTAAAATACCCGCTAGTTTTAAAATAACATCTTTTGCGGAAGCCCAGCCTTTAAGTTGTCCGGTAATTTTGACCCCGATAATTTTGGGTATTTTCAACTCCCATCCCAGTCCGGCCATTACATCAACCGCATCGGCACCGCCAACGCCAATTGCTATCATTCCCATTCCGCCTGCATTAACCGTATGAGAATCTGTGCCGATTATCATTCCCCCCGGGAAAGCATAATTTTCCAGGATAATCTGATGGATTACGCCGCTGCCCGGTTGCCAGAATCCTATTCCGTATTTGCCTGCCGCCGATTGTAAAAAGTCATAGACTTCTCTGTTCTCATCCAGAGCGTTTTTCAGATCCTTTTCAGCGCCGATATTAGACCGGATAAGGTGATCGCAATGGACGGTAGTAGGAACAACTGTTTTTGATTTGCCGGAGTTGATAAATTGCAGCAGCGCCATCTGAGCGGTAGCGTCCTGCATCGCGACCCTGTCCGGAGAGAAAAGGGCGTAGTCTTTCCCTCGTGAAAAGGGACCTGCCATCTCTTCGCTTAAGTGACTGAATAATATTTTTTCCGCTAAGGTTAATGCCTTGCCATATCTGACGCGAACAGTTGCTATGCGTTCCGGTAGTTTTTCATAAACCTGTTGAATTATATCCCAATCAAACAAAACATTTCTCCAAATTATAGAGGGCATTGAACATTTTCAAAAGCATTGAAACTTTTGATGTTGAAATATAAGAAATGGCGGTTAATAATGCAAAGAAAGTTAATGTGAATCATAATAAACTTAAATATTTATCTGTATCAACGCATATACCTTATTGAATAATTTATCATATCCTGAATTGTATTGATTATTTAAGGCATAAGATCAACAGTCCGGCTCCGAAAGGTCAGAGCCGGACTATTAAAATTAACTGTTCCTCCTCAAATTCAGAGGGTAAAATAAGAGAGGCCCTTTTTTGAATCGAGTGGATAGATCCGTGGTCTGTAGACAATGATTCTTTGAGTTCAAAAAAAATACTTTTAACCTGTTAAATATGTATGATATTATCCACAGGTCTGTTTGTGCAAATTTGAAAGAAACTTGGTCTATAAACACAGAATATATAAAGCGGACGTGTTTTGCAATAAATAACGACTTATGAATACTATGGTTGATGGTTTCGTAAAAAGTAGATTGTACGTATCATCCTGAGGGAAGCGAAGCGACGAAGGATCTCGTCGATAATTGGCTGAGATTCTTCACTCGTACCTTCCCGACGGGTCGGGACAGGCTGTTCAGAATGACAGTTTTTTATACTTTTTACGATTCCATCACAATTCACCATTTATCTTTATGCCTCTCCTACTCTACCGGAAACGAACTTTCGCAAAGATTCCGTCAATAGTCCTGCCGGAATCCCATCCGACAGGACTATTTTCACAAAACAAACAAATTGATCAAAACATGTCATAATTTTATCTCTTTAATCTCGTC
>JAGHBC010000128.1 GCA_021161185.1 Fidelibacterota bacterium
ATTTATTCCAATGGCACATGGAAAAGAGCTGTTTTTACATGGCACACTCTATAATTTTTTATGGGTTAAGGCTTTTAATTATTTATCAGATGCTCGGGAAATTTATTTTATTGGATATGGCTTCCCAGAAACCGATATAAATAATCTTATTTACTTTTGGCAGTTCAGGAATAAAATAAAAAATATTATAGTTTATTACGAGAATGATAATGACCCTGAATTATCAAGGTTGAGAAAATTATTTGGTAGTAATGTTGTTAAAAACGTTGATGCTAAAAAGTTTCTTAGTGATAACATGCATATATTTTACAGATTTAAGTAAAAATAATATATAATGATAACAATCCTCTATCGTACGAGCCAGCAATGTTTAGTTCTTTTAATTTAGTCCGGTTTAGGCTAAATGTTAACTTGTTTGATATGTTCGCTATTATCGTTGAGTTGGGATATTTTTAATCGTGAGTTTGCACGTTGACGGTTTGACGAGTTGCGGAAATCATCGTTAGATAAAATAATTTTGGAGGATGGTGATGTATTTTAAACCAAAGATATTTTTGAGCTCAACATTCTCATTATTAGAAGCAAGAAGTGAAATTAAAGAATTTTTTGAATCACTTGGTGCAGAAGTAATTCTATATGAAAAAGATTTAACACCATCAATTAATCCTGCTACATATCGACAAGACATAAAAAATTCTGATTTCATAATATTTATTTTTGATGAAAAGTATGGGACAAAAACAAACACTGGGAAATCAGGGACGCATGAAGAATGGGATATTATACGTGATACTAAAATCCCTAAGCATGTTTATCTGAAAAATATTGAAAAACTTGAGAGTGAACAGCAAGAATTTATCCGTGAAGATGTGCAAAGCAAGAACATATCTTATTTCTATTATGACAACGTAGATGAATTAATTTCTCAAATAAAAAAAATGACATTTACATTGGCGAGAGATGTGGCAATTTATAAATTATTTGATTTAAAAATTGAAGAATCAACAATTAAGAAGTTAGCTCATAATTTTGATTATAACCTTGCATTACAATTAATTCAAGAAATGGATTTATTGCTAAATTTACAGAAGATGGGAGAAGTTGATTTTATATATACAATGATTTTAAATGAACGATTGTCTGGTCGGTTTGAATATTTTGACAATAGTAATTCATCAATGTTTATCGATAATGAAATGAATAATCAGTTCGCTAAAGTTTTGAAAGCATGGAATAATTTTGATAATGAACATGGCAATTTAGCGGAAGCAAATTCTGATAGAAAAGTAATAATTTGGGCAGAAAAGGGCTTTAAGTGTTTTAGTCATGTCCTTAAATTAAAAAATCCATTAGAAAATGAAGATAGGCTTCGAGATTTACTGAAATCATTTTTAAGAAATTTCAAGAAATTTGAAAATTATGTTTTTAAGAAAAAGATTAATTTTGATAAACAAGATTGTAATTATTTGCCATTTTAGTACAAACTAATCCGTGTATGAAATGGTTGTGGCAATGTAGTGTTTCTTTAAAGTATCTGGTTGCAAGACAATTTATACAACCGTTCGCCCTCTAATGACAGATGAAACGATAAGGTTGCATATATTTAATGAATGCCCCCAAAAGGAGTTATTATTAATGGCAAAGAAGAGTAATAAAAAAACAGGCGAACCTCTTGAAAAACAGTTATGGAAAGCTGCTGATAAACTCCGCAAAAACATAGACGCTGCAGAATATAAACATATTGTACTCGGATTGATATTTCTCAAATACATATCCGATGCATTTGAAGAGCTGTACGAGAAACTTAAAAAAGGCGAAGGTGATTATGCAGGCGCCGACCCGGAAGACCGCGATGAATACAAAGCGGAAAACGTCTTTTTTGTTCCTCCTTCTGCGCGATGGACTTATTTGCAGTCAAGGGCCAAACTGCCGGAAATAGGCAAGGATGTGGATGAGGCTATGGATGCCATTGAGCGGGATAACCCTTCTCTTAAAGGCGTTCTGCCAAAAGTATTTGCCCGCGGTAATCTTGACCCTACAAGTCTTGGCGGATTGATTGATTTAATCAGCAATATTTCCATGAAAGATGCTTCGACAAGCCCTTCGACAGGCTCAGGGCGCAGCTCAGCACAGGTTGCTTCGACATTCCCTTCGGCAGGCCCTTCGACAGGCTCAGGGCACAGCTCAGGGCAAGGCTCAGCATCCATTAATGGCAAAGGGGATTTTCTCGGCCGTGTTTTTGAGTATTTTCTCGGTGAGTTTGCCCTGGCAGAAGGCAAAAAAGGCGGACAGTTCTACACTCCGAGAATCGTGGTGAAATTACTGGTTGAAATGCTGAAACCTTTTAAGGGCCGCGTATTAGATCCCTGTTGTGGCAGCGGCGGCATGTTTGTGCAGTCTGAAAAATTTGTAGAGCAGCATCAGGGCAGGGTAAACGACATTTCCATTTACGGACAGGAAAGCAACCAGACTACCTGGCGTTTGTGTAAGATGAATCTGGCTATCCGCGGCATTGACAGCTCTCAGGTCAAGTGGAACAATGAAGGTTCTTTTTTAAACGATGCCCATAAAGACCTGAAAGCCGATTTTGTGATTGCAAATCCGCCCTTTAACGACAGCGACTGGTCCGGTGAGCTGTTGCGCAACGATGCCCGCTGGCAATACGGCGTTCCGCCTGCCGGAAACGCCAATTATGCCTGGATACAACACTTTCTTTTTCATTTAAGCCCAAGCGGACAGGCCGGTTTTGTTCTGGCCAAAGGCGCGCTTACCTCCAAAACCTCCGGCGAAGGCGAAATCCGCAAAAAACTGGTGGAAGCGCGATTGGTGGATTGCATCGTCAACCTGCCGGCAAAACTTTTTTTGAACACTCAAATCCCTGCCAGCCTGTGGTTTTTAAACCGTGGAAAAGCTAAGTCTTTGACCAATGGGGACAATCACGCAGGATTGCCCTTACGAAACCGCGTTGACGAGATTCTGTTTATCGACGCCCGCAATATGGGACATCTGATTAACCGCCGTACCCGCGAGTTTTCCGACGAAGACATTCAAAAAATAGCGCAAACCTACCACAACTGGCGCAACCCTAACGGCGATTATGAAGATGTAAAAGGTTTTTGCAAATCCGCTACTGTGGAAGAAGTGGCGGCGCTGGATTATGTGCTCACCCCGGGACGCTATGTGGGCCTGCCGGATGATGAAGATGATTTTGATTTTAACGAACGTTTTACCAAACTCAAGGCTGAATTTGAAGAACAGCTGAAAGAAGAAGCCGAATTGAATAAAAAGATCTTAGAAAATTTAGCAAAAATTGAGTTGAAAGATGAGTGATAAAAACCAAATCATAGCCGTATCTGATATTAAAAAACGCATTTTCACTATTCGTAGTGTTCAGGTAATGATTGACCGTGATTTGGCGAAACTTTACGCTGTTCCTACAAAGAGAATAAACGAACAGGTGAAAAGAAACATTGAACGTTTCCCTGATAGTTTTAGATTTCAATTACGTGATAAAGAAAAAATTGAACTGGTCGCAAATTGCGACCGGTTTGAAGAATAACTTGAGGAACCAAAATGGCACCTTAAAAAATCAAAGGGGGAAACACAGAAAGTATTTACCCTTTGCTTTTACTGAACAGGGCGTGGCCATGTTTCCCGCTGTGTTTCTCATCGAAACGCGATAATGGAAAGGAACGCTAATTTTAAAAGCAGAGATGGCTATGAATAAGACAAACCAGATAATCAAAATAGCCGATATACAAAAACGCATTTTCACTATTCGTGGCGTGCAAGTAATGATGGACAGAGATTTGGCATCTTTATATCAAGTGGAAAC
>JAGHBC010000153.1 GCA_021161185.1 Fidelibacterota bacterium
CGCCTATATGTTGTTCAATAGTCACATTTTTGATGTGGAAGGGATTACCGTCAATCGGACCAGTAACGGTGGTGAAATAGAAAAACATTATGAAGAAGCTGCCAGAGTTGTAAAACTCTGTGGCCTTGACGGTAAAATAAAAATATTCCGGGGAGCGTCCGGCAGTTTCGAAGACATCAAGGATAATGTCAAAAACGAGAAATTTGATGGTTCTGATGCCGTGAATTTCATTATTGAAAGAGCTCACGCGAAGGATAAGAGAAAACTGGTGTTGGTGCCGGTGGGGAAACTGACGAATATTGCCCTGGCAATCACAAAGGACCCTACTATTATACCCAAAGTTCGTATCGTCTGGCTGGGAACAAATTATCCCGAACCCGGTGAATATAATTTTGTCAATGATATTCCTGCGATTAAACCAATACTGGAATCGAATGTCGAATTTGAAATGGTGATGGTGCGTTACCATAAAGAGACAGGAACGGACGCGGTGAAAGCCTATTTGAAAGATATCCGGGAAATCATGCCGGGGAAAGGGCCTCATATTGCCACACCTGTTATTGGAAGGCATGGGGGTTCATTTACAAATTTTGGTGATTATTCGGTGAGTCTTTTTAAAAATTTCCGGGAAGATGCCACAACGAGACCGTTATTCGATATGGCTGCCGTTGCAATCGTAAAGAATCCAGCCTGGGCTGACCGCGTCGAGATACCGGCGCCGAAATTTGAGAATGACCAATGGGTCGATCAACCTGATAATCCACGAAAAATCGTGATCTGGGAAAACTTTAAAAAGGACGACATTCTGACAGATTTCTATAGTACTATGGAGAACTACCATTTACCTAAATAGAAAGTCCATAATTTGAGAAAGCAGGTAAAAATGAAGATCGCTAATCCTTTTCGAAATACTTTTATGAGTCTTTTCCTTATACTTTTTCTAATCGTGCCGGTGCTTGTGATTGCCCGGGAACAGCAACCGAAGAAAATCATCTATGAAACAAACATGTGCCTGGCTGTAGATGATGTTGGTGGTTTGGCTGTGATTCATGTCCTGCAGAACCGTGGCGAGGCCGAACTCCTGGCGGTCTGTTTGAATGAGGTGCATTCCGACGGTGTGGCGGCTATCGATGCAATCAACACCTGGTATGGACGTGGCGATATTCCGGTCGGCGTTTACCGGGGACCTTTTCCGGATCCGGATAAGTCTGTCTATCTGCATGACCTTGCACAATTTCCCCATGATTTGACTGGTAAAAATGCGCCAAGTGCTTTGGAAGTATATCGAAAAGTGTTAGCGGAGCAACCGAACCATTCTGTGACAATAATCAGCGTTGGTTTTATGAACAATCTGGATGTTTTACTTAAAGAAGAGCCGAAGCTGGTTGCAAAAAAGGTGAAAGAGTTGGTCATTATGGGAGCCAACAATGGTGATGACCACAATCTGGGATTACACAATACCGCTGCCGCTGCCCAAAATGTGCTCGAAAATTGGCCGTCTCCGATAATTTTTCATCATCTGGGAGGTGATGTTATGACCGGTGCTCGATTAAAAGAGGCACCTGCAGACAATCCGGTGAGAATGGCTTACTATAAATATTCAGGCTCAAAATTTCAGGACCAACCGAGTTTTGATCAGATAACGGTATTATACGGTGTGAGAGGATCCTGTAATTATTTTAAAAAAATCAGTGAGGGTACCGGATCGATTCCAAGCGGATACACTTGGGATATGAAGACCCGGGGCGATGCAGTTCTTTACTATCTTCTGCCTGCGGAAGCCTATTCCGTGATTATTGAGGATTTGATGCTGGAAACGCCCCGGAAGCAGCCGAAAAAAGTCATTTACGATACGGACATGTGTGCGGACGTTGACGATGTCGGCGGTTTGGCTATGTTGCATGCCATGGCGAATATGCATGAAGTAGAGCTATTGGCGGTCTGTTTTAATGAGGTTCATCCCTATGGAGCTCCTGCCATCGATGCCATTAATACCTGGTATGGGCGTGGTGATATCCCTGTCGGTATTTTTAAAGGTAAACTGGAAAATCCACACGAATCCCGCTATCTGGAATCCGTTGCCCAGTTTCCTCATGACCTGGAACGGGAGAATGCAAAAAGTTCTCTGGAAGTATATCAGGAGGTTTTGCGCAATCAGCCGGACGGTTCTGTCACTATCATCAGCGTTGGTTTCGTCAACAACCTGGCTGAATTGTTGCAGACCGATCCCGATCTTGTCAAGGCAAGGGTAAAGGAACTGGTTCTTATGGCAGGAACAACCGACGGCGGCGGCTTTAATATGAACCAGCACAATCTTAGCTCCGTGTCTGAGTATGTCATCAAAGAGTGGCCGACTCCGATCGTATTTACCGATCCCGGCGGTACAATCTACACTGGGCCCGGATTGAAAGATGCTCCCGTTGAGAATCCTGTACGGGAGGCCTATTATAAATATTTTAACAACGATTTTAAAAATCGTCCAAGTTGGGATCAAATTACGGTATTGTACGGAGTGCGCGGCTTAGCGGATTATTTCAGTATGGGAACGAAGGGTAAGGGACATCTGGAGAACGGTTTTGAGTACCGGATAAAAGCCGGCCATCGCACCTTTGTGAAACCGCTTCTGAGCGACGAGGCTTATGCTGAAATTATTCAGAATCTGATGCTGCTGCCACCGTTACAATAATTGAAAAAAGAGGATATTCAGGTTTTGAAAAAATCAATTGCATATTTTAGTCTTGTTCTATCAATCCTGGTTCTGAATTTGCTCAGTGCCCAAACCATTATCGTAAAGGAGCGAAATTCGGATGTCCAGTTATGGATCGAAGCCGAAGCCGGAGATATTCATGAGCCCATGATGGTTCACGAGGCAGAAGCTGCCTCCGGTGGACAGTACATCGAAGTCCGAGGCGGTAACAACAATATCCAAAACGCTCCTAGCGACGGTCATACGATCTATCAGTTTTCACTGAAAGAAGCCGGGATATATAAAATCTGGGGACGTGTTAAAATCGATATGTCGGATGAAGATGCTTTCTGGGTAAAAATGGATGATGAAGACTGGGTCAAATGGAAAGGTATTGAGGTTGGTTGTAAATGGCATTGGGATGAGGTCCATGATAACCTGAGAAACAACCAGGTGGTGACCTACAACCTTGATGCCGGAACGCATACGCTCGTGTTTACTTACGGGATGGATCAAACAAGGCTGGATAAACTTCTGATTACCAATGATCTGGAATTCGTTCCAACGGAAACGGGTCCGCGTGCAGCTGCTGTTTTCAGCATCAGTTCTGCTACGCCGATAGTCGGTGAAACACTGAATTTTGATGGATCTGAATCCTTTAGTACGGAAGGAACCGTTACAAGCTATACTTGGAATTTTGGTGACGGTAGTACGGGCAGCGGTCAGTCGGTACGGCATGCGTTTGATAAAGTCGGTAATTATAATGTAAAATTGATCGTAAGCGATGACAAAGGCTTAATCGGCAGGCTGACAAAAACCGTGACCGTTTACACAAAAGATCCGATTGCCCGCTTTGACTATTCTCCCGATCGATCTCAAGCGAGAGGGACGATCACTTTCGACGCTTCTCCATCGTTCGATCCGGGTGGAAACATTATCAAATACAGATGGGATTTCGGCGATGGCTCCAGAGGAAAAGGACCTATTGTAAAACATGTGTACAAATCTGCCGGTAAATATCAGGCAACACTTTACGTTACTGACCGGGATAGAAATACGGTCAACATGACACGGCTGATCACCGTAATTACGGGCGTACCGAAAAAGATCATTTATGAAACAGATATGTGTCTCGATGTGGATGATGTCGGTGGTCTGGCGATGCTGCATGGCTTGGCAAATAATGATGAAGTGGAGCTCTTGGCGGTGTGTTTTAATGAAGTTCATCCCAGTGGCGCTGCCGCGATCGATGCCATGAATACCTGGTACGGGAGAGGTGACATTCCGGTAGGGATTTATAAAAAGGATCTTCCTGATCCGGACCCATCCGATTATCTGGATGTTATTGCAAATTTTCCCCATGATCTGGATCGCGAAACTGCGCCAGACGCGGTGGATGTTTACCGGGAAGCACTATCCAAACAGGCGGATAAATCGGTCACAATTATAAGTGTCGGGTTCATCGTTAATCTTTGTGATATTTTGAAGGAGGAGCCGGATCTGGTCGCTCAAAAAGTGACAGAACTGGTAATCATGGGCGGACCTGGCGGCGGTGGTTTTAATCTTGCCCGGCATAACACAAGAGCGCTCACAGAGTATGTTCTCAAAAACTGGCCGTCACCGATTGTTTTTAGTGGGGCGGGCACCGGTATTTTTACCGGAGAAGGTCTGGAAAATTCACCGATAGAGAATCCGATTAGGGAGGCCTATTACCAATTCTTCAATTCCAATTTTTGCGGACGTCACAGCTGGGATCAAATGACCATTTTATATGGCGTGAGAGGAATATCCGATTACTTTGCTGAACTTGAAGATGTTGATCGGTGGCAGTTAGGACCGGGCCAGCGTTTATCCCTTCGCACCCTATTGATGAGGGATGAATATGCCCAGATTATAGAAGACCTGATGATGAAACCTCCCCTTAAATAATGACTGAGAATGTATAATACGTAGATATATGAAAAACTGTAAAACACTTCAGGAAGCACTACTACATCTGATGATCGCAAGCCTTCTGGCGATCCCGATTCTGGTGATTGCCCAGGATGTACAACCGAAGAAAATTATCTACGAGACCGATATGTGTGCCGACGTAGATGACGCCGGGGGATTGGCAATTCTGCACGCCCTGGCAAACAATGGTGAGGCGGAAATTCTTGCGGTTTGTTTTAATGAAGTTCATCCTTTTGGAGCGCCGGCTATCGATGCAATGAATACCTGGTATGGTCGTGGTGATATTCCGATTGGAATCTATAAAGGTCAGTTGGATAATCCACACGGATCGGGATATCTGGAATATGTTGCAGGATTTCCGCACGATCTCGAAACTGCGGATGCCCCCAGTGCGCTGGATGTCTACCGCCAGGTACTGGCGGAACAACCGGATAGCTCGGTTACCATCGTCAGTGTGGGCTTTCTGAACAATATTAACGACCTGCTGATCGCTGAGCCGGATTTGGTTGCCCGCAAAGTTGTGGAACTGGTGCAGATGGCTGGAGTGTATAATGATGGATTTAATTTAGTTCAGCACAATCTGGTTTCAGTCTCTGAAAATGTTATACGGAACTGGCCCACTCCTATGGTAATCAGTCAGGAAGGCGGCTCAATCTATACTGGCGATAATTATCAAAATGCTCCAGAAGAAAACCCGGTTCGCGAAGCGTTTTATCGATATTTTGGCGGTGAATACCGGGGTCGACCCAGCTGGGATGAGATGGCTGTTTTATATGGAGTACGCGGCTTGACCACATGTTTTAATGAACAAACAAGTGGTACAGGACAACTTTCCAACGGGTATACATGGAATATGGAACCAGAGTTTCGATCTTATTTGACCGATCGTTATTCTAATTCGACCTATAAACAAATCATAGAAAAATTAATGAATCAGCTACCATTAGGAGCGCATTTTACTGTCTCTGCAAGAAGTGGTTGGTTGCCGTTCACAATTGAATTGGATGCATCTGCCACGAATGTTGGGGGAAACCGAACGGTTGAAAATTATTTATGGGATTTTGGAGACGGTTCCTCCGGAGAAGGCATGACTGTTACTCATGATTATACTTCGGCAGGAAATTTTGATATTCAATTAACGATAGTTGATAATTTAGGTGATTCATTACAGGCCATTGAGCGGATTCGAGTGAGTGATCCGGTGTTTAGTCCGGATTCCTATTTTGGAAATGTGGAAAATTATATTTTCTCCCAGGGTGATCTCTGGTCTACCCGAATGGACGAAGACAATTTGCGCCTTCATTTGAGCAATGATACTCGTAGTTCAGATATTTCACTACCAGGTTATACTATTTTAAAAGATAGCCTTTACTCTGATTTTACACTGAATATCACAACCCGGATAGATGAAGATCTGTCACTGAGTAGTCTCGCCGAATATACAATCATATTTGGTTATGAAGATGAAAATAACTACAACTACATGTTAATGAAGCAAACTACTTCCCGCCTGGTTAATGTAACAAATAGGCAAAGTATTGATATTGGACGGACAACTCAGATAGGAATACCCGATGAGCAATATCATAAGGTTGTCATTAATCTTTCAGATGACCAGTTGACCGTCACCCTTGATGATTCGCTTTTCTTTACTGCAATCAGTTCGCGATTGAAAAAAACCGGGGAAATAGGCTTCGGTTCCTCAAGATACGCTGTTTTCTTTGATGACGTTGTGGTCGCCGGGGACGCGATACCGGCCAGTATCAATCGGACAAGAAATATGCCGGAACATTTTAAATTGTGGCAAAATTACCCTAATCCCTTTAATCCATCAACAACGATCCAATTTACTTTACCCAGATCAGAATATGTGAAAATTGAGATCTACAATAGTCTCGGTCAACGATTAAAAACTTTGATCAGTCAACAGATGCCAGAAGGGAGTCATACAGTAGTATTTTCCGGAGAAGACATGGTTTCAGGTCTCTATTTTTATAAAATACAGGCGGGAGATTTTCAGGATATTAAAAAAATGATTTTACTAAAATAATCGTAGACTACAGGATGTGTATGTTGGTAACAAATATCAAAAAAAATAGTATGGAGGATTTTTACTATGTTAGTCGTTGAATCGTATTTCGTTGCTGTCGTGATGTGTGTAGTCACCATGATCTGCTGGGGATCCTGGGCCAACACACAGAAATTAGCCACTAAAAAGTGGCCCTTTCAGTTGTATTACTGGGATTATGCGATCGGGGTGGTTCTGCTGTCTCTGATTTTTGCCTTTACGCTGGGCAGCTTCGGCAGTGCCGGCCGTAGCTTTTTACCGGATCTCAGACAGGCGACGTTCAAAGCCCTGTCAATGGCGTTTTTGGGCGGTGTCATTTTCAATCTTTCGAATATCTTGCTGGTTGCTGCCATTGATATCGCTGGTATGGCGGTCGCTTTTCCGATCGGCGTGGGACTGGCGCTTGTGATTGGTGTGATCATGAATTATGTGGCTACGCCATTGGGAAATCCGGTGTTCCTATTTATCGGTGTAGGACTTGTAGTCGTCGCTGTCATTGTGGATGCGCTGGCCTATAAACGCCTGCCCAACGAAGGCCAGAAAACCACGGCGAAGGGAATTGGCATTTCGATCGCTGCGGGTATTTTGATGGGCTTCTTCTACCGCTTTGTAGCGGCTTCGATGTCCACCAATTTTGCTCATCCCGAGGTTGGCTTGATGACGCCCTACACAGCAGTGGTCATTTTCTCATTGGGATTGTTTATTTCGAATTTTGTCTGGAACAGCATCATGATGGTGAAGCCCTTTGTCGGTGAACCAGTTCCTTTTGCGGATTATTTTAAAAAGGGCAATCCACGTCTGCATCTTATCGGAATTCTGGGTGGCATCATCTGGGGGATTGGTATGTCGCTGAATATCATTGCGGCTGGTCCGGCTGGTTTTGCTATTTCCTACGGTTTGGGACAAGGCGCACCAATGGTTGCAGCTTTCTGGGGTGTATTTATTTGGAAAGAGTTTAAAGACGCACCGGTTGGGACAAATAAACTGCTTAATATAATGTTTGTATGTTTCATTATTGGTCTGCTAATGATTATTGCGGCAAGGGTCGTATAAAAATCTAAAGATATATTACACAGAGAAATAGAGATGAAGAAAATAATGAACCCCGTAACAGTTTTGATTTTAGCTCTCATATTAAGTGGTTGTAGTTCTAAGACAGCTTATCGAAAAATTTCTGTTGAAGAATATCAAAGCAAAATGAAAGCCGGCTGGCTGGGACAGATGGCGGGAGTCGGCTGGGGCGCACCCACCGAATTTCGCTATACTGCGAGAATCATTCCCGAGAGTGATGTCCCTGCATGGAAGCCGGAAATGATCAATCAACACTACCAGGATGACATCTATGTGGAGATGACCTTTCTGAAAACGCTTGAAGATTACGGTTTCGATGTTTCTATCCGACAGACCGGAATCGATTTTGCCAACAGTCGTTACATGCTTTGGCATGCCAATAAAAACGGAAGGCATAATTTGCGGGCAGGCATTGCGCCGCCCTATTCGGGTCATCCCCAATTCAATGCGCATGCCGATGATATCGATTATCAGATTGAAGCCGATTATTCGGGCCTGATTGCACCGGGATTGCCGCAAACAGTCGTGGATCTGGGTGAAAAGTTTGGTCGCTTGATGAATTATGGTGACGGGCTGTACGGCGGACAGTTTGTCGGTGCCATGTATGCAGAGGCGTTTTTCGAAACCGACATTTTGCAAATAATCGAGGCAGGTTTACGAGCTATTCCGTCTGAGAGCCAATATGCCGAGGCTATCCGGGATGTGATGAATTGGCATCAAACTTACCCAGAGAACTGGAAAAAGACATGGCAGTTGATCGAAAACAAATACAATCTAGATCCAGATTACAGGAGATTCAGCTGTTCTGGGGCAGATGCTTCGTTCAACATTGATGCCAAAATTAATGGCGCCTACATTGTGATGGGGCTTCTCTATGGTGATGGCGATATGGATAAAACCATTATCATTTCAATGAGATGCGGTCAGGATTCAGATTGTAATCCCTCTAATGCCGGCGGAATTCTTGCAACATCGCTGGGGCTTGAGAATCTTCCCGATAAGTTTAAGACCGGCATTGATGATACTACGAAATTTTCATACACCGCTTATACTTTTCCTGCTCTTCTGAATGTTTGTGAAAAGCTCAGCAGAGAGGCTGTTATTCATGCAGGTGGCAGAATCGATAAAAAATCGGGGAAACCTGCAGAATATGTGATTCCGATCCAGGTACCGGAACCGACACCGCTTGAGCAGTGTTGGGAGGCCAGAGAGATTACGGAAGATGTTCATTTTTCCAAGCAGGAGATGGCAAAAATCCTAAGGAAGATTCGAAGCCCGGAGGAGTTTGTCAGTGTCTGGCAGGTCGCCGGTCCCTTCTCAAAAGAGGGAGTTGAGGGCATTGATTTATTTGACGTGAAATTCATTCCGGAAACTGAAATGAGTTATTCAGATTGGAAATACCTGCCTATTGGAGAAAACGGACTCAGAGCAAATGAAATAAACCTCGCCAAATACTTCGGTACGGAAAATTGTGTTGCTTATTTAAAAACGAATATTTGGATTGAGAATAGTCAAAATGTTTTATTTGAGCTCGGGTCCGATGATGGGATAAAGGTATGGCTGAATGATCAACTTGTTCATACCAATAATGTCGAACGAGGACATGAAGCAGGTCAGGATATTGTAGAAGTATGTTTGAATCAAGGTTGGAACAAAGTACTGATAAAAATAACACAAGGTGTCGGCGGCTGGGCGGCTTCTCTGGCCGTAACTGATCTGGATCATAAAGTGATAAATGGATTAAAGTATCGTAAAAAATAGAATGTCGAGTAATACTAAAATTGATCTCGATTTATCAGGGTCAATAATTTGATGTGAGGAACAGATGAGCGATTCAAAAATAGTTGTAATTGGAAGTTCAAATACGGATATGATCATTCAGGTTGAGAGAATTCCCGTACCCGGTGAAACGGTGCTCGGTGGTAAATTTTCTACAGCCGCCGGTGGAAAGGGCGCTAATCAAGCTGTTGCAGCATCTCGGGGAGGAGGGAATGTGACATTTATTGCCTCAATCGGAAATGATGTACTGGGTGATCAAGCTCTTGAGGGATTCGCACGTGATGGCATCAATATAGAATATATTAAGCGAGTTAAAGGGGTCTCTTCCGGAGTAGCATTGATCTTTGTTGCTAAGAACGGTGAAAACAGTATAGCTGTTGCTTCGGGTGCCAATACAGAACTAAATCCCGATGATATTTACGATTTGAGGTCATTGATTTCCCAGACTAAAATTCTTTTAATGCAATTGGAAACACCTATTGAAACCGTTAAACAGGCAGCTCTGCTGGCACACGAGGCTGGTGTAAAGGTCATCCTGAATCCGGCACCTGCCCAAACACTTGATGATGAACTATTACAATTGATTTCAATAATAACTCCTAACGAAATTGAAGCGGAGTTGTTAACCAATGTCAAAGTTGAAGATGAGGTTAGCGCAGGAAAAGCAGCGGAGGTGCTGCTTGGAAAAGGTATTGAATATGTTCTGATAACCTTGGGTGCACGAGGAGCCTTTTTCGCCTCCAGTGAAATACGAAAGATGATACCGGGTTTTAAAGTGGATGCTATCGACACAACTGCCGCCGGAGATGTATTTAACGGTGCCCTGGCTGCCGGACTCGCGGAAGATAAATCTCTGGAAGAGGCTATTCAATTTGCCAATGCGGCTGCTGCACTATCCGTAACAAAACTGGGTGCCCAGCCCTCTGCTCATTACCGGGAAGAGATTGACACCTTTTTAAAAAAACATTGTAATCAATATGTGAACGCATAAATATTGATATTATGATCTGAACAGAAGTATTGCAATGAGTAAAAGTGCAGCAATTAAGGCTATTATTGGTGCTCTTTGTGCATGTTTGTTGTCTTTAATCGGTCATGTACAGGGGGTAATAACTATGATCCTGTGGTAAATCCCGGCTCTTTGGGAAAAGCGACTGTAACCGGTTCAGTGTCAGACAGCGCCGGGTTTAGAATAATCGATGATATGTCCGAAACCCAGTGACAAGTGATTACAAAACCGTAACAATCTGGCATGAATATGGTTTGGCTTATAATTCGATTATGAGTGGTATAATGAAAGAAAATCCTGAGGTAGCAGGTCTGTAACAAGTTGCGGGAGTAGAGAGTTTGCCTTTAAAGTCATGCGAAGAGTTGATAAGAAAGAAAATTTAGAATGAAACGAAATTCCGGATATCTGAACTTTGGTTTGGTTTTTTTATTGTTGACGTGGATTAGTGTTGGACAAAATGTTTGTATTAACGAAGTAATGTCTTCTAACGAGACAATCATTGCCGATGAAGATGGCGATTATTCAGATTGGATTGAACTATATAATGCAGGTGATTCCACAATTAATCTTGATGGTTATGGCATATCCGATGATAGCCTGAACTTAAAAAAATGGGTGTTTCCGGAAACGATTCTGCCACCAGGCACACATCACTTAATCTTCGCGTCGGGGAAGGATCGAGTAGGGGCAATTAGTCACTGGGAAACCATAATCCGAGAGGGTGATAATTGGGAATACAAAGTAGGGGACGCATCAATTCCATCAAACTGGATTGATCTTTCATTTGATGATTCCGGATGGAGCGAAGGTCCCAGTGGATTCGGCTATGGCGATAATGACGATGCCACGATAATAAATAATCTTAGTTCGATATTCATTCGCAAGAAATTTGAGATAGAAGATACATCTGCTGTTCTAAGTGTCGTTCTACATGTAGATTATGACGACGCTTTTGTTGCTTACCTTAATGGCAGGGAGATAGCCAGAGCTAATATCGGGACCTCCGGGACTCCCGTATCTTATAATCAATTTGCTAACGGTGATCACGAAGCGGTTATGTATAATGGTAATAGCCCTGAAAAATTCGAAATTGGGTTTATAAAACCGTTTTTGAAAAACGGTGAAAATATACTGGCCATTCAGGGACATAACAAAAGTACGACTTCGAGTGATATGAGTCTGATTCCTTTTTTGTCATTAGGATTAAATAGTATACCCCGGAATGCCAGGGGATCTGTTCCGATTTTAGGTTTAAAGCCTATCCTGGATCATACAAATTTTAAAATTAAAAGTTCTGGTGAAAATCTGTATCTGACTTTTCCGGACGGACGAATAATTGATTCGCTTCGGGCAACCAGTATCCCGAAAGATATTTCATTTGGCCGGAAGCCGGATGGTGGAGATGAGTGGTTTTTATTTGATAAACCAACTCCGGGAAAGGTTAATGACAGCAATGAATATCTTCCAAAAAGTCCAATGCCTGAATTTTCTCATACCAGGGGATTTTATAATGAGACTTTTTACTTAAC
>JAGHBC010000127.1 GCA_021161185.1 Fidelibacterota bacterium
CCTGATATTGAAAAAACAGTGATTTACTTCAATGAATTCGTAAAATAAAATGTCATAATCTGTGATAAACCGGGAGTTCTGATTTCAAATTTCAAATATCAAAGTGCAAATTGCAAAATAAGGATGTATGCTGTGAATTCTGAAGGATTATCTGATAGATTTTTAGATTATGCTGCATCGATTATTATTATTGCAAAAATTAGAGACAGAATAATCTGCGATAAGTCAGGAGTTCTGAATTTATTCAGTAATGTTGGCGTAGTGGGCTTTTTTAGAATTAGAAGAAACCAACTATTTTGTAATCCGTCGAACGGCTCTGATACTTTTTCGTCGGTAGTTATTATAGTTTGTATCTTCGGGGTTGAAGCTATCAATCCTGACCCTTCCGGAGCAATGGATAAACTGATAATCACCGATATAAAGTCCAACGTGAGTTATTCGGTCCGGAAAAGGGCTGAAGAATATCAGATCTGCGGGCTTCAGGTTGTTTGGAAAATTTGTTGTATCTACCGCAACACCTTCAAATACCTGCATACTGGCATCACGCTTTAACACATAGCCGTTCTGTCGGAAAACCGTTTGTGTAAAACCGCTGCAATCCATCTGCTTGGGTGAAGAGGCGCCCCACATATATGGGCGTCCCACAAGAGAACAGGCGGTTTTGACAATATTTTCCGGAATTAGCGGATTCTTTAGATATTTGTCAAGAGATTGCAAAGATTTTGAAAGAATATAGCCCTCGCGTCCATCGGCATAAGCAACTTTGGTCCATTTTCGTTTTTTTTCTATCACTTTAAATCGATTTCCCATGACTACATCACTGACGGGTAGTGCTTTTTTTGTTGGTTTTGAATAGACAACGCCTTCCAGTTCGATAAAGACCACTTTTGCACATTGTTCCCAATTGTCTTTGAAAGAGCTATCCCCTTCCTGAACTCGGTCATTGGCAACCCAACCCAGGTAGCCGTCGTCGGTACGAACAAGATAAAAGCCCTGTTCTTCTTTCAGGATATCCATTGGCAGTCCCCTGAGAGTCTGGCTGACCATTTCTTCGGAAACGGAAGGGCGCCGGCGCAGAATAGCAATGGAATTTTTCGGCACGGCGTAAATGATCCCGTTCATCACATCGTTTGGAAGATGTTTTACTTCCTTAATAAATTGAAGATCAGGGAAAGCCATCTGGACATGTTTGTAAAATTCCTGACGAGCTATTGCATTGTCTGTTTCACCCCGAAGAACAAAGTAATTTTCCTTAAAGCCAGGAGTAATTGTCCAGACCGCTGTTCGTTTATCGGGACAATAGATTTTTTCCAGGGAATCTGCAATCTCCCGAATATTATTGAAAACAGTGGTTGTATCGGCGGCAAAAAGTATCTGAATTAAAACAAAAACAAGAACAATCAGATATTTGAATGATGCAAAACGTTTCAAAAGAAAATCTCCTTTCAAGGTATTTTAGTGAACATATCCGAGGGTCGTTTGATATCCAATTTCATCGAGCAGCGCATCAATAGCCTTTGCGATAACGGGATCACTATCCAGATCATTTTTAATACGTTCAGACAGTCCGCCGGCAAGGATTGACAGTTCACTGGTTAATCCTCGTTTTATTGATAAATAATTGTTATCGTAATCCGATGCTTTTATGGAATCATAGACTGCATATATTTGCTTAAAAGGATTTTTCACAGACTGAAAATACTCTTCCTTCAATAGCTCTTTTTCAAAATTTCGCATCTCTTTTTCATTCTTTTTATAATAGACGAATCCATCTTTATCAAGATACTCACGAAAATCTTCCATAATCCCATCGTTCACTACTACCGGAGTGGGGATTTCACCATATTCCGATTTATATTTGATAGCATAGGAATAAAACATATTCTGACGCCAGAGTTCTCTGACAAAATCCGTAAGTTTTTCCGTTGTTATTTCAATATCAGGAACTATTCCGCCACCACCTTTCAGAACACGTCCGTTTTTCGAGTAAAACAGTGTGTCACCGGTATCGGTTTGTTCAACAATATCCGGATTATTCAGATAATTGGGTTTCTGTATCAGCCGCCCACTGGGAATATAATATTTTGCCGTTGTCACTTTAACCGAATGGCTGTTATCAATTTTAAAAATAGTCTGCACAAGTCCCTTACCAAAACTCGGCGCGCCAATAATAATGCCCCGGTCCAGATCCTGGATAACACCGGCAACAATTTCACTGGCGGATGCGCTGCCATGGTTGATTAGAACAGCGATTTTTATATTATCCGGCAGAGTCGGCTTACTCCGGGCAATAAACAACTTGTTAGATGCACGAGTTCTTCCTTTTGTGAATAGCAAGGTGTCACCCTTCTGTGTAAAAAGTTCCGCAACAGCCAGAGCCTCTTTTAACAAACCTCCGGGATTGCTCCGTAAATCCAAAATAAGCCCCTGCAGGTATTTATCCTCTTTCATTAGTTCTAAAATTGCCTGTCTGGTCTCAGTTGAGACGCCATTTGAGAATCCCGACAGCCGGATATAGCCGATATGATCCTGCAACATTCCACTATAACTGACGTCTTTTACGTTGATCTTTTCACGGGTCAATTTATATTCACTCAATCCCGAAACTCCGGGTCTCCGAATTGTCAATGTAACAGTTGATCCTATTTTACCGCGAATCAATTTCGCCGCTTTATCCAGATCAAGTCCAATTATTGTCGTTGAATCGACTTTAAGAATCTGATCTCCCGGGAATATATTTGCCCGGCTGGCGGGGCTGCCTTCCATAGGTGCAATAACGGTTAAGGTATCTTTACGCATGCTGATCCGTAAACCGACGCCGCCGTAGCTGCCCCTCGTTAAGATCTCCAGTGGTTCTTTTTCATCATCTTTCATAAATACTGTATAGGGATCCAGTTCCTTCGTCATCAGACGGATACTTTCTTCGGTAAATTCTTCAGCCTTAATTGGATCGACATAATTGGAAAATAAGTGCCGATAAACTTCATTATATAGACGGATAGAATTTGAAATTTCTTTATAAATATTTGTGTTGGCAAACGCTATAATAACCGTTACAAAAATCAGG
>JAGHBC010000122.1 GCA_021161185.1 Fidelibacterota bacterium
AATCAAAATCATCGATTAATATTTCATCAATAAATCTTCCAATTAAATCATCAATATCAATTCTAAGTATGTTTAAAGCGCCTTTATTGGCGTATTTTATTTTCCCATCTTTATCTAAAATAAAAATAGCGTCTGAAATGCTCTCCAGAATAGTAATAGTCGTAAAATAATCTTTTTTAGCAGAGATGTCTTTTCTTTTTTGCATTGAGCTATTCAAATCCTCTTCTGATAAAAAAACAATTCAGTCAATTCCCCATTACATTTTATTCTTTCTTACAACCTAAACGAAAATATCGGTTTCAGCAGCTTCTTTATTTACGATCTTAGTTGAAAGACAATTTTCATTCATGAAGTCCAAAACAAGATGCGGTTCAATCTCAATTACAGTTAATTGAATCTCATCGAATTTCTGAAACAATTGTTCCGAGTAGGTTAAAATATTATACCCCCAAATTCTTAATAGATACCGGTTGTTTTCCAGACATTCAATAATTCGCCCCGACAGCTTCATCCCCTTTCTCAGACGCCTTAAAAGATTATCGAGATCATTCTTAGTGACAAAGCTACTATCCTGAGAGTTTTTATAATCAGATTTTAACATTGAGCCTTCTCTTTGATATGCTTACCAAAATATCCGCTTCATCATAGCTAACACCCTTTTCTTGCATTAATTGCCTGATCGCTTTCTGCTTTTTGGCGCTATTCATTACATCCATGGACATATCACTTTTATCTGCTGATTCAGCGCCGTTTTCGGCTTTCCTTAAAATATATAACAACTTCTGAATAATAACGGACAATTCGGGCATAAATATTAGAATTGAAAATACTAATATACCAAATAAAATAACAAACACGGAAATCAGGAAAGCTTTCTTAAAAAGACCTCTGCCTGTAGTTTTTTGATTTGATCCGACTTCTCGATTAATTTTGTCAATATTTTCAATATTTTCCGGTTTAAGTACTCCAATATTTATTCCGGAATCAGAGGTCATCAAAACCGTTTTCTCAAGAAAATCCGTCTCTGGAGATAAATTTTTGTAAATATCAAAAATAAATTGGTTTGTTCCTATGATATCGTAACCGATAATTTTTTCAAACGGAATAGTTTTCCCTTTAAGAATAATGGTTTTCGCGTCAGGAAAGGCACAAAACAGTCTGATCGGATAATTCCCTTCTTCTACAAGTAATTTCTTACCCCTAAAAAAGCCGGTATCTATTGGAGAAATTAATATTTCAAATTCGCCGATCTGTGAATCAAAACTTAATTCGGGAATTATCCTGCGATCACCAGCTTCAACAATATCAACACTTTCCGGAACTGTAAGTATGATGCGACGGAACGAATTAAATTCTTCCGTTTTCAACGAAGCCCCGACAGAGCTATTCACTGATTCTCCCGACAGCCCGACATTAAAAATAAATAGCCCCAGGATTATTAAACTTATAAAGGGCTTTAACCCAACTAAGTCAATTAAACTTCTTTTATTTTTATCCAATAACAATATCAACTGTCCTGCCTTTCATATCCTGATATTGTTCACCTTTTGACTCATTCACTTTTATATTGTCGGATATGTTTTCATCATTCTCATCACCTGATTTTGCAGAAATTGTCACAAAATCTTTTTTTCTTTTTTTCGGATCTTTAGACTTTTCCTTTTTTTGCCTCTTTGGTTCATGATCTAAAGATTTTACGGAATGAATCGCCTCGAGAGGGCTTAAATCGGCTGCTGTGTATCCGTCATCCATTATCTTTTATCCTCATTAATTAATGTTTCAATTTAAGCCGCAGATCAATAAGTATCTGGTTTAAAATCTGAGAAACGCGTGATTCGGATATTTCCAACACCTGACCAATATCAAAAAGAGTTAACTCTTCATAGTAATATAGCGCAAGGATGAGCCGTTGTCTTTCGGGTAATTCCTTAATGTGTTTTTTTAGTGTATCCTTTATTACCTGCTTTTCCAAAGCTATATCGGGCGGTACCTGTGATTCATCAACAATTGTATCCGCCCGAGTCAGCGAATTTTCATCGCTATTAAAGACATTTTCAGAAAGCGATAAAGTAAAATTCAGATTGGCGGATTGCTGGATATGAAAATATTCATCTTCGGAAATACCTAGCTCCTCACAAATCTCACCGGAAGAAGGCTCTCTTCCAAGAACAGTTCGCAGCTTTTCGCCAGCCTTCTGAATTCTGTTTATATCTTTTGTCTGTTTCCTGTTTAGAACTCCGGCTTTACGAATAGCATCAACAACCTCACCGTAGATCCTCTTGTACGCAAATGTTTTGAAACTTACGCCGAATTCTGGTTGATATTTTTCAAGCGCTGAAAGCAATCCAATAATACCATACTGATAGAAGTCCTCTCTTTTTAACAATCCGTTTTCAGGTAAATTAATCCGACCGACAATATGTTTAATAAGCGCCATATATGCCTGAATAGCAAGCTCTTTAGCTTTTGGATTCCTGGTCAAAGCATACTCTTTTACAAGCTCTTCGCCGTTAATATTCTGTCTGTTTTTATATTCAGTTATCATCTTCAGTAGCCTTTGGCTTTTGATTGACCAGTAAAATACCAAGCCTTAATAGATGCCCCGCTATGAAAAAAACAAACAAAACCCCTAAAAACACAATAGCGCTTCGGATAATGCCGGTAAAGAGAGAAATACCGGATATATTGGTTAAAACAAGAGTTACTACCGCAATAATCATGGCAAACATATATATTATTTTATTCATTCGCCGGCTCCAATTATGATATCTTGATAGGGTACGAATCTATCGGAAAAACTCGCTTTATTTTCACCTAAATTCGGCAGTTGCAGGTATCTTCGCGCTATTATTTTCAGGATATTAACAGATGTTGAATTGGGATGATTAAGAACGAGTGGACGTTGTTGCCGAATAGAATTTGATATAAGATTATCTTTCAGAATAGCCCCACCATAGATTACACTGCCGTTTAAAAATCTGTGAACCATCAGTTCCATTTTTTTATATAACGACTCACCCTCCTCCGATGTATCGACCATATTGGTAATTATCATAATCGGGATATCCGAATGGGTTTGCTTTATTATCTTAATCATTCCATACGCATCAGCAATTGAAGCCGGATCGGGAGTCACCATAATAATTACTTTATCTGCTCCTAAAACAAAAGACATCACACTTCCAGAAATTCCGGCGCCGGTATCCACCACAATCAAATCATATTTATCTCCCAGGATGGCAAATGCGTTAAATATTGTTTTTAGAATATCTTCTTCCTTTTCCATTAGATCCTGTAGAGCCGAAGATGCGGGCAAAACGTCAATACCTTGGGAACATTTTATGATAATATCTCTAAGATCAATATCACCGGCGATTACATCCGCCATAGTGTATTTTGGTCGAATGCCAAGAACAAAATCTACATTGCCTAAATGAATATCAGCATCTACTAACAGCACTCTCTTCTTATAACGTGATAAAAGTATGGACAAATTCACACTGATAGTTGTTTTGCCGACACCGCCTTTTCCGCTTGTTACAGTCATAATTTCCGGCAAATGTTTATTACTTTTATAACCTGGCAGTGAAAATATATTTTTATCTGATAACTTCATATAATTTTACTCTAAATTAATTCTAAAATTTTTTCCCAAATGAATTCACCGACATCGTCCCTGATATCGGTGGGAATTGACTGCCCATAACTGATGTATGAAACCGGCAGATCAACTTCCCGCGTTGCCGAGACAACTTTCCCAGGTCTTGTAGTTTCATCTATTTTCGTAAAGATAATTCCGGTCGGATTCAAAGTACGATATAATCCGGCTGATTGGTACAAATCCTCTAAATCAGATGTTGCACTCAACACCAATTGAATATCCGTTGGTTTTATCATGGCCAGATTGTTTTGGAGTTCCTGAAAATAGCCTGCAAAAAGCGGGCTGCGAGCCGGCATATCGATTAAAATAACATCCATGTTGCTCATTTTATCAATTTCGTTCCGCAGGTTTTGCATATCTTTTAATTCCTTAAAAGGAATAGAAGTAATTTTTGAAAACACCTTCCATGACTCAGTTGCTGCTATACGATAAGAATCTGTAGAAACAATGGCTACATTTTTTTTGCCATAAATCTCAGGATGAATTGACATCTTCATCAGGATAGTGGTTTTCCCAACTCCGGCAGAACCAATCACCGCTACAATCTTTTGTTCCTTTTCAGCTTCTTGCATTAATTCATTATTTTTGTTAAAGAAAGCAAAAATATCAGATTTTACATAATCTGCAAATTTAATTTTTTTATTAATTTTTCCCAGATTAAGTTTTTCTTCATCACTTTTACCGCAAGACCTGTTTTGAAAAAATATTGAAAGAATTTCATTCTTCACCGATTCTATTATTTTCCCCTGAGTAAGTTTGGGTTCTTTCTCTAACTTTAAATAAGCACGCCGAATAAATGTTATCGCATCCTCGTCGGCAATTCCCGTTTTCTTTAATTTCTCAAGCACTTTCGAAAAAGGTTCCGGAAAATCCGGCGCCGTCATTATTCGAAGGCGCCGATTCAATTTGTTCAATTCATGCCGGAGAACTGCCATCTCATTAGAAATCGTGTCATTGCGTCCAAAATAGGAATCTGGACGTGATGTTATTGAAGTCCCCTGCTTTTGTAAATATTTTTGACTTCCTTTAGAAACCTGCTTTAAGTTTTTAACAGTATTTAAGTTTTCCATTTTTTTGACCTTATTATCTATCGCAACAGTGACTTCGATTAAATTGTTTTCCCTTTTCAAAAATTTGTTGCTGCCAGCCTGCCGTGACTCCAAAATGGTGACTCCGTTTCCAAACTCTAATTTTGCCTGTTGCAGGGCTTCATTTAATGTTTTTGCATAATATTTTTTAATTCTCATTTGGATAATTTATCACTCCAATAGACTTAATATTTACATCCGGCGTCAATTCTGAATAAGCAACTATCGAAACATTGGGCAGTACCGGGTCAATAAAACTGCGCGCTGCTCTTCTTATTTGCGGTGAAACCAGCAATACGGGGCGATAACCGGAAGAAGCCATTTGTCCGACTTTATCAGCAATATTCTCGAATAATATGTTCACCTGGTTCGGAGAGAACCCGAGATTGTGAGATTGTCCATTTCCACTTTTTACGGATTCCATAATTGCATCCTCTAATCTCGGCTCGAATGTTGCCACTACAATCTGGTTATCTTCCTGTTTAAGACAATCCGTAATTGTTTCTGCAAGGGCGCTTCTGACATATTCAGTCAATACTCCCGCATCTTTAGTAAAAGGCACATAATCTGCGATTGTTTCCAAAATCAACACCAGGTTGCGAATTGGAATTCTTTCTTTTAACAAATTCTTTAATATTTGAGTCACGACGCCCAAGGAAATTAAATCAGGAATCAGCCCTTCTACTGCGGCAGGATGTGTTTTTTTAAGATGATCGAGCATCTCCTGAGTTTCTTGACGATCCAAAAGTTTATAGAGATTAGCCTTTAAGACTTCCATCAAGTGGGTTGCAATAATCGCCGGTGGTTCGACAACTGTATAGCCCGCTATCTCAGCTTTTTCTTTTTCTTTCTTTGATACCCAAATAGCCTGAAGTCCAAAAGTTGGCTCAGTCGTCTTTATTCCCTTAAGTTCAATTCTATCATCGGGATTAAGCACTAAATAACGGCCTATCATTACTTCACTTCTGACAATTTCTATACCATAAATCTTAAATAAATATTCATTAGACTTTATCTGAATATTATCTCGGATTCTTATGGGGGGAACAACAACACCCATCTCAATAGCAAGACTTTTCCTTATCGCAGAAATCCGACCTAATAGATTATTACCCTGTTTTACATCTACCATCGGAATAAGCCCATAACCAATTTCTATCTCAAAAGGATCGGGATGTAGAAAATCTTCTATCTTCTCTTCCGCTTCAACAGCCGGTAATTCTTCGGTTTTGGCAATTTTCTTTTCCATTTCCCGTTGGGTCTTTTGAGCCATATAACCCGAACCCGCTAATAATAGAGCAATTACTGTAAAAGGAATAAAAGGTAATCCAGGTAATATCCCCATAACGCCTAGGGTACCGGCGGCAATAAATATTGCTTTCGGTTGTTTTGTCACTTGTGACGCAATATCAGTACCCAGGCCGGATTCAGAGGTTGCGCGCGTAATAATAATACCCGAAGCCGTTGAAATAATAAGAGCAGGAATTTGCGACACTAATCCATCACCGACAGTTAATAAGGTATAAGTAGAAGCCGCTTCACCAAACGATAGTCCCCGTTGAAACACCCCTATCACCAATCCACCGAGAATATTGATTGCTGTTATCAACAGCCCGGCTACGGCGTCTCCACGAACGAATTTAGCCGCTCCATCCATAGCGCCATAAAAATCCGCTTCCTTTGTAATGGTCGCCCGGCGTTCTCTAGCCTCACGATCATCGATTAAGCCGGCATTTAAATCAGCATCAATTGCCATCTGTTTTCCGGGCATCGCATCAAGAGTAAATCGCGCGGAAACTTCCGCAATTCTACCTGAGCCCTTTGTAATAACTACAAAATTTATAATTACAAGGATAAGAAACATCACCACACCGACGACATAGTTGCCACCAACCACGAAAGAACCGAAGGCTTCAATAAGTTCACCCGCATAGCCCTGGGTTAAAATCAGCCTGGTGGTTGACACATTAAGAGACAGCCTGAACAGTGTAATGATTAAGAGCAAACCCGGAAAAACCGAAAAGTCAAGAGGTGTAAGAACATATAATGACACAAACATTATTACCAGGGCGCCGGTAATACTCATTACAAGCAGAACATCCATTAAAAATGTCGGCAATGGTACAATCATTATACCGAGAATCAGTATGATAACTATCGCCAATACGGCATTACTAATATTAGAAAATGGCTTTAATATATTTTGTTTTTCAATCATGCGAATAGTAAGTCTAAAGTCTTAAAGTCCAAAGTCTTAAAGTCCAAAGTCGGAAAAACAAAATCTCGCTTCGACCTGCGACCTTCGACATTAAGACCTTCGACATTCGACATTAAGACCTTCGACATTTGACGTTTGACTTTCGACATTTGACTTTTGACCTTCTGACATTCTGACATTCGACCTTCGACATTCGACAT
>JAGHBC010000134.1 GCA_021161185.1 Fidelibacterota bacterium
ATCCTATGGTGGGCGCGGTTCTGGTTAAGAATAATAAAATAATCGGGCAGGGATATCATAAACAGTTTGGGGCGTCGCATGCCGAGGTTTCAGCGATCGAACAGGCTGGAATTAATGCAAAAGGCTCAAGCCTTTATGTAAACCTGGAACCCTGTTGCTTTAAAGGCAAGACCCCGCCCTGCGTTAATGAAATTATTCAAACCGGGATAAAAGAAGTTTTTATCGCGATGATCGATCCGAATCCGAAAGTCAATGGTAATGGCGTTCGTATTTTGGAAGAAGCTGGTATTAAAGTGTATGTGGGTATCCTCGAAAGTGAAGCGCGGGATTTAAATCGGGGATTCATTCATTTAGTCGAAAAGCGATGTCCCTGGATCACTTTGAAAATGGGTCAAACGGCGGATGGCTATATCGCCGATGTTTCTGGTAAAAGTCAGTGGATCACTTCGGGGGAAGCCCGTAAATATGTCCGGGAACAACGACTGCGGCATGATGCGATCATGGTCGGTATGGGAACTGTCTATAAAGACGATCCCGGTCTCCTACCGGACGAAAAAGATGGCTTTATTCCCTATAGGGTAATCCTCGATGACAGTCTGAATATTCCCCGACAGATGAAATTGATTACCGATAATTTTAAAAATCGTACTATTATCCTGACATCTCAACAAGGAAAAGCAAAAAGAGTCGCCCGGCTTGAAAAACTGGGAATAAATGTTGTGCCGGTTGAGAGTGATCCATTTGGGTGGATTCTGCTATCTGATGCCATGTTTCGTCTTGGAGAGTTTGGCATCACTTCAATTTATTGTGAAGGTGGCAGTCAATTGGCAGGTTCGCTGATTCAAGAGGGGTTGGTCGATGAATTACAACTATTCATTGCTCCCAAAATATTAGGCAAGGGGATTTCGACGTTCAGTGGATTTATGAAATCCTTAGATAATGCCATTCAACTGGAGTGGGAAGAGCCCCGGAAATTTGGCATAGATATTTTATTAAGAGGAAAATTGAAATAATGTTTACCGGGCTTATCGAAGAGATTGGAAAAGTAGAGCGGATTCATTCCAATCCTGAAGGGAAACTATTTGAAATATCTTCAAAAAAAGTTATTGAAGATTTAGATATCGGCGATAGTATTGCCATGGATGGCGTCTGTTTGAGTGTAGTGTTTTTGGGTGGCAATCGGTTCACGGCTCAGGCGGTACCGGAAACTCTGGAGCGTTCGACGTTGAAATATTTTAAAGCCGGGACTATGGTTAATCTTGAGCGGGCGTTAGCCGCGAATGGGCGTTTTGGCGGGCATTTTGTTCAGGGGCACGTAGACGGAATTGGACGGCTGACGAATATTCGGCATACCGGCAAGTCCGCCGTGATTTCCGTTCAGGTGCCCGGTGATCTGTCCCGGTATATTGTTCTGAAAGGTTCGCTGGCATTGAATGGGATCAGTTTAACGGTGGCGGGCATTGATGGCAATAATATTACTGTTTCGGTAATCCCGATCAGCCTTACGGACACTAATTTATCCCGGAAGAAAGTGGGCGATTACCTGAATATTGAAGTTGATATATTAGCAAAATATATTAAAAAACTTGTGACCAATAGGGATTCTGATGAATCAATAAATGAAGACAGGGTCAAACAGTGGGGATATGGCAAATAATTTATATTGGGAAAAGGACATTTAATGGCATTTAATACAATCAGAGAAGCCGTTTCTGACTTTAAGAAAGGCAAATTTATCATTGTTGTCGACGATGAAAACCGGGAGAATGAAGGTGATTTTATCATTTCAGCCGAGAAAACAACTCCCGAAGCCGTAAATTTTATGGTGAAACACGCCCGGGGTTTAATGTGTGTCGGCTTAACCGAGGAGCGCGCCAGAGAACTAAATTTAGACCTTATGGTTCAGGATAATACAGCGCTGCACAATACCCGCTTTACCGTTAGTGTGGATTATATAAAAGGCACCACGACAGGGATTTCTGCCGCGGACCGGGCGGCAACGATTAAAGCGCTGGCGGATACTGATACAGAGCCCGGCGATTTGGGACGACCGGGGCATATCTTTCCAATTATTGCGAGATCCGGCGGTGTTCTAAGGCGCACGGGACACACCGAAGCTTCGGTTGACCTTGCAAAAATTGCCGGGTTAAAACCGGTCAGTGTCATGTGCGAGATTATGGATGAGAATGGTGAGATGGCTCGCGGTGAAGTGCTTTTTAAGATTGCCCGGGAACATAATATAAAAATAATTACCGTTGCCGACTTAATTGAATACCGGCGAAAGCATGAACGTTATATTGAACGTATTAGCGAGGCGGTACTGCCGACGAAATATGGAAAATTTAAAATTATTATCTATGTCGATCATTTGACGGATAAAGAACATGTAGCTCTTGTAATGGGGGATGTGTCCGGTGACAAACCAGCCATGATCCGTGTCCATTCGGAATGTTTGACCGGTGATGTATTCGGTTCCCAACGTTGTGACTGTGGGGATCAGTTGGATCGGTCAATGGAAATGATTGCGAAAGAGGGGCGGGGTGCCGTACTGTATTTGAGACAAGAGGGGCGAGGCATCGGATTAAGACACAAAATCAGTGCATATAGTCTTCAGGATCAGGGACTGGACACCGTAGAAGCCAATGTTGAATTGGGCTTTCAGGCAGATTTAAGGGATTACGGAATGGGTGCGCAGATATTGTCCGATCTCGGAGTGAAAAAAATGCGCCTGCTGACGAATAATCCCAAGAAAATTATCGGACTGGAAGGATACGGTTTGGAAGTTGTGGAACGGATTCCGATTGAAATAATTCCCAACCCCGAAAATGAAAAATATTTAAAGACGAAGCGAGATAAAATGGGACATTTAATACTAAACAATGATAATTGAAGAAGAGGTGAATTATGGCAAAGATTTATGAAGGCGTATTATCTGCCGAAAAAATGAAAGCAGCGCTTGTTGTTAGTCGTTTTAACGATTTAATTACCAAGGAACTGCTTGAAGGGGCAATCGATTGCCTGAAAAGACATGGTGCTAATGAAGATGATATTCATGTCTATTGGGTGCCCGGTGCTATGGAAATACCGTCCATAGCCAGGGCTATTGTCAATTCCGGGAAATTTGACGGCGTAATTTGTCTTGGTGCCGTTATCCGGGGTGCGACACCCCATTTTGACGTCGTAGCCGCCGAATCTTCAAAAGGTGTCGCCCGGTTATCAATGGATTCCGGGATTCCGGTCATATTCGGAATATTGACAACCGACACCATCGAACAGGCTCTTGAAAGAGCCGGTACAAAATCCGGAAACAAAGGCTGGGATGCGGCATTGAATATGATTGAAATGGCCAATCTGATCAGAACAATTCAAAGGTAATATGTGAAGCGCTTTATCATTTTTTTGTTTCTCCTGATCCTTTCCGGATGGATTAATGCTCAATCGGTCGTTGGAGAATGGGACAGTTATACTTCGGTTCTCAACGTCAGAGATGTTATTGTAAGGGATAATTATGTCTATGGTGCCAGTAGCGGTGGACTGGTTGAGTTTGATAAAAGCACTCAACAGTTTGAAAAATATACTATCAGAGATGGGCTCACACGCAATGATATTCAGTGTATTGCCGAAGATAATCTCAGCCGTCTCTGGTTGGGTATGGGTTCTCCCGATGGTGAGATAAATATTTGGAATAGGGAGACGAAAAATGTCGAGCAGGTCTTTACCGAAAATGTATTTGGTGATAAGCTAACCTGTATCTCTTCGATTGCATTTCATGGAGACACAGCGTTTGCGGCGTATCAATTAAACGTCGATTGGGGTATTGCATATTTTAAGGCTTCCGGAGCAAAATATAATTACAAGGATCGGTTTGAAAGTTTTCCCACTGAAATTTCCGGGATTAATTCGTTGGCTGTTATCGGTGATACTTTATGGGTGGCAACTAACTCCGGTTTACTTTTTGCCGATCTAAACCAGGTCGATCTTAAACCTAAAACTGCCTGGCAAACGGTACAGTTTCCGTCAATTGGCTCCGTTTCGAATATAGTGGACTATCAAGGAAAAATTTTAGCAAATCTTGGATCGGCATTATTTGAGATTCAGGGTGATCGGGCAAAATTGTACAATGATAGTTTTACTCGTGATATAAGATCAATAGTGACGGATAATCTTGGAGCGCTTTATATTACAACCAATAGAAATGTTTATAAATATAATTCTGGTATCTGGCAGCTAATTATCAGCGGATATATCACAAAATGTACTTTTGATACAGATAATACACTCTGGGGCGGTTCGGAATATAAAAGTATCTGGTCGTATTCTGAAAACAGACTTCAATATTTTACACCAAACACAATTCTCGATAATATTTACACCGCATTATGGGTCGGAGACGACGGTACCTTGATAGCAGGAACGAAAAAAGGAATCAGTGTATTAACCGACCGGGGATGGTATAATATTCACGGGCTTAAAAACGATATACGCATTCATGCAAATTATGATTGGGACTGGGATCGTTTTGTTGCCGATACCATCGCGTATTCCCTCAGTGAAAGAATATATAATATTGTTCGCCGTAAAGATGGTCACTTTTTTGCATCGCTCTACGGATCTATGCAGCTGGGTTTGAGACCTGGAGGGTTGCTCGAGTTTAAGCTGGATGATTTGGCAAATTATACAGTCTATGATACCACCGATCAGAAGCTCGCCGCCTCGGCGGGGAGAGGCGGGAGTGACTATTATCTTAAAGTTGGAACTATCGCTCTCGATCAACATGACAATCTGTGGATTGCCAATACTAATGCCCAAAACGACAGTAGTATTGCTGTATTAAGTTTTGATAACCGTTGGATACATTTTGGTATCGGCGAATCTAATAACCATCTGACTTATCACCCTGTTTCGATTACCTTTGACGACCGAGGACGCGTATGGATTGCATCGGAAGTGCATAGCGGGAGTACACCGGCGCCCTCGGCGGGAGGCATTGCCGTATTGGATTACAATGGAACACTTTTTGACAAAAGTGATGACAGTTGGTATTGGATAACGACCAGCGCGGGCTTGGGCGATAATTCGGTTTATGCTATCGCTTTTGATTTAGACGGTGATTTATGGATTATGACGGCTGCGGGAATTCAGCGGGCAACTGTTTCGGAGAATTTTCCGAATTCATTCTTCAGCCAGATTGATTCGCCGGTATTATCCAATGTACCATTTGCCAAAGAGTGTAAAATAAAAGTTGACGGTTTAGATAATAAATGGATTACATCTGTCGGTTCAGGAGTAAAAGTCTATACTCATAACGGCAACTGGTTGAATAATGTAGAAGGGTTTACGGTAAACAACTCTCCAATTTTAAGTAACACTGTTTTGGATATTGCATTTAATAATACCGAAGGGCTTGTGTATCTGGCAACGACAAAAGGGATTTCCATATATAAATCACCTTATGCGGTTTTGGGGAATGAATATCGAGAATTGAAAATATTTCCCATGCCCTATGAAATACCTTCAATGCGTCCTCTCATTATTGACGGATTACTTCAGGAGTCGGATGTAAAGATCATGACCATTGACGGCACTTTCATAAGATATTTGTCCTATCTCGATGGGGATGTCGTTGGTCAACAGGCGTTTTGGGATGGCAAAGATCACCGCGGACGCTACGTCGGTAGCGGCGTCTATCTTTGCATGGCGTATACTAAAGATGGCGACACGACCGTCGGTAAAATTGCCGTAATACGGAAATAATATAAAACGCTGGGGCTGGCAGATATTCACACAATACACCTGTCAGGTTTATTAGAATACTCAAGTTTCGCATTTTGTAAAATATTGTAAAAACAACAATAATATTTGAGAAAAACCTTATAAAATCGTCCCTATCTTATCAAATTTGAATGTGTTAGAAAAATAATCAAGATAGGGGCAATTATGATACACTTGGAAGGTCTGAAAAGAATAAAAGAATTGCAAGACTTTTTTGAGAAAGATGGCGAAGTTTCTGAAATAATTGTAGATATTTTCAACAAGTTTAAAGTTTGTAAAACTGCGCAGAGACTAAATGAGTATAAACAGAGAAGATTTCCGGCAGTTAAAGTGTTTTTGGTTTTAGTTTTATCACCGTTCTTTTCCGTATCAAGTGTTAGAGCCTTATATAAATCCGGTCTAAAAGCACTGAATACAATGCAGAAAGATACATTTTACAGATTAGAAAATAATTCGAAAATAGACTGGCGGCAGAATTTATATTCCTTTATTTAATAAAATCGTTGCAAGCAGTTCAAATACGACGAAAGAGGCACCTAAGGTAAAATGTTTAATTGTCGATGATTCTCTATTAAGTAAGGTTGGCGAAAAGATAGAATTTTTGGGAAGAGTCTATAATCACGTAACATGTTCTTGGCTTTAAACAACTGCTGTTAGGATTTTGGGATGGAAAGAGTTTTATTCCTTTAGATTTTTCTTTTCATTCTGAAAGGGGGAAGAATAAAAAACGTCCTTATGGTATGAAACTTTCGAAACTGAAAAAACGATATTCAAAGAAGCGAGATAGAGATACACCGGGCTTTACTCGTACGATGGAATTGCCATTGAGTAAAATAGACAATGCCCTAGATATGATTAAACG
>JAGHBC010000155.1 GCA_021161185.1 Fidelibacterota bacterium
GTCATAAAATTTCAATAAGGACTCGTTTATGTTTGTTGTATGTTCTATTTCAAACATAAAATTTGGTAATTTCCGTTTATTAAACCAACTAACATCTACGGTTTTCGCTTTTCCAACAATATTATTGTAACTAAAATGAAAAATATTTTCAATTGTTGTTATATCTTTGAGAGTTTTATTTAAGAACCTTTTATTTTTATCCTGATTTGGCACAAAAGTTTGATAATTTTTTATATTACCAATTTCTACAAGTAAACCCTGATAATAAGAATGATCAAATTCTTTTTCTTCTTCTGATTTTTTACTCTTGATTGAAAACTTTTTCAATATTTCATCTTTATGACCCCTTAATGCCCAAAGCCCCGGTTTAATTCTAAAGAAGTACCGTTCATCCTGAACAATTCTTCGAATACTTGCAAAAGGTGTTTTTGTTTTCCATTCACAATTCGGGACTTTTAACACCTTTTGATTTAGAAATCCCAAAGTTGCAAAACCACCATTTTCTTCCATTACTTTTATTACTGCTTCATACTGTTTCATAATATGTTAAAATTTAAATGAATTTATTTAATATCTAAATCTTTTTTTTATTTTCGTCTTGAAGACTCAATATTATTGAGATTCACACCAATGATAGGGATTTCAATAACATGAACTATTTACAGCAATATCACCAATCCGGCGAATGAAATAAACATCGGAGAACTGTAAGTAAGGAATGCTTTTATGTGTTTATTCGTACCGCAATGCTTCAATAGGGTCCAGCCGGGCGGCTTTCATAGCGGGATAGACTCCGAAGATCAGACCGATCGTCACGGAAAAGCCCACGCCCAGGAATACAGACCAGACAGGGATTGTCGGCGGCAGCTTCAATGCAGCGGCAGTAAGAACCCCGATAGCCACACCGAGGATTACCCCGATCAGTCCGCCAAGGAGACAAATGCCGATTGATTCGGTAAGGAACTGGTTCAGGATATGACGTTTTTTGGCGCCCACAGCTTTGCGGATGCCGATCTCTCTTGTTCGTTCCGTAACCGCAACCAGCATGATATTCATGATGCCGATTCCACCCACTAACAGAGAAATCCCACAAATTACCACTGCGGCGATAAAGACAAAGCCGGTCAGGTTTTTCAGGGTGTCCATGATGGAATCCTGGGTAATTACTTCAAAATCGTTTGGATCGCCGGGCGGGACTTTGCGGACCACCCGCAGGATGCCGGTGATTTGATCCATGGCTTCCGCCATTTTCCCTCTCTGAACTTTCACGGCGATATTGATTGAGCGTTTTTGACCAAAGGCTTTTGTAAAGGTGGTATAGGGAATGGCGACCAGGTTATCGCGGCTGTCGCCGAGCAATTTACCCTGGGGTTCGATTAATCCGATAACTTTAAAGCGAATACCGTCGATCTTGATATATTCATCTACGGGATATGAAAAAGGAAACAACTTTTCCACAATATCATTCCCCAGAATAACGACATATTCCTTGCGGTGAATCTCTTCTTTAGTGAAAAATCGTCCTTCGGAAATATAACGCCCGTTGACATCCGCCCAGTGTTCATCGCCGCCGTATACAAGAATGTTGGGGTTGGTAGCCTCATCCCGATATTTGATCTGTTTGCCCCAGATAGCGCTTTCACCGGAGACAGCTTCGATATAGTCGGCACGTTTGCGGATGGCGGCGGCGTGCTCGAACGTAAGGTTTTTGCGCATGCGGATTTCTTTGGGCAGGTGTCCCATTCGCACTGCCGGGTATTTCTGAACCCAGAAAATATCACCGCCCACTGCGGAAAGAGCATTGACCATATGCCGCTCCAGGGCGTTGATAATGGACATCATCCCGATCACGGACATGACGCCGATGACGATGCCGAGGGTTGTCAGAAAAGTCCGTAATTTATTTGTTATTACGGTTTGCCAGGCGAGTTTTAAACCTTCGTCGAAATTCATAATTTCCTGTTATTCATATCTCAAACATTCAATAGGGCCAAGTTTAGCGGCGCGCCGGGCGGGATAAATTCCGAAGAACAGTCCCACAAGGGTAGAGAATCCCAACCCCGCAAAGACAGACCAGATCGGCACTCTGGAGGGAAACGGGGTCACTTTATCGATCACCAGGGACGTCACAAAACTGAGCAGAATAGCGATGATCCCGCCGATACTGCAAATGATAATTGATTCGATAATAAACTGGAACGTAATAACCCGCTGTTTGGCGCCCAGGGCTTTGCGAATACCGATCTCTTTGCGACGCTCGCTCACCGAAACCAGCATAATATTCATAATGCCGATCCCGCCGACAATGAGCGAAAGAGCGCCGATGCCGAATGCCGCGATATACAATCCGTTGGTCAACTGTTTATACATGTTGGTCAACATTTCCTGCTGGTTAATGGAAAAATTATCCTCTTCCTGGGGGGTCAGTTTCCGGGATACCCGCATCAGGAAACGGATTTCGTCTTTGACCTCTTCGATCATCTCAGGTGATGGGACTTTGATCAGAATATTGATACTGCGATGAAAGCCGAAGTTCTTGAAGATAGTGCCCAGTGGAACATAAACTTCCGAATCGAGATTATGCCCCAGGAGACTGCCTCGTTTTTCCATAACACCGATTACGGTGTACGAAAAACCACCAACCTTGATTCGTTCACCCAGGGGATTTTTATTATTAAACAATTTCTCTTTGATCTCATTGCCAATGACAATATTGTTTTTATTACGATCAATTTCGATCTGGGTAAAATAACGTCCATCGGCAATACTAAATCCTTCGATAATCTCGCTTTCCATGGTAACCCCGGATACGCCGATGCCGGTCAGGGAATTGCTACGATATTTAATATCCCGAAAGGTTTCCGATGCTGCGGAGATTGCCTCGGCGAGCCTTGAGTGCTCCTTAAGATATTCGGCATCCTTCATGGTAATGTCGGGACGATTGCGATATTTGAAAAAATCGTTCTGAATGATCCAGGGGTACTTATGAACGTATAGGGTATTGCTGCCAAGCGCGGATATCTGGTTGGCAAAGCCCGTGTTTAACCCCGAAATAATTGAAGCGACAGAAACAACCGTCAACACCCCGATAATAATCCCAAGAGTTGTCAGGATAGTGCGCATCTTGTTCTGTGCCAGGGCGCGCAGAGCGATTAAAATATTTTCCCAGAGTTTGATAAAAAGGGAGGTCAATTGTTCCTCACCTGTATATCTTCAGCTATGTTTCCATCGAGAATATGGACAATCCGGTCGGCATGATGCGCCACTTCTTTTTCGTGTGTAACCAGGATAATCGTATTGCCGGCTTCGCGCAGATTGTCAAAAACCGCCATGATCTCCTTACCGGTCGTGGAATCGAGGTTTCCGGTTGGTTCGTCTGCCAGAATCAGCGAGGGATTATTGACCAGCGCCCGGGCAATAGCGACCCGCTGACGCTGACCGCCGGAAAGTTCATTGGGGCGATGATGTTTGCGATCCGACAGACCTACTTTTTCCAGGGCTTTTTCGGCTAAAGATTTTCGCTTGCCAGCATGAATTCCGCTATAGATCAGGGGCAATTCCACATTATGGAGCGCCGTGGCGCGGGGCAGCAGATTAAAAGTCTGAAATACAAAGCCGACCTTGCGATTGCGGACTTCCGCCAATTTGTTATCATCCATTGTGTGTACCAGTTCGCCTTCTAATTCATAAACGCCGGAAGTGGGTGTATCGAGGCAGCCGATGATATTCATCAGGGTTGATTTACCTGAGCCGGAGGGCCCCATGATAGAAATATATTCGTTTGAATTAATCCTGAGGTTCACACCCCGCAAAGCATGAACCTCAACAGTTCCGATCTGATATGTTTTGACAATCTCTTTTAAGTTTATTAGCGTTTGCATCAGCCACCAAAATAGATGTTAAAGCGATAAATAACATTCGAAAAATCAATATCCGGAATACCCGTTACAGTTCTCCCGTTCATTTTCCAGCCATCCTGACTCTCATGAGTATATACATAACCAACATTCAAACCGACAGCTGCCCAGCGAAAAATATTATACCGTACACCGATTGTAGGCAGCAGGGTAAAATAATTGGTTTTTATTTCATTTTGATAGGTTCTGTAACCATCGGTATAGGTGGAATCGTATCCGCTCCACAGATGATTCCAGGTACTGTTTTCAGACCACTGTGAAAATTCGATGTTCATATTTCCGCCACCGATCATTGTACCAAGATATATTTCACTCCTGTTAAAAGGGTGAAACACCTTTTCAATAGTAAAGCCGCCAAATCCGATACTCATTACGACCTCTTTAGTATCGTTTCCTCCGAAAGGTGTTCCTCTTGAAACTACTTTACCGCCCGCACCAATGCCGCCGACCCGGATACCGTGACCGATAAATCCCCAGCCACCACCACCGGACAGAAAGATATTTTTATCAAAAGGATCCAGACCGATTTCTACCAGTTTAGCATTGATATTGTCGACTTTCAATTCCATCATATAATAGTCCCAGCCGCCGGCGCCGCCCCGGAAAAAGCCGCGTTTTTTACTGCTTTTCCAGTCTTCTTTACGTTTTTCGCGCCATTTATTCCAGTCTTCATCCCAGTTGTCCCAGTCAACGTCAACTTCGATTTTTGTGCTTCCTTTTTCGTCATCATTGGTTTGTTTGTCGTATTCCTCTTCGATAACAACAGAATCAGGAATGACATTCTGTTCTTCTTCTGTTTTATCAAATTTTTCCTGGGCATTGACAACCAGCCCGAAGATAGACACAACCATTACTGTTAAAAATAAGCGTTTCATTTCTCTTCTCCCTTTACTTTATTGCCATTCGTTATTTTCAATGGGCTGTCGTGTTTCAGCTCCTTACTGATGGCTTTATAACTTCCGATTACTATCTCTTCATCTTCATTGAGCCCCTTGATGATCTCGAATTGAGTTTCGCTGCTGATGCCAACTTTGACAACACGCTGCTCGGCAACCGGATAGACTTTTTTTCTGAAAAGACCTTTGCGAATCTGCCCCTCTTTTTTATCTTTTACAACAAAGATTACATCCACGGTTTTTGATTTCGGGTTACCGGAATTTACCGCTTCCCGAGGAGTTTGTGCTACGCCGGACGCTTCGACAGAATCCGCCGGTAACGGCTGCCGAACAGTCAGAGCTTGAATGGGTACGACGATTGCGCTATCCTTAGTTTCGGTAATAATATCCACGGTAGCCGACATCCCGGGGCGGAAACGATTATCCTGTCCGATAACAGAAACCTCGATCTCAAAATTAGTAACCTGTTCCTGAGTTCCCAGTCCGCGGGTAGTGGCGCTGTGAGCAATCTCCGATACAATGCCTTTATAGGTGGTATCGGGAATAGCATCGATTTCAACCAAAGCCGTATCGCCCAGACTGACACTGACCACATCGGTTTCATCCACCTCGGCTTTGACCTCCATCCTAGACATATCGGAAATGACCAGGATAACATCTTCCTGGAATACCGAACCTAGAGCGATTTCGCCAACTTCTTTATTGATACTGGAAACAACACCGTTCATCGGCGTTAGAATACGGGTTTTGCTCAAATCATCGACAGCCTGTTTTAGCGCGGCTTTAGCCTGTGTCACCTGGCTTTCGGCGATTTCGGTTTGCGCGCTGGCAGATTCGAGATCAGCCTCGGAGGTAAGATCGTTTTTAAATAATTCTTTGACCCGCTTCAGTTCACTGGACACTTTCCTCTGGTTGGCTTCAGCGGATTGAACGACCGAAAGAGCACGTTCATAGGCAGCTTCATACTGTGCTTTATCCAGCTCCACCAGCAGGTCGCTCTTCTTGACAATGTCACCTAATTCCACGGTAATATTCGTGATCCGGGCGGCGATATTGGCGCTAATCTTAACCTGAGTTTTAGGGATTAATAATCCCGAGGCATTAACGGTCTGAACGATTTTTCCCCGTTTAACTTTAGCGGTTTGAACGACAATTGGTTTGATTTTGCTTTTCTTCGTATTTGCGACAATGACTACCCCGACAATGACAGCCAAGATAATTAGAATAATGATTTTACGTCTGTTTTTTTTCTTCATATATTCCCCGGTTTAGTTAAAGTGTTCCCATGACCAGCGCCAGCTGTGCCTCTACAATTTTTGCATCATATTTAGTAGTGATTAGATTGCCCTGGGCGCGGGTTAATGTCACCTGGGCATCCAGAACTTCGAGAAGGGTTGCCGAATTAAGACGATACATTTCCTGCGCCAGGCGCAGGTCTTCCCTGGCGGATTCGATATTCAGTTCATTAATAGCGATCATTTCGCGGTAGGTGTTCAGGGTCAGAATTAGATTTTCGATCCGGCTCTCTAATTCAATTTTTTTCTGCTCGATCCGATCTTCATATATATTATAGTTCAGCTTTTTCTGCTGAATATTGGTTTTCCGGCGAAAACCGTCAAACAGTGGAAAACTCAGATTAAAGGTTAAATCGGTATTCCACCATTTATTAAAATCTTCATAAGCGTGGGAGAATTTGGGGCCACCGCGGTAATAGGAGAATGTCGAGGTTAATGTCGGAAAACGGTCACCTTGAGCGATTTTATATTGTAGAAAAGCCGATGTCTTCTGAGCAATCAGTGATTTGTATTCCTGATTACTGGCAATGGCTTTATTGAGAGCGGCTTCTTTCTCGATGTATTCTGGCGTTTTGTATTCTTCCTCGTAAATTTCAATCGATGTGTTCGGTGATTGTCCTATAGCGATATTCAAATCCGATATTGCTGACAGAATCATTGAACGTTGACGAATAACATTCAAGCGGTCGTTGCCTTCACTGACCTGGGCTTTAAAAAGGTCTCTCTTGGCTACCTGACCGATTTTATACATCTCTCTGGTTTTACCTAACTGTTCCCGGCTGCTTTTTAACGCCATTTCGTAGACATTTAGCAACTCTTTGGCTTTCAGAACGTTATAAAATTTTTCGGTAACATTGGCGATGATGCTTTGTCGAGTAAGATTCCGATCATAAATGGCGCCGTCCAAACTGTTCTTTGCCAGCCGGATGTTGTTCCACCATTTCCCGCCGTCAAAGATATTTTGATTATAAGTTATACCGGCGGAATAGTAATATGTGGTCGTATCGGGACTGACAAATTTGGTGCCATAAGCTATGTATTCGTTAGGACCCTGAGTGGAGCGACTGGTTCTGGCGCTTGCGCTGAGATAGGGCAATATCGATCCATATGAACCGCGCACACCGGACCTGTAGGCGCTCACCTGTTTTGAGGCAATTGTCAGATTGGGGTTCTTCTCCAAAGCAATATTGATACAATCCTGAAGACTCAGTTTCTCTGCACCAAAGGCAGCGGTTGTTATTAGTAACAATGTGGTTATCCAAAAATTACGCATAGCACTATCCTTATTCTTATATTTTTGCAAATCCGGCTAACAATGCTGCAACGACAGCGTATAATAACCAAATAACTATGATGATCCCGAAAGGTTTTGATGCTTTTTTATCTATAATAACACCAAGGGCGATGCTGAAAAGGACGATTTTCCACAAAGCAAAGGCGTCGATATTCGTCATAAACCGAAATATAAAACTACTGTTTTCTTCGAACAGTAAGGCAAGACTTGTATAAATTTTCGTGGTGCCCTGTGAGACGATTAAAGGCGTTTTTAGACCAAGGCTAACCACATCCACCAAGCCCACATAGGCTGTCACCCCAAGCATTGTCTTATATTTGGTTTCGCCGCCCAATAAAAAATTGCCGATGAACAACATGACTGCCGCCAACACCAGCGTTTTGACGATGATAGCAACAGCGGTCGTAATATACTGCACCGGAGAATCCGCCTTGCTTTCCATACGCTCGATGATTGTTTCCTTCTGAATGTCGGTCAGCCGTTCGCTGGATTCAATGCGGGCTTTCTGTTCCGTCATTGCAATGGGTACAATATAAGGAGTAAGTATCAAACTCACTATGGTCACAATTAGCAGCGGAATAACAATGTCCAGCCAGCTTGTCTTCACTTTTAATGATCGAAAAGTGGACGATGGCTCCCAGAATAATGTTAATAATTTTGACGGCATCGTTTTTTCCTGATTTTCTTTCATGGCATATCTCTCTCTCGCAATATGTTTCTTAGAGTAAAGTGTCAATTAAAAGTTGTCAGATAAAAATGAAATCTTCTAAATTTCTGACAATAACCGTTTTTTATGTGATTCAAGATACATTTTGGCGGCTTCGTAGGTGTTGGGTATTTCCCCTGATAGAATGGCTTCTTCGATAGCGCGTTTGATATAGCCCACGCCGGGTCCGGGGGACAGATTGCAGATTTTCATGATCTCATCACCACGCACCGGGGACTGGAAAGCCCGCATGCGATCCTTTTCCTCAACTTCGGCAATTTTATCCACGACACGATCGAAGTTAGCGGTATATTCGGCGACTTTTCGGGGATTTTTAGAAGTAATATCCGCCCGGCAGAGAGTAATCAAATCTTCAATATGCTCGCCGGCATCGACACACAGACGCCGCACGGCGCTATCGGTAACACCCTCTACGGCAATGGCAATTGGGCGCAGGTGCAGGCGGGTCATTTTTTCGGCATATTCCATAATTTTATTAGACAGTTTCAGACGACGGCAAAGCGGTTTAACCATACGGGCGCCCAACTCTTCGTGTCCGTAGAAAGTCCAGCCTTTACCTTCCACATAGCGCTTGGTCTGAGGTTTGGCGATGTCGTGGATTAAAGCAGTGAAACGCAACTCGAATTTATCCGTCTTTTCGGCAATATTGTCCAGAACCTGGAGTGAATGATTGAAAACATCTTTATGATGATAACCGTTTTTCTGATCAACTCCGTCGAGATTGGCAATTTCCGGCAGAATGATGTCCAACAGACCGCATTTTTTCATTAATAAAAAAGCCCGTGAAGGCTTGCGGGGGACTTTCAGAATTTTGGTTAATTCTTCGGTAATCCGCTCCTGGGAGATGATGACCATCCGGTCTTTGACTCTGCTGATTGCCCGGAAGGTTTCGTCTTCGATTTTGAATCCCAGCTGCGTGGAAAAGCGAATAGCCCGGAGCATTCGAAGAGGATCTTCGGAAAATGTTGCCACCGGATCGAGAGGCGTGCGAATAATTCCGGCATCGAGATCGTGCAGACCCTGGAAATAATCGGATAATTCGTACAGCGATTTTTCATTCAGGGACATTGCCAGTGCATTGATTGTAAAATCCCGACGAGACAGGTCATCATAAAGATTTCCTTCGGTGACTTTGGGTTTACGGGAATTATTTTCATACTGTTCCGAGCGGGCGGTGGCGACCTCGATAATAATATCATGATAAGGCACCATTGCGGTGCCGAAGCGGGGATATTCTAATACCTTTTTCAGCCGGAAGGAGTGGGCGATGGCTTTGGCAAATTCGATGCCGTTGCCGACGACGGTTATGTCTATATCTTTAGTTTCGTGCCCCAATATTCGATCCCGTATCGCACCCCCGACGAGGTAAGTGTCAACATTGTTGCGATCCGCGATTTTGGCGATGCGCAACAGTATTTTTGTAATTGGATCATCCGGCGGAAACAGTAGCTCTAAAAATGCCATTCCTTCTCTCAATTTTAACGAGAGAATTTAGGCATGTAAGGGATTAATTGCAAAGTGGTAAGTTATTCAAAACCTATTTCAAGCGAAGCCATGGGCTTCCCGCAGGGAGAAATGGGTTTGTTTGGATTGACAGTTTAATTTTACAGAGTTAAATACTGAAAGGGAGTGACTTTTCTTAAAACTTCCGGATTTTGTACACTTGGAGGATTATTCAAATGTTGATATCGTAAATAATACTTTACGGTTTCGGTTATATTTCGTAAACTACACTTAACGATAAGGAGAGCGCTATGCTTACTGAATTTTATGAAATCCAAAATATTATCGCTTCGGAAACACCTGTTGAGGCGGAACGATATCTAATGAGCAAAATAGAATTTGATGAACGTCTTATAGGCATAATCGGTCCAAGGGGAACCGGTAAAACCACTTTAATTTTTCAGCATTATGTCAGGCATTACGGTGATCCGTCAAAATTTTTATATATATCCGGCGATAATATAAGAGTACTTTCCTCCGGTCTCTTCAATATTGCGAAAGAGCATGTCCAGTACGGAGGGAAAGTTCTTTGTGTTGATGAAGTGCATCGTTATCCCAATTGGGCTCAGGAGATTAAGAATATCTATGATTCATTCCCAAAACTTAAAATAATAATATCAGGAAGTTCGTCATTGCATATTCGAAAATTATCCGTCGATTTGTCTCGAAGATTGGTTTTCTATCATTTACATGAATTGTCGTTTCGGGAATATTTGAATTTTCAATATAGCATAAATTTTCCGGTTTATTCTATTGCAGATATTACGCACAATCACGTTAAAATTGCGGCGGAGATTAGTGGAAAAATCCGAGTACTGAAATTTTTTAAGGAATATCTGGAGTACGGCAATTTTCCATTTATTCTCGAGGGTAAACCAAGTTATAAACTGAAAATAATACGGATTATTGATAAGGTGCTATATGAAGATTTGCCGGCAGTGCATCCGGTTAAATATTCGGGGATCATGAATTTAAAAAGGCTTTTAAATATTATTGCTACTTCGAAGCCGTTCCAGGTCAATATCGAAAAAATGAGCAGAAATTTGGGAATTTCCAAAGAATTTCTGTATCGGTATCTTGAATATCTCTGTAATGCATATTTGATACAAATGGTCTGGTATCGACAACGCGGCAATGCATATCGTAGAAAGCCGGCAAAATTATATTTCCACAACCCGAATTTCTTATCGGCTCTCCATCTATCCGAGAGTCTTAAAAACTATATTAGAACAATTCGAGAAAGTTTCTTTGCACATCAGCTTATTCAATCCAATTCAATTTATGTATCTAAAATTGCCGATTTCGAGATTAAGGATCAGATTCACTTTGAAGTTGGCGGAAAGTCAAAAGTATGTCGCAATGAAAAAAACCTATTTTACGCCATTGATGATATTGAAATCGGTTCCGGAAATAAAATCCCGCTGTATTTATTTGGTTTTCTTTATTGAAAGCAGGTGAAAATCTTACGACAGATTCATCAGTTCATCCGCATGATAAGAACTGCGCACCAGCGGTCCCGACATCACCGCGCGAAATCCCATTCTCAGTCCTTCGGTTTTGTAAAATTCAAATTCATCAGGATGAACATAACGCTCCACCGGAAGATGACTCTTTGTGGGTTGCAGGTATTGTCCGGCGGTAAAAATATCGCAATCCACCGCTCGGGCGTCTTGCATTAATTCAAGAACTTGCTCTTTTGTCTCTCCTAATCCGACCATAATCCCGGTTTTGGTCACAGCGCCGCGCTGTTTAGCGTTTTTCAGCACTCCAAGCGATTGTTGGTAATCTGCCTGTGGTCGGGCTTGTGAATAAAGATATTTTACCGTTTCAAGGTTGTGTCCCAGGACATCCGGTTTTGCGCCAAGAACGGTTTCAAGCGCTTCGACGTCACCCTGAAAATCGGGGATCAGTACTTCGATTTTACAATCGGGATTCTGTCCGCGTATTTCCCGAATGGTTTCCGCCCAATGCATAGCGCCGCCATCGGGTAGATCGTCCCGCGTTACGGATGTGATCACGGCGTATTTCAGCCCCATCAGTTTAACAGCCTTACCGACTTTTTTCGGTTCGTTGGAATCGGGCGGCAATAGTTTGCCGTTACCCACGGCACAGAAACGGCAGTTACGGGTACAGACATCACCAAGAATCATCAGAGTTGCTGCTCGCCGCCGCCAGCATTCGCCCTGATTGGGACAGCGGGCTTCTTCACAAACGGTATGAAGGTCGTATTGCCTCACAATTTCACGCAGCGCCTTGAAGTCTTCGTTAACGGTATATTTTACTTTGAGCCAGTCAGGTTTCATTTTTTTACCACTAATTACACTAATAAAATTCCCCCAAAAAACTGATTATCACAACTGTTCACTATGTTGATTTCTGTCTGCTAATGACAGATTAAATAATGTTCCGAACTTAATTATGACATCACGTTTAACCTGTTCCATCTGAATATCCGGCACTAAATCGGCAATTCGGGTGATGCCCTTACTCACGATTCCGCAGGGAATAATCCCATCATATAGAGATAGATCGGTGCTGACATTCAGCGCGAAGCCGTGCATTGTGACCCACCTGGAGACCCGCATGCCGATAGCGGCGATTTTTTGATTGCCCACCCAGACGCCGGTGAGTTTGTCGATTCGCCCGGCAGTAATTCCATAATCCGCCAGCATTTTGATGAGCACATCTTCAACAGTGTGTACATACCAGGAGATGCTCTCTTTATGTTCTTTCAGGTTGAAAATCGGGTAGCCGACTAACTGTCCGGGACCGTGATAAGTAATATCGCCGCCGCGATCAACGTTGTATATTTCGATGCCTTTTGTTTTCAGGTAATCCTGACTGGCAATCAGATGCTGGGCGTTGGCGTTTTTACCAAGGGTGTAAACATGCGGATGTTCAACCAAAATGAGCGTGTCGGGAATTTCACCGGCGACGCGTTTGGCGTGTATTGCTTTCTGGATATCCCAGGCTTTGCCATAAGGGCAGTTGCCGATATCAATAACATTCAATTTCTTCATTTATCATTCAACATCTATTTACAGGCGTTTTTAAGCAGTTGGATTTCTTCGCCATAATGTTCTTCATCGCCGGGAGTCTCCAGGATCATGGGCAGGTTGGCAAAACGTTCGTCATTAACCAACCGGTAAAACACTTCCCATCCCATAAATCCCTCGCCAAGCCGGTGATGCCGGTCAATTCGTGAACCCAGGGGCTTTTTAGAATCGTTCAAGTGGAAGACTCTCAGGCGATCCAGCCCGATAATTTCATCAAATCGCTGAAAAGTATCATTGTAACCGGCTTCGTCCACGATATTGTAACCCGCTGCAAAAGCGTGACAGGTATCGAAGCAGACGCCCAGCCGGGCGGGATGTTGGCTGCGATCAATAATGGCTCTCAGATGTTCGAATTTATAGCCCACATTTGTCCCCTGCCCGGCGGTGATCTCCAGCAGAAGACTGACATCGGAACCAGGTACTTTTTCTATGCAGTAATCCAGGCTTTCAGCGATAGTTTGAAGCGCTGCATCATCGCCTTTGCCCATGTGGGAACCGGGATGGAAGACGATATGGGGTATTTTTAAAAAAGTCGACCGCTCAATCTCTTCGATAAAGGCTTTACGGGACATCGCCAGCTTCACGGGTTCCGGGCTGCCGAGATTAATCAGATAAGAGTCGTGGGAGATAACCATTTTAATGTCATTTTCGCTAATTTTACTGATATATTTGTCACGGCTTTCGGCAGAAATAGGCGCGCCCTTCCACTGCATCTGATTGGCGGTGAAGATCTGCATAGTATCGCATCCTAACGTTTTGCCGCGTTCCGGGGCATTTTGAACTCCGCCGCCAATGGACACATGACAACCGATAAGTGGCATATTAATTTCCTTTTTATATTCGTGAAATTTTAATCAAATCCAGAAATTCCATGCGGGTACTCTCCTGTTCTCTGAAGATACCGAACATGGCGCTGGTGGTAACCACGGAATTGTGCTTTTCCACGCCGCGCATCTGCATGCAGAGATGCGTCGCCTCCATGACAACAGCCACACCTTTAGGTTGCAGGACGCTCTGAATCGCCTCGGCAATCTGGTTGGTCAACCGCTCCTGAATCTGGAGACGGCGGGCGAAGGCGTCCACTATGCGGGGAATCTTGCTCAAACCGATCATTTTACCGTCGGGAATATAAGCAACATGCGCCTTCCCGAAAAAGGGTACCAGGTGATGTTCGCAAAGGCTGTAATAATCTATATCTTTAACCAGAATCATTTGACTGTAATCATCATCGCAGACCGATTCCCGCATCAGCGCTTCAATATCTACTTTATAACCCTGAGTGACATCGTCCCATAATTCAGCCACTCGTTGCGGTGTTTTTTTTAATGAATCCCGCCCGGGGTCTTCTCCAATATTTATCAATAGTTGATGAATTAATTCTTCAGTTTTCATACAGCCTACCTTTGGGTTGTTTCCGCCGACGGGCAGATATCATTTAAAAAACATTCATTACATTTGGGCTTGCGGGCAACACAAACAGAGCGACCGTGCTCAATCATCAAATGCCCTAACAGTGTCCACTGCTCCGGTGGGAAAATTTTCATCAAATCCCGTTCAATTTTTTCGGGATCTGAATTTTTAGTCAGCCCCATGCGGTATGACAACCGCCGAACGTGTGTATCCACAACCACCCCAGGAATGCCGAACGCATCGCCGAGAACAACGTTGGCTGTTTTGCGACCGACACCGTCGAAGGACGTCAAATCACTTAGATTACGGGGCACCTCGCCACCGAATTTCTCAATAATTGTCCTCATTGAATTCCTTATGGATTCAGCCTTATGATTGTAAAATCCGGTTGACCGAATGTCGGCTTTTAATTCCTCAATATCCGATTCCGCAAAGGCTTTTGCAGTGGGATATTTCCGGAAAAGAACAGACGTAACCCGGTTAACCCGTTTGTCGGTGCACTGGGCGGAGAGGATCGTGGATACCAGTAATTCGTGGGGTTTCCGAAATTGCAGGGAACACTTCGCAGCTGGATAGGCGTTTTTCAATCTGGAAAATATTTCTTTAGCGAGATTCTTCAGAGACATATCCAAAATCTACATCTTATAATCCGGTTCCAGCATTCCATTCACAGGGATAAGATAATTGATTCTATTATTAAAACCATGCGAAAGTTGAGAATTCACGTTTATGGCTAAGACGATAACCTTGGAAGGATTGCCGTAGATCCAATTTATCGCAAATTTTCCGAAGCATCTCTATTTTCAGCAATTTTCAATAGCGGTAGTTATTTACTCAACGCCAACCCATTACTCTGAACCGGAAGCGGCAATTTGGGATATTGCCCGACATTCTTATGATTAACCAGAATATTCTATAGACTACATAGAGAGAAGGGCTGTTTCAGGATAAATATTTTAATACATTTA
>JAGHBC010000084.1 GCA_021161185.1 Fidelibacterota bacterium
CAAACATCCCCTATCCAAAATTTGATAAAATACTTGCAATCCCTGCAGTTATTGTGATTTTTTTGGCGATTTTTTTGGGTGGAGAGGGTTACGCAGCAATGCTTGCAGGTGTTTTTATTTATATAATCCTCGGGCCCCTGTATGAAATTCACATATCAAAAGTATCATAGTGGCAATTTTGAACAGATATGAGGACACTGCAAAAAATCTCGGAAAATCCCGCAATCAATCTTTTTTTGAACCTGAGTTGACAGAAAAGTTGACGGACGGGGGTAGCATGGCTAATAGTCTCTCCACAAAAGACATAATCTACAATCTCCTGACCCGAAGGATTTGCACAAACACATGGCATACCTTCAATGCTGCGAAAAAGAGTGCATACGGCTACTACGGCTCAGGACTTGCTTCCGGTTTCAACACGTTTACATAGGGGAGTACAGAAAGGCAGTTGATTCAACTGCAAAGGCTGCACTTGAGCCGACGGAGTTTACAACAACTGTTACTTCGGATGGAAGTACTCCCATAGAGAGGGGGCAACGGTGGTATACAAGTCGACAGACTCAACCGTGGAGAGGTACAAGGGCACGACAGACAGCAACGGAGAGGTAAAAGGAGCGCTTCGTGCAGACGGTGGAAAGAGTTACGACCTCTACGTGACGGCAGACGGGTACGAGACGTACTTCGAGGAAGGGTTGACACCGGCGCAGGCAACGAAAACAATAACGATGACGGCAGTGTAATCCCAAAAATTCTCTCTTCCTATTATTTTTAATGTGTAGATTCATTTCTTGTTAGCAATTTGCAATTGTGCCATACATAAAGTTTTTGAATGAGTTTTTATTCACATAGTGGAGGCAATAAAATGCAGGCAAGAAAATTAGGCATAGCCATTCTGGTTTTAGTTAGCATTGCAATTTATGAGGTGCCAAAATGAAAGGGGTATGGCGGAATATAAACTACAAGAAAATAATGGTGTTTGTGATAGCTTTTTTGTTTATAGCCACAAGTTTTCAACTGCCACAAAAATATAAAGAAAGGCTTACAGATATTTCACAAAAAGCTTTGGCTGTATCTATTAACGACACAGATGGAGACGGTCTTACTGATATGGAAGAACTAAATGGAACTGCTGTGAGAAATGGGACGATATATACTTTTCACCCTACCGATCCTAATGATGCCGATAGTGATAACGATGAACTTACCGATGGAATTGAGGTATTTACTTATCAAACAGACCCGACAAGATGGAGCACTGATGGAGATGCTTATAGTGACAAACAAGAAATATTCAATATAAATATGCCTGCCATAGTCCAATCCCCAGGCAATAACGTTTTTGTGGCTGCACACCCAGAACTTAGAGTTGATATATCTGATGAAGTGAATATAGAACTTCATCATGAAATCACATATCAGGAAGGAACTATCTCCATTCAAGGATTTAGTTATTCTGTATCTGAAACAAGCGGAATCATTAGCACTACAGGCGAAATTGAGGGACACACTTATTGTAACTGGGTTGATGCACTAAATAAAGCGGTTGATCAAGCAAATTACCCTCCTCCTAAAGACATTAGTAGTAACTCTGACAAATATGCTGAAAGCCATATAATAGGCGTCCAGCAGTTTTCCGAAGAGGGAGAAACGGATACTGTTAATCCCGGTCAAGAAGATTATGCATTCGTGGATTCCACAACAGGATATTTTAATAGTTTAAGTAGTAAGTCGGCTACATCAGCTTATCAACCTGATTTTTTTTCCATAAAAAATGAAATTAAACCTTTTAAGATAGATGACATTACTTTAGATACTTTATATAAAAAGAAGATAGTTAACCCTCAAACAGGTAGAGATTATTATTACGATTATTCAGATTATATAGACGAAATCTCGATAAGAATGGAGGCGAAGTATAAATATCATGTGATATTGACATCACTGGCAGAATCGCTTTTGTCCAGTGCAGGTATAGCGCGGTTGAGTGTTGCTGGCAGCGTAGGAGGATCTGCTATTGAGGCGTATTTATGTTATCTTGATGAGAAAAATCAATTAGAGCTGAATTTACTTAAGCAAGAGCTAGAGAATGCTGAGCAAAACTATAATGGAGATAAGGAAAATTTAAAGGTTTATGTCTATGAACTCAATGACTTTGGAGAAGAGGTAAGGGCAAAATTATCTGGTAGCTTATTTGGGTTATTAGGACCACATTCATTTCAGGATTTTTATGACTCATTCAGTGATTCATCATTTAAGGGAGACTGCACACAGAGTGTAGATCCCTTCAGGCTTTCGATACTAAAGAAAGCTTGGGAAATAAAAGAAGAAATCAAGGAATTACCATCAGAAATTGCAATTCCTGAACATCCAGAAATTTATGAGGGAATTTCCTCAGAAGCATATGATATGGAGGCAAAAGCATCTGATGATCCAGCTGTATATAGTGCGATTGCAGATTTGGGTTTATCTCCCAATATTGGCTCATATGGTCCTATAAAAAATTCTGTTTCTTCTGGAGTTTTTGGTTCTTCGGACGGGGTTTCTGTTAACAATGCAAGTGTTGAAAAAACGCCGATTTATGATAGTGAAGAAAGGAAAGGGATTGGCTACGAAAGTAGCTTCCGAACCGTTGTATTGAATTCAAAAGTTAAACTATCCACTGTAACACAAACCAATAGTATACTAAATGGCTCATTTTGGTCTACTGCTACTACTGTCGATACCGATGATGCTGGAGAACTACAATTTAACTTTTCCATCAAAAATGATGGCACCGACAAGGCGGGTTCTTCAAGTGGCGGTGGAATCACTCATGTTAGATTCAATATATATATTGGAAACACCACTCCAATAACTGACCCTTCATTAGAAGATGCACCAGATGGTTTATCGTTTCCTTGGCTTCAACCAGGGGAATCATCCGATGAGTATTATGCTAGCGTTACATTAAGCTTGGAGCAAATAAGGCAGATAGATAAAGGCGCTCCTATAAGAATAGAATTATTAGACTACACATATGATAATGAAGAAGATTATGTAAATGCATGGTATCAGGATGTATTATTTGAGGTGGATGATGGAACTGGAAATTTGAAACCATATATGGTATATGTAAAAAATAATGATACATATGTTGATGCCTGGAATAGAGCTTCCAGTTGTCCTTATAATCCCATAGATTTGGACCCAATTGTAATAGGAAATGATAGCATTGTTTCTATCAACGGTCTGCCGATAACCAATAATAGCTGGTGGGAAGTTCATCTGCAAAATTACAGTAATGCTCACAAATTTCAGAATGCCAGAGCAGTTCCTCATACAAAAGTTACAATGGTATATTGGAGAGATAGTGACGGCGATAACTATCCTGATAGAACTGAAAGAAGTATTGGTACTGATCCATATAATGTAAGTTCACATCCTACACCATTGCTTACTGCAGGAGCAGTTTTTACACAAGACGGTTCTAATGTGACCGTGAGAATGGTATTCCAGAATGAGGGAAATTATGATGCGTATAATGTTGAAGCAAGATTATATTCCCCAGACAATACCACATCCATCCAAAATGGGTTAATAGGTGGTGGAGGGAGAGTAAAAGCAGGTGAAAAAG
>JAGHBC010000039.1 GCA_021161185.1 Fidelibacterota bacterium
ACTCCTGACCTATCGCAAATTATTCTGTCGCTAATTTACAAAGCAAGCGCATATTTGTCACGGGGAATATTGTTACCAAGGAAACGCCCCAACTTGGTAATAATAATTTAGTTTTATACGGGAAAAACGTTAGTTGCATTTGCATATTTTATTATCCTTTTTCTGCTCGTTTTACTATGAGTTAAGACAATTAAATCTGCGAATCAACTGCTATTATTCATTGTTTTTTCAATATCAGGTCAGGATTTCTGATCTTTGTTCCTTAGCTCCAATTGGATACGCGTAACATATTTCAGGGCTTTCTTGTATATTGGGAAACCGGTATAGCATTCATCCTTGATTCAGCTTATAACTAAATTGACAAATATTGTGCGATAAAATCAATAATAAACTTTCTATCTGAGTGTTCTCAGTAATTTTTAAGACCAGACGGGGGAATGAGGTCAGCGCCATAGCTCTGTTGGACTGTCGTTAAGCGTTTACGCTGTCGCTGTAATATATTCCAAAAGATCTCGGGCACCTCTTCCTCCCGATAAATATCCTCGATGCGGGCCAACTTTTGGAGCAGGTTTGCCACCCGTAACGAAAAAACCTGTTCATACAATTCACGGCTAAAAGGCTTATGTAAAATCGTCTCAAACATAGCTTGTAAGCCCTGAAATAAAGGGATATACCCTATTGGCGTCGCAAGCGCATCTACTTCCCCATATACTCGCGCCTCAGCCCATAATAACCAGATTTTTTTATCAATTTTATCCAGTAGGTAATTCCCCTGGTCATCCTTCAGGAAATAATTGGTCGTAAAAATCAACGGTTGTTTTTGCAATTTCCGACCAAAGGCGAAGTGGTTGGCAATATACTTTCCCAGCGGGACAACTATAAAATCCAGGTTGGCCATAGGAGAATGTTTCCGCAGACCCTCCTGACCCAATGTCGCTGCGGTGGTTTCCGATTCCAGACAGGCGCCCAAAAACACGCCGTGGTCCCAATCCAGCGACTGACAAATCGGCACATTGGTATCCGAATCTCTGCCGCCGTAAATGATTCCGTCAATTTGAACGCCGTCAGGATTATCCACCTCGGGATCGACATTGTCCAATTCTCGCAACCGGATTGTATAACGCGCGTTTTTATGTGCTAATGGAATTTCCCGCTCAGCCTTATCTTTTTTTCCTTTATACCAATTGCCAAAATGATTTATACCCGTTTCCGGCGTTTCCTGCCCCATTCCAAGCCAGTAAGGCTTACCGTCGTTTACCAACACATTAGAAAATATCAACTCCCGGGAAGTGGTGAGACATTTATAAATTAGCGGGTCATCCACCGGATTTACGTCGGTAATTATTCCGAAAATACCCGATTCAATATTGACCGCATGGCAACTGCCATCATGCCATACTCGTAAATAGGCAATATCATCGCCAATAATCGTCTGACCGGGAATCATTGCGGTACTGGTTTTCCCGCAAGCGCTCGGAAATGCGCCGGTAAAGTATGTTGTTCTGTCCTTATTTTCCTGATGCACTCCCACAATAAACATGTGCTCGGTAAGCCAATCCTCGTGGTTTGATTTATTGATTGCCAACCGTAGCGCCAGTTTTTTCAGCCCCAGGCTATTACCGGCATACTGATTATTAATTGTAAATACTCTGTTTTTTTCAATGTCCACATAGATCCTGCGCTGGTCGATGTTTTTTGACTTTCTCAGCTCATCCAATTGTCCGGCAGAATGCACGAAATAAAAGAAATCCGGTTTACCTTCCAGCTTTTTAAATTCCTCATATCCGGATCTATATAACAAATCCTCACTGTGAGCTACATAAGCTGAATCGGTAATCTGCAGCGCCGGAATAGAGAAACGGGAATTTAGCGGACCTAAACAAAAGAAACGAACCAGCATTTCCTTACCTTCCATGATCCCGTCCATCAGCTCGAATATCTCCTTCAGCCCTTCAGTCCGGTTTACTGTATTTATATGCCGTCCGAGTTTTTTATCTTCCGGCAACAATACTTTGGTATGGTTCTTGTCTCGTCCCTGGTCGTAATAGCCGTCATAATGGATCGAATGCCCCCGGATTGTCAGTGGTTTTTCCTCGCCGTTTAACAGGGCCAGCCGCCGCACATAGTTAATATCGGCGGCATCATCGGTAATAACCGTAACTTTTGAAGGTCGACATAACCGCACCACCCAGTCGACGATATTGGCAACATGGTCGTTGTGTAAGTCGTTGATCTTATCCCGGGCAATCCTATCAAGAAATTGCTTCGCAGCGCTCATTGTTTCCCTCCTAAAAACACACTCGACATTTGAGAGCCATATACCAAGTTAATAGAAAAATAGGGAAGATAAAACGATAATCTTTAATTTATTAATGTAATCCGCAGATGATCGGGCACAACTCGACACATCTGCTTATTATATAGCATGTTATCTGCTTTATTTCCTAAAGAATAATCGGTTTAAAGCGGCGAAGTTGTCGGCGGTATTCTATGTGATTGGGACAGATTGCCGCTACCTGCTGCCAAAATAATTTGCCGTGATTTTTAATGCGAGTATGAGCCAACTCGTGCAAAATGACATAATCGACTAGTTCATTGGAAAAACGCATCAGTTGTAGGTTCAGGTTGATATTATTTTTCGCCGAGCAACTGCCCCAACGGCTTTTCATATTTTTGACGAAAACCTTATTGCATTCAAACCCAAACCGGTCAGCCAGCACGGCAACCCGCGGAGGCAGATGCTTTTTGGCTTCTATACGGAAAGCTTCAATAATTCCCTTTTTAATGGCCCATTGGACGGAATCCTCGGTTTCCGCCAGATTTGAAGGGTATTGGACTCGAATGAGTCCTCGTGCAATGTTAATCAGCAACTCCGGGGAGGGACGGGGCTCCAAAATCAGCTGGTGCTCCCTGGTGCGATAATGGCGATAATCTACCTCCGCTCCGGTATTTTCAACACACTGAATTTTAGCGAGAGACCTGATGACCCAATCGCGATTTTTCTCTAAAAATACCTGCGCGGTTTTTAGGCTAACGCCCTGAGGGACGGCGACCCTGATTCCCCGGTCGGGTCTAATGCTGATATTCAGTCGGCGGGCCCGGCGACTATGGTCAAACCGCACCGTTCCCAAACCCTCGTAATGAATAGTTTCCATTGTTTTTACTACCATTGCAAACCAAAATTCGATTGCAATCCGGCACTTTTATCCTCATACCTGAAATAAGGATCGTTGGAATCATTTTTCCGGTAGGTAAACAAGACTATTATTTCCAGGGATGAGGCTTTCTTTAAAAAACGGTTAATTGCATATCCAAAGGATATTTCAACCCGTTGCCCGGTATCTTCGCGGTGCAGCGCCGTCATAACATAGTCATCGTTTTCAACGACCCAGGTCTGACCGTCAAAATCGTATTCATAGACCAGACGGTTAACATAATGCCGAAAATAGCGGTGATAGTTGAACGCTGACCAAAAGGCGCTGGTTATTTTATATTTCAGATGTGTCGTCAGGTAATTTCCCCGGTAACCGAAATAATCGTCAATGGGACTAAAACTTTCAATCTCCAGTTCGTAGGGATTTCCCTCCGAGTGATTATAGCGGTAAGCGTATTCTGCATACCCTCCCGTTCGACGTCCGAGGGATTGAGCGATGCGCGCAACGAAAAACGTCTGCCATAAGGAAGGCAATTCATCGTATCGCGATATTGAATAATAAGATCCGTGACCTCCTCTTCCTGAGTGCCAGCCGGTCACATCTTCGTCGATGGCATAGGGCATAAAATTGCGGTAGAGGAGATCGGCGCCCAGGCGTATCGTCGTCTTGGTCTTCAGAAAAAGATTGTACTGTAGGTAGAGTAACGATTCCCAATGGTTCCAGGCTTTTTCTTCGACAAAATTTTTATTATGCAGCGCAAAGCCTCCTTTTATCAGCGTTGACCGGGTTGGATAATATTTCAGGTTAATGAAACCGTATAACTGTTGATTGTTATAATAGGAATAATTGTCCCGATAATTAGCTATTGAGTAATTTGCCCCGATATTGCTCGAAATATTCGCTGCTTGAATTAACCGGTAATCAAAACCGATACCATGCAGGGTGTTGTTGAATTGGGTATTCTGCTGAAATTGGGTAAAGGTTCCCGAGTAGTAAAATTCTAGAGACTCCGTCATTCGGGATATTTCAATATTCGGAACGGCGAGAAAGTCGTCAGGAGCATTATAAGTCCCGATAATATTCTCGTTATAGCCGGCAAAGGTGTCGACATCTAACAGCCATTGCGACTGTACTCTGGCTACCATAACAAAAAGAAAAATTGTAAGAGTTGACAGCTGCAACGGTTGCCGATATTTCATCTGGGTTTCCCCTGACCTTTCCGACCATATCGATGCCGGTCAAATCCGCGATCATCACAGATGCCGTCGCCATCCCGATCGATAAAGTGGTCCATGCTTCGACGCCGCATGCCTTGCCCATCGCGGGCAAAACGATCGTCATGCCCGTCGCCATCTTGATCAACAAAATCTTTCACTCGAACGCCCCTCTCTTCCAGAATGAAACCATAGCGATTGCCCATCAGGTTACGGCGGTTATAGATTTCCCCGGTAATGTCATTGATCCAGTCCCGGTTATTATCGATAACATTAGTGTGCCGTCCTTTGTCTCGGGTGAGCCCACGGGCTGCCAGATCGTTTACGCCGTCACCGTCTTCATCAATAAAATGATCATTTATTCCATCCCCATTCTGGTCAACAAAGGTGAATTCATGCGGGTAAGGCTGATGATCTACATCGTTAATTCCATCACCATTGGCGTCGCGAAACCAGTCGTTAATGCCATCTTTATTACGATCTAAAAATCCCCTGGGTTTATCAAAATTCACTTTCTGTTGAGAAAAACCAGCAATACTCATCCCAACTAAAATTATTGCTAAAATTAATTTCTTCATTTTATATCCCCATTACTTATAAAAGCTTCTTTAAGGCTGTTTTTTTAACAATGGCGTTAGCTACTTTTGGTTTCACTGATATTTCCGATTCATATAACGTTATGAGAAACAATGCAGGTCGGCATTTGTACCACCGACCTGCTGATGAAATCTCTTAATTTGACGGAGTATCTGCTCTGGCACGCGAACCTTTTGGGCCGGTGCCGTCGCAAACACCATTACCCCTGCCACCGTTTCCAACGGGATCACCGGTTCTTGCAAATCGTCGATAATATCCTTTCCCATTACCGGTACCGGCAACAGAACCATTACCCATTCGCCTCCCCTGTCCCGAACCGTCCCTTAGCGGCTGATAATCCGGATCCTGACCGTTGGGAATACCGTCGTTATCAAAATCGGGCGCATTATCATTGTAGCCGTCGCCGTTTTCATCCACAAAACCGGGACCATGCTCAATAACCGTTTGGGCATAACTTACATTCGGTACCATTACCAGCGCTACCAGAGCACTCAGGGCAACAATCGTCAAAAGTTTGGAAGTTTTCATTTTTCTTCTCCTTTGTCTTTCCTGTTCGTATTGTCAAACTTCTGACATTATTAGGTCAATATACGTGCCAAAACCGCCCAATCACCGTGTTTTCCGTCGGTACACAGTCGTTTCTGATCCGATTAATTTAACTGTAAAAAAACCGCTGTTTACGACGATCTCGTCGATCTGTCGACAATTATGTCGAATTTATTTTATCCCGTACTTTGCTAATTTGTACCGCAAGACCCGCTCGGAAATTCCCAGCAGCTCCGCCGCTTTGGTTTGAACACCGTGACTCGCCCGGACGGCTTTCTCAATCAGCCTTTGTTCCAGCTGCTCGACCTGCAAAGGCAGGGATTCATTTGACAGGCTTCTCGGCTTACTATGTTGTGGGAGCGGTAAATCTTCAGTGGTAATAATCTCATTGCGAGCCAGTATTACCGCCCGCTCGATAATATTTTCCAGTTCCCGGACATTGCCGGGATAATCGTATTTGAGCAGCCCGTCCATGGCTTCCGTACTGATGCCGGTGACTTTCCGGCGATTTATCCGGGCATGCTTTTCGATAAAGTGGTAAACCAACTCTGTGATATCCTCTCGTCGCTCCCGCAGGGGCGGAATCGTAATGGGGATGACGTTTAAACGGAAGAACAGATCTGCCCGAAACAGGTCTTCATTAACCATCTGCTGCATGTCTTTATTCGTGGCGGACAGGATACGCACGTCGGATTTCAGGAGTTGAGACGATCCCAGGCGATGAAACTCTTTCTCTTGGATAACCCGCAGCAGTTTTACCTGGAAAGCTGGGGGGATGTCTGCTACTTCATCGAGAAAAAGTGTACCGCCCGCGGCAATCTCAAAGCGTCCCTTCATCCGCTCGTGAGCGCCGGTAAAAGCGCCCTTCTCGTGACCGAACAACTCACTTTCAAAAAGGGTTTCGGGAATGGCGGCACAATTAACAGCCACAAAAGGCTTATCTTTGCGGGGTGATGCCCGATGAATGGCTTTGGCGATCATTTCCTTGCCCGTGCCGCTCTCTCCCTGAATCAAAACCGCGGCCTGACTATCGCTAACCCGGGCTACCAGATTCAGCACCTCGTCGATGGATTTACTTTTATAGATAATATCGGTGGACAGGCTTTCCGACTGCAACTGGGTTTTCAACAGTTGATTTTCTCTAATCAGCTGATTGAGCTCGGACACTTTCCGTAATTTCAGTTCCAGTTCGTCGAGGTCAACGGGTTTGGACAGGTAGTCCCAGGCGCCGTTTTTCATTGCCTCCACGGCATCCTCAACGGTTCCGTAAGCCGTCATCAGGATTACCTGAATTTCAGGATTGATCTCTTTGACTTTTTGCAGCACTTCCAGACCATTCATTCCCGGCATTCTAAAATCGGTAATTACTACATCGACATAATATTTTTTAATTGTCTCAATGCAGCGATCACCCGATTCACAACCGGTCACTTTGCAGCCAATTTTCGATAAATAGCCGCTTAGTATTTTCCGTTGAGTGGCATCATCATCAATGACTATGACTGATAAGGAAAGCATCCTACGACTCCTTGTTAATCGGTAAGTTAATTATAAATTCCGTGCCTTGATTCGGGGAGCTGTTCACATCAATCGATCCCTCATGTTCACTAATGACCTGATAGACCTGGGCTAACCCAAATCCGGTTCCCTGATCTTTTGTCGTAAAGTATAAATTAAAAATCTTCGGCAAATTTTCTGCCGTTATGCCGGCGCCATTATCCCGGATAATCAACCGCGCCTGACGATGGTGTTTCTCTAATCTGATATCAATTACACTGCTGCCATTCCCGGCGTCAAAAGCATTTTCCAGCAAATTGACCAACGCCTGTCGTATTTTATCTGCGTCTAACAATACTTTTAGTTTGTTTTCCAATTGCAGGTTTAAGGTGATCTGCTCCGCGGAAATCTTCGCCTCGTATAATCGGATCACTTTTTTAATCAGTTCGTCAAGGTAAAACCACTGTTTTTGGAGAGGACCCGGGCGGGCAAATTTCAGAAACTGTCGGATGATATCACTGATCCGGTTTATCTCCTTGCGAATCGTATGGATTAATTCTTTTTGATCTTCAACATCTGTTACCGGAACAAATTCCTTGCCCAACCGCTGGACAGACATCGAGATTGCATTTAGCGGATTTTTGATTTCGTGAGCAACGCCTGCCGCCAGTTCGCCCATGGCGCTGAGTTTTTCTTTCTGTCTGAGATCCGCTTGCAACCGGTAAACATCCCCGGTGATCCGATCTTTTTCACGCTCCAATAAATGAATATTTTGAATTGAAATTGACAATCCAAACAGAATCAAACCAACTACCAGCAGCAGCCCAAACCGAACCAATCCTTGCCTGATCGCCGCCATCTGGATTGTCTGAATTGGATAATAATCCAGACCTATTCGAATCACTCCGTAAGAGACATCCTCAATCCAAAAGGGTAGAATTCCCTCAAAGATGCGGTGCCCCTGAAATTGCGTTATCCGCCACTGAAAAGTCTCGGTTTTTGATGTTTGCAGCAGAAATGGATCGTTCTGAAATGAAGACAGCGAATCCACTTGTAGAGAAGCTGCAAGTATTCCAATCGAATCCTGAATTCCGATGTAGATAATTGCGCTATCAGTAGCAATCGAGTTAATAATGTTTCCGACACCGATTTCACGCCGGAATTTCAGCAGTTGGTCGGTGTCAATATTTAACACAATTGCTCCGCCGCCACGACGGTGGACGGCAACCGTATATCCTTTCCCGAAATTGTTTTTACCCTGTTGAATGTTGATAACTGTATCTTCAACTTCACCCGCGAGCACATCATGAAGCATCTCCGGCGCCGGGGATTTATATGCAGGTTCGCTGGAAAATAATATCGCACCATTCCCGTCGTAAACGCAAACGCAATTTAACCTCTGTTTTTCAATAAGGCGGGATAAATATTTATCCGTGAGGTTTCCGCGCTTTTCCAATTCCGCAATCAAACCGGTAACGGCAAATAACCGGTTGGTGGTTTCATTTAAGATAATATCATAGCTGTAGATGGAATTGACCGCCGCTTTTTGAATGGTAATTGATAGGTTTCGGCTCATTTGAGCCATTAAATTCAGCACACTTGCGCGCCGAGATTGGAACTCCCAGTACCCCGATATAGTCAGAATTGCAGAAAGAATAATGAACACCGTAAGAAGCGCCCGTGAACTGATTTTGAATTTTTGACTTACTGCTTTCACTATTACCTTTAGATGCAAATCGTTAAAGAATGTTGCAATTATTGCACTCCTTCGCTGTTTTTGATGATCTTCTATATTTATTATATCCAATATTTTATTAATCCTTGTGAACATATTAAATATTTCAAATAATTGCAATGCCGGATTATGTTGTTGAATTAGTTGAATTAGTTGAATTAGTTGAATTGGTTTACTGGTTTATTGGTGGGCTGTCTTGCGGTATCACAGCCTTGAATCGCATATTCATTAATGGGGTCAGATTAAAGCTTTCGACTTTCGACTTTCTGGGTTTCAATTCCACTATTGGTCGGATTAGAATAGTTTATTGGTTTATTGGTTTATTGGTGGGCTGTTTTGTGGCATCACAGCCTTGAATCGCATATTCATTAATGGTCAAATTAAAGCTTTCGACTTTCGACTTTTGACTTTCTGGGTTTCAATTCCACTATTGGTCGGATTAGAATAGTTTATTGG
>JAGHBC010000044.1 GCA_021161185.1 Fidelibacterota bacterium
GATTTAACTACGAATTACATTAAATGGAGACAGGAGAAAGGAGAAAGGAGGATGGAAAACCCTGATGAAATATCTTCGCTACGCTCAGATTTCACAGGGCAAGCGGAAAACGGAGGACGGAAAACAAGAGAAAGGAAACAGGAGAAGGGAAAAGGGAGAAATCAGAATTTTTCCTTCCTAGTCTTGATTAAGTTGTATAACATCGAGGAAATTTTGCGAGTTTTATTTATCAGATGATTGGCATTTTCTGAAGTTATATAACCAAGTTTTTCTGCTAAATACAACTGAGTTCTTAATTCTCCACAAGACCCCCTGTGGAATAAAACCTAATTGAGAGACCATTAATGGTTTTAATTATCTTCTATAAATATTCAAACTGTTTTTGTCATATAACGGTCTATTCCACGGGGCTATATGTAAAAACTGGATGTATTCTTTATTCGTGTTTCGTTCATAACCTTCAGCCCCTGTGAAATACTCCACTAATATGATCATCTATTCTCTTTTTGTCATATTATTTCACGGGGTTTGATGGAATGGAAACTGACGCTCTTTGTATTTGATCTCTAAATCCAAAATCTCTGCACCCAGATAATAATTTGTATAGTTCAGCCGTTAAATTCATACCATCTTTCCATACTTCGATGTCTTCAAATTTTTCGATTTTGCTACTCATTCCGGTTTCCGTTCTCCGTTCTCCAATTTCTCGTTTCCGGTCATTGTTAATCTTACATTATTCATTTTACATTTTTTTAGCGTCTTAGCGGTTATTGTTTTTATTCTTACCGCTGAGGCACTGAGTTTTTTTCACCGTTTTCACCGTTCAAAGTATTTATGTCGAAGACATCTCTATAAGATAATGTAATTTAATTTTCCTGCCAACTTGATAAAGATTTTTCGGCATTTCTAACAACGCTTTTTTCTCAATTAATTTCTATATTGTTTCTCTTAAAGTTGATGATTTCGTAAAAAGTCCTGGAAGTGTCATTCTGAGTGATAACGAAGAATCTCTAATGCCTTTATGAACAATATTATAAAATTATAAAGATTCTTCACTTCGTTCAAGAATGACATATTTTCCCCTTTTTACGAAACCGTCAAAGTTGACTTCGGTATATTACTATTTTTCAAAACTAATCTCAAAATTTCTGCTCTTGACAGAACAGATTCATTAGATTTGATATTTGGGAAATGGATATTGATTATTTTACTGGGTGAACGCGAATTAATAAATTAATCCTTAAAGAGAGCATAAATATTTTTCAATAAATGTTTTAACTCCGCAAACTCGCAGGATTTCCGTTTTTAAATAATCGCTTTCAGCGGGATGAATAATAAAATTATTGTTTAGTTCAAGAGTCTCGATTCCGCTGATAAAACCTTTTGAAACCGACGGTTTCTGATTGAATTTAATCTCAATAGCCGCGACCGGTTTTAACCCTTTTGCACAAACCAAATCTATTTCTGCCCCAGCATGAGTGCGATAAAAATACAGATCAACATCATCAGGCTTTTCCAGAGCAATCTGGTTGATGACATACGTTTCCCATGAATTCCCCACCAACGGATTGCCCAATAATTGATTATAATCCTGTATTCTCAGTAAGCGGTGTAAAATTCCCGTATCGGTAATAAATACTTTAGGTGATTTGACAAGTCTCTTTTTGATATTGTAGTGAAAGGGCTGCAATCGTCTGACCATAAAAGCAGCTTCCAGAAAGTCGATATATGCCGTAACCGTATGATTTGACAGCCCCAGAGATTTAGAAATAGCAGTGTAATTCAGCAAACCGGCTGACTGCCATGCCAGCATTTCCCAGAGTCTTCTAATCTTTTGCGGATCCGCTTTTAATCCCAGCATTGGCAAATCTCTTTGCAGATAGGTTTTGATAAAACTATCCAGCCAGATTGTTGAAGATTCTTCGGCGGACAGGTAGGCCAGCGGAAATCCACCATAAAAATGATGTTTTTGAATACTGAAATTATTGTGTAGTTCCTGTCCCGAAAACGGACCTAATTCGACATATCCGATCCTTCCTGCCAGTGTTTCAGAGCTTTGTTTTAATAAGTCAGGACTTGCAGAACCCAGAATAATGAAATTACATTTTTGTTTATTTTCATCAACAAAACTTCGAATGACCGGAAACAGATCAGGTTTGGATTGAACCTCATCAATAATTATACACTTTTCTTTATTCTGCGAAAAGAACAAATAGGGATTTTCCAGTTTATCTAAATCAGTGGGATTTTCCAAATCCAGATAGACCGTTGTCTTTGTTAATTGCCTGGTATAATCTTTAACAAAAGTTGTTTTTCCAGACTGCCTGGGACCTACAATGGCGACAACAGGAAATATTTTACAATAAGACCTGACTTTTCCGCTGATATTTCGTGGTATTATCATAGAATATTGGAAGTTATAGTTCCATATTTCAATGTTAAGGGGGCAAGGAACGGTTTTTTACCTTTCACTTGTCTACGTCTACCTGTTCGTATCTTTGTATAGATGGTCAATTCGCTTGTTATTGAAAGTAGATATTTCAAAACACCGGACATGCAAATCGGGGATGCTGTGGACTTGGTGGCCCCCTGTTGAATAGCAGAAAGATTCAACCCCGATACACTTCGTTACAGGGCAGGCAGGGTTCACCCTGTTAAATAATAACTTTATCTATCATAGAGAGTCATTTTTTAATCTATTTAACGGGGTAAACTTTTTCGAGGAGAAGTTCGGATTTAACTACGAATTACATTAAATGGAGACAGGAGAAAGGAGAAAGGAGGATGGAAAACCCTGATGAAATATCTTCGCTACGCTCAGATTTCACAGGGCAAGCGGAAAACGGAGGACGGAAAACAA
>JAGHBC010000076.1 GCA_021161185.1 Fidelibacterota bacterium
CCCGTAAAATTAACCCGTTGTGTAATATCATACCTTTGGGTCTCAAAAATACGGCGAACCAAATTTTCAAAGAAATCCCCCTTTTGAGAATCTGATATTTCGGGGTCAAGTATAATTTTGATTTGTTTTTTCATATTTAAGCACCTATTATTTATCGAATACTATTAGATAATCTAATCGAGTACATTTCGCCTAATATACGATAGAAAGTTTTTTATCCCAAATACCCGGTCTGCCGGTAACTAAAATATTCATCTCCTGCAATTATTAGATGATCCTGCAAACTGATGCCCACTGTTTGCAAGGCATTTTTAATCTGTTCGGTAATCTTATCATCATTATCCGAAGGTTCTGCCACGCCGCGGGGGTGATTATGCGCTATAATCACACTGACGGCACGATATTTTAAGGCACCTTCTACAATCTTGCGCGGAAAAGCCACTGCTTCCGCCACGGTACCCTCGCTTAAATTCTCTGCATGGATCAGTCTGTTCTGGCTATCCAGATACACCGCCCGCATCACTTCGTTTTTCTTATTACCGATAGTTGCTTTAAAGTATTCAAACAACTGTACGGTTTTGGTGAACTGGATTTCCTCATTTCTGGCGCGCTCTTCAAACACAAAACCAAGCGTGTCATTCAACAATTTCAAATAAACGGCCGTCCGCTCTCCAACGCCTTTGATTTCCTGCAACTCTTGCGCGTCGGCGCTGAACACTCCGGCAAGGGTTTTGAATTTATTCAATAAATCTTTCGCAATAGGCTTTGTGTCTTTATATGGAAAAATATATGTTAATAATAGTTCCAGCAATTCATAATCATGGAAGCCCTGCAGTCCTGATTTGATAAACCGTTCCCGCAACCTTTTATGATGACCAAAGTAAGGCTTATTTTTTACTTTTTCTGTGGACAAAATTTATTCCAATCACATTTTTCGCAGACTTTCTTGTTTTTTGGATTACGCCTAAACCTGCGTGTAGTTATTCCCTTAACAGTATCTGATATGATCTTGCCCGCCAGATCTAACTGTTTAGGCGTTGTCAACACCTCAACCCGCTCCTGCTTTTTGGCATCTAAAAAGTGGACGTAGGCTTTGTTCACTTTAAGATTAAGCGCTTCCCTGGCAGCAATGGTATAAAGCTGCACCTGCAAGGTTAGTTCTTCATCCATCCGTTTTTCATTTCCGGTCTTAAAATCCACTACTTCCAGAATACTTTCATCGGCATTTTCTCTTTTTAACAGGTCAATGCTGCCGGAAATCAAGGCGTTTTCCATATCCATTTCAAAATTACGTTCCGTACTCACAGAAAGGGTAAAATCTTCCCGCCACATTCCGATATATCTCAATACGCTCCGTAAGGCGCTGCGCTTTAATGTGTCTTGTCGGCTTTTTGCTGCATACCGCAGGTAAAATTGCTCCTTCAAAATTTCCGCGGCTTCTTCATCGGTAGGTAGTTTACCGGTTTCCTGCGCAACCTTATGAAGTATATTTAATATGTTGTGCACCTGATTCCCATATCCCAAGGCCTGCACAATAATGGGATTAAACCCATAAATGTAGCGCATTTTATAATCGTATTCACAGCGCATATAATCACTCATTTCAGAATAATTAGTAGGGAAGCGGTAATCCTCATTTGACGGCTGCGGTTTTAATTTCTTCCTTTTTGTAGGGTCTTTGGCTGACTTATCTATAAAATAGTTTCCATTTAATTCTTCCAGAAATTGGCTGGGCCTTTTCTTTCTTTTATGTGGGCCGGGATCCACGCATGAGGTTATATAGAGGTACTTTTTTGCCCGTGTCATGCCCACATAAAATAACCGCCTCTCGTCTTCAACACTTCCCTGGTAACGGGTAAAATTGAACTTACTGGCATCTAAGAAACCGGAATCTGTTTGCCTGAAAGGCTTTTTGATGCTGTAAGGCATAAACACAACAGGAAAACCCAGTCCCTTTGTGCCGTGAAGTGTCATCACCTGCACTGCATTAATGGAAAGTGTCCTGTCATCACCAGCACCCGCATCATAGGAGTTTTGTGCGTAATTTCTTATGAACCAGCAGAAGTATCTAATGTCACGGAAAGTGCAGTATGACCGTGTCCCCTCATAATCGGAAATGGCCTGGCTTAATCGTCCCAAATTGTAAAGCACCACTTCTTTTTCATTATTATGAATATCATCTCTGGCAACACTGAGTATTGCCAAAATTTCTCCATAGATACTCTGTAAAGAGATCCTGCCGGAAATGGATTCCTTCAATCCTTGTAGCTGCTTTTTAAACACTTTTTTATTTGGCAATGAAAAAATTGGTTTAGCAGAGGAGTAAATATCATCCTCTGTTGGCACAAAGCCCGTTCCTGATTGTCCGTGCCATATCTTCTCAAAATCGCCAAGATATGAAAAAATGCTAAAAACAGTATCCACTTCATCAGCTTCAAATAGACCACCGATATTAATGACAGCATAAGGTATTCCGGCCTCATCTAATGCATCAAGATATGGCTGCGCCCCATATTTTACAGAGCGGAAAAAAAGAGCGATATCTGAATAGGCTAACCCACGTTTTGAACCGTTGTTGTTGGTCCATTCGGTCCCGATCAATTTTTTGATTCGATCAACAATAAATCCAATTTCATCGGCCTGATATTGAAATTCTATTTTATAGATGTCCCCTGACTGATATTTCTTGCTTGACGATTTCATTAATTTTTTAAGACGCCCGGGATTGTTGTTTTGAATCAGTTCATTCGCAAGGTTTATGATTCCATCAGTAGAACGGAAGTTGGTGGGTAAATGATGGGTAAATACTTTTGGGTATCGTTTCTTAAAGTTGATGATATTATCTACAGTAGAACCTCGCCATTGATAAACGGATTGGTCGTCATCGCCTACCACACAAATGTTATTTTTCTTCCCCGTCATCAGTTTTACCAGTCTCTCCTGTACCATATTTACATCCTGGTACTCATCAACGGTAATATAAGTAAATCTTTTGCGAACTTCTGAAAGTATATTTTTGTCATTCTCAAGAAATCCAACCGCAAGAGCCATCAGGCTGCTGAAATCCAAAAACCTTCTTTCATGCAGTTTTTCATCATACAAATGATAAGCATTTATAAAAGCTTCCGAATCAGACACATCTTCTGGATTCAGCATCTCTTCCCGAACGATATCAACACCACGAATAAAAGCATTGATGACCCATGCCTGTTTAGTCGAGCCATAAGGCTTTTTCATTCCAATTGATACCAGCCAATCTTCCAGAACACGCAAACCGAGATCATATCGAATGGAACTTATAAATGAAAATCGTTTGCCTTCATCCAGCACATCAAAGGCTCTATATTCGGGAACATACTCTTTCAGTAATTCATAACAGAAACCGTGGATTGTCCCCACATATATATCACCAATATCCGGCTGATGACCTATTAGGTCTCTTATCTTACTTCTGATTCTGAACTTCAGTTCTTCCGCCGCCTTTTCCGTAAAAGTAAAGGCAACAATATTTTCCGGTTTCGCTATTTCTTCGGCAATAACATAGGCAATGCGGTGGGAAATAAATTCCGTTTTTCCAGAACCGGCACAGGCAATAATCTGAAGGTTTTCTCTTGATAAAGCAGATTGATTTTTTAAATCATTGATTAGTTTTTGATTGATCATGTTGTCTCAACATCTATCATTACGATTGGAATTTATATGTTACATTATTTGGTCTAACATATTATCAACCACCCTACACATACCCAAATCACATTCATAGATATAACCATAAATTACCATATATGGAAATATCCCAAATCATCATTCAATCCCTCACATCAAAACACACCATTCCCCCTCCGCGGAGCGGCATGAAAATATAAAATCGGAATAAATAGTCTGTTCTATCAAGGCAAAGCCTATATTAAATTATTAATATCCGGTCTGCCTCTCCCCTTTTGGAAACGCTTCTC
>JAGHBC010000011.1 GCA_021161185.1 Fidelibacterota bacterium
ACCAATAGGATATAGATGAACGAAATATTGAATGATGTACAACCCGCTCCTCCGGAATCAGCGTCCGTAAAACCGGTAGTGATTTATGGCGGACCTTTATATAACGGAAAGGGAAACGTTTTCAGTGACGGCGCTATATATATTTCAAAGGGGAAAATAATAGCCGTCGGTGATGAAGGGTCGGTTTTTGGACAAATTCCCAAAAATGCCGATATGGAATTATACGACACCGGTGGGAAAATAATTTTTCCGGGATTGATTAATCTGCATCACCATTCCTACAGAGCGTTTGCCACCGGTCTTTTAACCTCACAAGCCGACAGCAATTATCAGGAATTCTTAAAAAATTTCTGGTGGAAATTTGATAAATGTCTCGATGGTGAAATGATTCAGCTATCAACACTCCTCACTGTTTTGCAGTCGATCCGTTCCGGAGTTACTTCCATTTTTGATTTGCACTCGTCCCCGGTTTGTGTGTATAATATTCTGGAAAACATGGCGTCAGTCATTTCCCGTGCCGGAATCCGGGCGGTGCTCAGTTATGAAGTTTCCGAGCGCGACGGCGACGATATATTTATTCGCGGGATGGAAGAAAATCTGAATTTTATTCAAAAATATCAAGACAACGATCAAATACAGGGCATGTTTGGGCTGCAGGCGAACAGCGCCATTTCTGAAAAATCGCTCGCCCTGATTACCGAAAAACTGGGAAATAAAGCCGGGATTCACATTCACCTCGGTAGCGCCCGAGATACGGAGTACTGTAAAAATTTGGGCTACGAGGGCTCGGTTGACCGTTTGAATGCCTTCAACCTGATAAATCCGAAATCTCTATTGGTCAACGGACCTCCCCTCGGTGTAGAAGAGATTAATAAAATAGCTGCGGAACAGGCGACGCTGGTAACCATTCCCGAGTCATTATTTCCCCGTCAATTCGATTTCTTTAGCCCGGCGGGTTTCCCCGGTTTGCAGATTGGGGTAGGAACCGGCGGTTGGGGCTCTAACATTCTGCAAGCTCTTCGCACCGCCTACTATTATCATCGGCAAACGGGCGCGGAAAACTCTCAATTGATTGATTTTTTAAAAGCACAATTACAAAACAACAGTGACTTCGCCGGACGCTTTTTTAAAGGCAAACCCGGCGTCCTGGAAAAAAATGCCAGTGCCGATATTGTTGTATTCGATTATGTACCGGCAACACCTTTTAATACCGATAATTACATACATCATCTTTTATTCGGCATGCAATCGGTTCAGGCGGCAATGGTTATGGCAAAAGGACAATTTCTTTATAATGACAATACCTTTCTGACCTTAGACGAAGAGATCGTCATAGATGAAAGCCGAAAAGCCAGCCGCCGATTATGGGAATTGTTCAATAAATTATAAACGGGAGTATGCTATGAATTATTATCTCAGAAGAGCCGCCGGTTTTATAATAGCAGGACTGTTTTTAATGCCTTTATGCTTTGCTCAAACGGGAGCGATATCCGATAAAATGCTCCGTGAAATTCGGTCGTCGGTCCAAATGGACTCTTATACCAGAGCCATGCAAAATGCCGTCTCCGAAAATGATGTGAAAAAATTAGCGTTAAACCGTACTGTTCATACTCAAATCGATCATCATTTTGCTCATAAAATCCCGGTTACCGGAATTACCAACCAAAAATCATCGGGCAGATGCTGGTTATTCACGGCGCTGAATGTGCTGCGCCCTAAGGTCATTGAAAAATACAATTTAAAAGAATTTGAATTTTCACAGAATTATCTATTCTTTTGGGACCAACTTGAAAAATCGAACCTGTTCCTCGAAGCAATTATTCGCAACCGGCATAAAGACATTGATGACCGGGAAGTACAATGGCTATTTCAACATCCCGTTGGTGACGGCGGCGTCTGGAACATGATGCCGGGTCTGGTTGAAAAGTATGGCGTGGTTCCCAAGGAAATAATGCCGGAATCCTATAACAGTGAAAATACGGCTATGATGCGCCGCCTCATTCGCCGCAAATTACGTTCTCAGGGAATGCATATCCGTGAATGGAATGCAGCCGGGAAAAGTGAAAAATTCCTCTGCAAACAAAAGGTCGCTATGCTGTCCGAAATATACCGTATTCTGGTTATTTCTCTCGGAACCCCTCCCACTGAATTTACATGGCGTTATCTTGACAAAAACGACAGTCTGGTTGTCGGAAAAAACTATACGCCGCTGGAGTTTTACCATGAAGCGGTAGAGGTTCCTCTTGGTGATTATATCATGCTGATGAATGATCCAACCCGAGATTATTACAAACTTTATGAAATTGAATACGACCGTAACCGGTTTGACGGCCCCAACTGGACATTTATAAATTTACCAGTCGAAGAGATTAAAAGCTTCGCCAGAAAATCAATTCTCGCCGATGAGCCTATGTACTTCTCCTGCGATGTGGGAAAACAGCTGGATCGGGACAAGGGGCTGGTGGCTCTCGGTCTTTTTGATTATGAAGCTGTTTATGGCGTTCCTTTCGATATGACTAAAGAAGAACGTATACTGAGTTATGAAAGTAGCTCGAGTCACGGCATGTCTCTGGTAGGTCTGGATACCACCGCCAACGGTATGGTAACTAAGTGGCTGTTGGAAAACAGCTGGGGTGACGATGCCGGTTATAAGGGCTATTTGACCATGACCGATGAGTGGTTTGATGAATACATGTTTCGGTTGGTTATTCTGAAAGAATTTCTGCCGCAAAAGGTTCTTAACGTGCTGGCCCAGAAACCGGTCAAACTGCCGCCCTGGGACAGGATGTTTTAATTACCATTTTGAAAGGATTATCGATGGAAAAGAATATCTTCGGATTTATCGTTTTTTGTGCTTTCCTGTTAATGCAAAATTTACCGATCCTGGCTTTGACAACGACTTCATTGGACCTGATGCCCGTTCCACAGGAAATAAAGGTAATAAACAGCGAAGGTTTTCGCCTGGACGCCGGATTCTCTGTTGCTCTCGATGGCTATGCCGATGCCCGCCTGTATAAAGCCGCCACGCGCATGTTGCGTCGCCTGTCCGGTCGAACCGGTCTTTTCTTTCCTCAGGATTATATCACCGCAAAATCCAATCCGACGATGCCACAGATGATTATCAAGACTTCACGGATTGGAGATTTAGTAGTCGGCGAAGACGAATCCTATCAGCTGACGATCACAGAAAACCAGGTCACTCTTAAAGCCGAGACCGATATCGGCGCTCTGAGAGGACTGGAAACCTTTTTACAGCTGTTGTCTGTCGATGAAAAAGGTTATTATTTCCCGGCAGTTGTCATCAATGACGCTCCCCGCTTTCCCTGGCGCGGACTGCTGATCGATGTCAGTCGGCACTTTATGCCGGTTGAGGTAATTAAACGTAATCTTGACGGCATGGCGGCTGTCAAAATGAACGTTTTTCACTGGCATCTGGCTGACGATCAGGGGTTCCGGGTTGAATGTCAAAGCTGGCCGAAGCTTCACGAACTGGGATCCGACGGATTCTATTATACCCGGGCACAAATTAAAGAGATCATCGCTTATGCCGCCAACCGCGGAATTCGGGTTATACCCGAGTTTGATGTGCCGGCGCATGCAACCAGCTGGCTGGTGGCTTATCCGGAATTGGGCAGTGCTCCCGGACCATACAGCCTGGAACGGCGCTGGGGCATCAAAGACCCGATCATGGATCCGACAAAGGAATTCACCTATGAATTTCTGGACAAATTTTTCGCCGAAATGGCAGCCTTATTTCCCGATGAATATTTTCATATCGGCGGCGATGAAAACAACGGCAACCACTGGAACACTAACGACCATATTCAGCAGTTTATGAAAGATAATAATATCCCCGACAACCACGCCCTGCAAACCTATTTTAATAAACGCATTTTACAGATCTTAACGAAGTACGGCAAAAAAATGATCGGTTGGGACGAAATCTTTCAGCCTACGCTGCCAGCCGATATTATCATTCATTCCTGGCGCGGATCAGAAGCGCTCGTCAAATCAGCCCAACAGGGCTATATGGGTATTTTGTCGAACGGGTATTATATCGACCTTATACAACCGGCGGAATATCATTACCGAAACGATCCGATTCCGGAAAACACATCTCTCACCGAGGAGGAGCAAAAAAGAATTCTTGGCGGAGAGGCTACCAGTTGGGGAGAACTGGTTACTTATGAAACTATAGATTCGCGCATTTGGCCCCGCACAGCTGCCATTGCCGAAAGACTTTGGTCACCTCAAAGTTGTAATGGTATCGAAGATATGTATCGTCGTCTTGAAGTAGTCAGTTTTCAACTTGAGGAACTTGGGTTGACTCATATAAAAAATTATGACATGATGCTGCGACGCCTGACGAATAACCATAATATTGCGGCATTAAAAACTTTTGTCGATGTGGTTGAACCGGTTAAAAGATACGAGCGCCTTTTACAGGAGATTACCTATACCTCCTACTCGCCCTACACTCGCGTTGTTGACGCAGCCCGACCGGAATCGATGACCGCCAGACGCTTCAGTCAACTGGTAGATCAATTCATTGAAAATCCTAAAGCCCCAGCCTCACACGAGTTGACTGATCTTCTAAAAATCTGGGAAAATAATCACTCCTTTTTAAAGCCCATAATTGCAAAATCGCCTGTTCTGCAAGAAATTGAAACCATGTCTGCTGATTTGCAGGAGCTTGCCGAAACCGGATTACTGGCGGTGCGCGCTTACCGAAAACATAAAAGACTTTCGAGAAAACAAATCGAATCCGCCAGAGCTGTTCTGGAGAAGGCTAAAAAACCACGCGGACAGGTCGAGCTAATGGTTATTGCACCAATTGAAAAATTAGTTCTGGCGGCAATATCAAATCAAAAATAATAAGGTAGATTAGGAAGGATAACATGAAAAACTTTATTATCATCGTCGTCAACAAGCGTAAAAAAGAAGCTGTCACGGTACAGAAAATTCTGACGGAATGGGGCTGTTTGATCAAAACCCGGCTGGGTTTGCATGAGGGGGTTTTGGATAATTGTTCGGAAATCGGTTCAATTATCTTAGAAGTCGTCGGAGAGCCAAATCAGCATGAAGAGATCGTACGAAAATTGAACCTGCTGGCTGGAGTAACTGCCAGGCTGGTTAATGTTCCCATAGAAAAATGATCTGAAGATTTGGCTAAACTTAAGGAATTGCTTGCCTTAAATTGCTAACGTGTTGAAAAAATTGTCAATTACTACAGCCACATGCCGGTGATTGTTGGTACCCGGCGGTTGCATTTAAGGGGCCAAAACACTAATTTCGGCAGCAATTAAAGGAGTCTATCATAGTGGATATTTATCGTTACACACCGGATAAACAAGAGCGCTGGGATCGATTTGTCGATCAGTCAAATAACGGTAATCTGTTTAACTACCGCAAATTTCTTACTTATCACATCGGCAGAACTTTTAACGACCATTCGCTAATGTTTGAAAAAAACAGCCACATTATTGCCCTGTTTCCGGCTGCGGAAGTGATTCGGGATGGCAAAAAGATCCTGTATTCTCATCCGGGCGCCAGTTTTGGCGGATTTGTTTTTAAAAACCCCTACTATTCGGAAATTGAAGAGATCATAGATCTTTTCGAAGAGTATTGCATTGATCAGGGCTTCGATGGCACTTTTTTTATTCCGGCGCCCTTTTCCTATTTCGAAAATCCCAATGAGACTTTTGAATATGCCTTAATCTGGAGAAAGTACCAGATCGTTGAAAATTATATTTTCAGTATAATAAATCTCAAACCTGATCTGGACAATATTTACCGGGAAATTCTGCGTCGCAAAAAACGATCGATGGATTTCTATCGGCGTCTTATCGAAAAAAACAATATTCGTTTTGAATGGAATAAAAAATTTGATGAATATTTTCCTATTTTAATCGAGAATAAAGCCCGGCACGGGATTAAGCCCACCCACACTTTGGACGAAATCATTAAATTGGACAAACTTTTCCCGGGATATTTCAACCTGCTGATGATGTATTCCGGCGATGTTCCCATTGGTGGAACTCTGAATTTTACCGCGAATAAACGAGTTGCGATTATATTCTACAATATGATCAACTATGACTATGCACATTTACAACCCGCATCGCTTCAGATAATTGAATGCATTCGGTGGGGCAAAGAGATGGGGTTTGATCTCCTCGATTTTGGTGTTTCCCAATTGCCCCAGGCGCCCGATCCCCTAACGCCAAGCCATTCATTGATTCGTTTTAAAGAACAATTAAACGGGGTAGGAATGATCCGCAAAGTTTTTGCAAAGAATTTTTAATAACCCGGGATAAACAGTCCGATATATGACAGCAAACATCAAATCCCTGACCAAACAGACTCTGGTTTACGGTGTCGGAACTATTCTGACCCGCCTTGTTACTTTTCTGCTTCTGCCGGTTTATACAAATGTTCTGTCGCCGGCGGATTATGGTCTGGCAGTGCTGGTGTTTGTTTTCACGGCATTCATGAATCATATCTATAACTATGGTCTCGATTCGGCGCTCATGCGGCATTACGGGGAAGATCCTGCGCCTCAATATACAACAACTGTTCTATCGACGGCGATTTGGTTAGCCCTGGGCTCTAGTTTTGTTTTTAGCGGCATTATCTATTTGTTAAATAATCCTCTGAGCAAAGCACTTTTGTCGTCAGCTGATTATGCGCAACTGATTAAACTTGCCGCTTGCATCCTGTTCTTTGATTGTATCTCACGGGTGCCTTTTGCACTGTTAAGGCTGGAAGAAAAGCCCGGCTTCTTTATGGGTATTCGCCTGATAAACGTAGTTATCACTCTGGGCTTGAACATCTATTTTGTCGTTTATCTGAAAACCGGGATTATCGGGATTTTCCAAAGTAATGTAATTGCATCCTGTCTCACGGCACTTATCCTTTTTACTACTATAATATCGAAAATCAAAATCGTCTTTTCCGGACATATTGCAAAAGATCTGGTGCTTTTCGGGTTACCCTTTGTCCCAATGGGGCTGGCTACAGCTGCTATGGAAATGTTGAATCGCTATATTGTTGAACATTTCATGGGACTTGAGGCGGTAGGAATTTTCAGCGCCGGTTATAAGCTGGGTATTTTTATGCTGTTAATCTCAACGGCATTTTATTATGCCTGGCAGCCGTTTTTCATCAAAGCCGGGAAAAAGGAATCATCACGGGTGCTCTTTTCAAGAGTATTGACCTATTTTATTCTGGTGGCTTTAAGTTTCTGGGTAGTGCTGACGGTTTTCATGCACGAAATCATAAATTTTCATATTGGCGGAGTTTATCTCATCGGCGCGAAGTTTCAAGGCTGTGAATCAATGGTGCCCTTTATCCTGCTCGGATATGTTTTCTATGGGATTAACCAGGTTTTTCTGCCGGGCATCTATTTTGAAAAGAAGACCCGCTATATGGCATATATTGCTTTTCTGGCAGCCGGGGCTAATGTCCTTTCGAATTTTCTCTTAATCCCACGCATGGGGTTGATCGGATCGGCGATTTCGTCACTAATCGGGTATATGATATTGGCGGCATTCACATTTCAGGTTTCGCAGCATTTATTTAAAATACCCTATGAATATCGCCGGATTGTCTTGTTGTTCGTTATAATGTTACCTGTGGGATTTTCCAGTTATATTTTTCATCCGTCGATACCGGTGAAATTTATGGTAATATTGATTATACCGCTGTTATTGCGTCTTTTCGGATTCTTTAAAAAAGATGAGATTGCATCCTTGAAGATGCTTCTGCCATTCAGGTAAAACTATGCATAAACCGGTTCATATCTGTCACGTTACGATCGGACATAATCCGACGGATGACCGTATTTTCTACAAAGAGGTATTGACGCTGTCTGAAAAATATCCGAAGATTTCCGTCATTGCCCCCAAGCGATGTCAGCCGGAACAGCACCCCGCCGTGCAATTTCACCTGTTTTCTGAAAAAGGGTACTTTCGCAACCTGTTCAGCGCCTTTAAAATTGCTAAATCTGTTCGGGCCAACCTATATCATGTTCACGATTTTGAATTTCTACCCTTTGCCCTGTTTTTAAAATACAAATACAAACGCAAAGTCGTCTACGACGCTCACGAGACAATATTTTATTATTTCACCGAATTCACCCGACGTTCAAAACTAATCACTTTCATCCCTGCAATTATAGCCCAAACTACAGAATGGATCTGTGCGCATTTCACCGATTATGTCATTACCGTTACGCCCTGGGTGGCAAAAGGGTTCAGACCGTTCCACAAGAAAATAACACTCATCTATAATTATCCAATTGTAGATATGTTTGAAATCCCGGCGTTTGAAAATAAGGCTAAAAACCGACCGCTTATTTTATATCATGGGCAATTAGTTCCGGCGCGAAATATCGATATAATGGTTGAGTCCATGAAATATGTCCGGGAAAAATTTCCCGACGCCAAATTATTGATTGTCGGCGGGATTCAACAGTGGTATAAAGATCAGCTTGACCTGATTGTGCGTGAAAACCGGCTCGAAAAATGGGTTGAGTTTCGCCAACCGGTACCCTTCACAGAAGTACCCCAATTAATCCGGAACGCAACTCTTGGGCTTTCCTCAATGAGACCCAATGAATCATTCAAACGCTCGATTCAGATCAAGCCTTTTGAATTTATGAGCATGGGTGTGCCCGTTCTCGGATGCCGGGTCCCATCAACGGAAATTTATATTGAACAGACGGAATCAGGGATGCTCGTAGATCCACCTACGGCGCAGAATCTGGGCAATATCATTATTCATCTTCTCAGTCATCCGGAAATCATGAATCGGATGGGGCAAAACGGTTGGCGAGCCGTCCGGGAAAAATATAATTGGGCAATGATGAAAAAACCGTTATACCGCATTTATAATGAAGTGTTATCATGTTAAAAATCCTCTACATATCACCGGAAAACACTGTCGGGATTCTGTCCTATTGGAAAAAAGCCCATGAGATCAATGGCAATTACTGCCGCTTTGTGACTTTCTATAAAACCTCGGCGGGTTATGAAAATGATATTTTGCTAAACCTACCCCTCATCGCTTCAAAGTCATGGTATCTCCGTTCCCGAAAAGTGCTTTCACGGGTGGCTGATGGGCGGGAACTGCACGCCAATCTTTCCGGGTATCCGCCGGTCTGGAATCCGCCGGTCTGGCAGAAAAAAATGATGGAATTCCGGGAACTGATCTGGCGTCCCAAAATCAACCACGCCATCCGGGAATATAATCTGGAGGATTTCGATGTCTATCATTTCGAATGGGGTCTGGATTTCTTCCGCAATGCAGCTTTCGCAAAGCGCATGAAAGCCCGGGGTAAGAAAATCGTCTGCCATTATCACGGACAGGATATGCGCAACCGCGGCGTTATCCCGGATATGGAAGCAATCAGCGATTTAAACCTGACTAATGAACTTGATCTGCTCTATCGGCATCCAAACCTGAAATATCTCTTTTTACCCTATGATGTCAAAGCCTTTGAAATAAAGCAGTCCCTCAATCGTCCGCTCACAATCTGCCATGCTACCACTCACCGCATTATAAAGGGCTCCGACCGCATTATCGCTGTCTGTAAAGAGTTGGAGAAAAGCCACGGTATCCGCTTTATTTTTATTGAAAATCAGCCCCACGCCAAAGTACTGGAACTCAAACGTCAAGCCGATATCTACATCGATCAGATTGGTGCACTGACCTGGGGTTACGGAATGAATTCGCTGGAAGCGCTCTCAATTGGTCTGGTTTGTGTCACGTCATTAAACGAAACCTACGAATCCTTCATACCAGACCACCCGTTTGTAAACGCCAATGGAGAAAATTTAAAAGAGAAACTGATTGAATTGATTGAACAAAAAGAATTGCTCCGTGAAAAACAAATCGTAAGCAGGGAATGGGTAGAGAAACATCATGATTATCGGAATGTTGTTAAAGAGTTGTATCAATATTATGAAAAATACTTGGGGGTGGGATCTTGAAAATATTAATATTTAGGAGTATATATTGAAGGAAAATTTGACTAAAAAACCACCCAAATACTTTACAATTGATGTTTCCTCGAAATGCTATCTAAAATATGCTTTTTTTGCAAGAAAGAAGACACTAAACTCTCAGCCCGATCAAAATATGTCTTTAAAGATTTTATGTTTATTGCTGAGTCTATAGATATTGAACAGAAAGATAAAAAAATAATGCCGATAATAAAGAGAATATTTCTGTTATTAATATTATTAATTGCTCTTAATAATTGTGACTCTCTATTGAATAATGATATGTTAGAGGCCAAAGGTGGGGTGTGTTTAACTTTTGATGATGTGTATGTTAATGAATGGTATAAATTGTCTGATTTATTGAGATTAAATGACTTCAAGGCAACATTTTTTATATCAAAAATTTATTCTCTTTCATCATCTGAAATTCACAATCTCAGAAAGCTGGGTTCTCTCGGTTTTGAAATCGGTTGTCATGGGTGGAACCATATAGATGCTGCTGATTATCTCACACATCACTCCTTATCTGAATATTACAACGTTGAAATTTTACCGGCTTTGAACTTTATGAATGAGAATAATCCTTCCCCGACCTCTTTTGCTTATCCCGGAGGAATGCATAACGATTCATTAGACCAGTATTTACTTCAAAAATTCCAAATTCTTAGATGTGTAACCATGGAACAGGTAAAACCCCTTACTAAGAATGTAGAAGAGATTAATGAAATTTTTATTAAGAAAAACAAATCACAAATAGTAGCCGGTCTTGGTATTGATAAACAATTTAAAATTAGCGAAGACATGCTTTATATTGCACTTGAAAGAGCAAGTGAAAATGGTGAAATTATAATTTTATATGCTCATTGTCCCGTTGATTCAAATGCACAACATTATCAGATAAATAAGTCTTATATAGAAAATTTAATTTTGAAGTGTGAGGAATTAAATTTAAAGTCATATAGGATGTCAGAAATTTAAAAAATTTCGACTCAAGATTTTATACTTATGACAAATTTTAGATCAAAAATTACATTCATTCTTCCCGGCTTCGTATCTATTCCCATGGGTGGCGTAAAAGTCGTCCACGAATACGCCAACCGCCTGGCGCATAAGGGGCATGATGTCACCATTGTCTATCCTGTGATTACTTGCAGCAACCCGTTTATCGGAGGACTGCGCCGAGTCGTAAAACAGGTATACGATAAGATAACAAATGTTGCCGCCGAGTTGTATTATACACCCGATTCAAGAGTGACTGTTCTCGTGGTAAAAAAAGCCCTCTCCAAATATATTCCGGATGGCGATGCGGTTGTTGCCGTCGGTTGGCAAACCGCGGTGTGGGTTAACTGCTTACCCGATTGCCATGGGAAGAAGTTCTATTTTCTGCAACATTTTGAAACCTATTTCAGATCGAAGAAAAAAGTGCTTGAGACTTTCCGGATGCCTTTGACCAAGATCGCGATTGCCCGGTGGATTATCAATAAGCTTGAAGAATTAGGCGAAACGGCATTGGGTCCGCTGGGCAACGCCATTGATCCGGAAGAATTTTACCTCGAAACGAACATCAAAAACCGACCAAACGATGTTGTTGTAATATACCATCATATGAATGTCAAGGGTCCTAAAGACATTATCGCAATTCTGAAACAACTCAAAAAGCGTCAAAATATTTCTGCGGTTTTAGTGTCGTCACGGAAACCGGTTCACCGGATTCCATACTGGGTAAAAATTGTGATTCGCCCCTCGCTCGAAGAATTGCGCACTTTATATAATTCCTCGAAAATATTTCTGCATACCAGTCACAGTGAAGGCTGGGGGCTGCCGGTAATGGAGGCTATGGCTTGCGGTTGTGCGGTAGCGGCTTATGCCAACGAGGGCGTGAGCGAATTTTTAATCGATAAACAAAACGCTTTACTGGCGCCGGTAAAAGATAAAGACGCTGTGGTTAACAATGTCCGGACGCTCCTGTCGGATGACTTGCTCAGACAGAATCTGGCTGCAAACGGCAGAAATAAGGTTTGTCAATATTCTTGGGATAATATTGTAGAGCGCTTTTTAACCATTCTGCAAACTCAAATAAAACATGGCTAATCCAATAACAGTTTCCGTCATTATTCCGGCTTACAATTCGGCAAAGACCCTGCCGGTGTGTTTAACCTCGCTCCGAAATCAGAGTTACCCAAAATCAAAGGTTGAAATTATTATCGTTAATGATGCCTCTACGGACAATACCATGGAAATCCTGAACAAGCTGGAATTGCCGCCGAACACAAAAATAATTTCTCACAATTCCAATAAGGCTCTTGCGGCAACCCGGAATACCGGCATTCGGAATGCTTCCGGGGAGATCTTTATTTTCCTTGATGCCGACATGGAGGTACCATCTGATTTTGTTGAGAATCACATAAAGTTCCACAAAAAACCCAACGTGGTCGGCGTGCTTTCGGCATTGCTACCCGCCTCGGAAAACACTATCGACAAATATCAGAAATATTTATACAGATCAAAACGGGGCGCTAAAAAATTCCCAGACAAAACGCCATTGCCGTTTCATGTATTTATTCTGGGTATAACATCAGTTAAACGCGAGGCGATTATCCAGACCGGCGGGTTTGATAATGAAATCATGTCATACGGCGGTGAAGATACCGAGTTTTCCTACCGGCTCTGGCAGAAATATCCTGAAGGTCTGTACTATGCCCCTCATATAAAAGTCATCCATCACCACTATCGCCCTTTCAATGAAGCACTGAACAATATCAGCACATTCGGCAAAGAGGTGGTTCCTTATCTGGTTCAAAAACACCCCGAATTTGATAAACTTTACTGCTATTCTTATATAAAATCCCGCACCGGTCTTGTAAATAAAATCAAACGTGTCCCCGGAATCATCCTGATGTCAACGGTGTCTTTTCAAATTCTGAAATTCTGCTATCATCTCTTCCCCTATCCAATTTCTAATGTTTTTGTACGATTGCTCATGGCAGCGGCGCTCTGGCGGGGCATTTCGCAGTCGCCGGAAATTTGATTGTCATCGGTCCGGATAAATTCTTTTATAATTTTCTTTTAATTTCGCGCTTAGTTGGAACTTGAGTTTTTATGAATACAATTATTAAAATATTGAAAGAAAAAATCCTGTCTCTATTGACAATCTGTTTGCTTGGTACAACGAGTCTGTATTGCGGTGAGCTGAATTTCTATCTGTGCAACTTATCGGCTGATTCTGTCACCAATGTATTGTTAGTCGATAAATCCAAACAATCTCTATTCGTAATCAGGAGCAACATGCCGGGGAATGTTCAGGTGCTGGACTCTTTCAGAATTACTACCGGCAAAGTGGATGGCAACAAGGAAGTTGAGAGAGATCGTAAAACCCCCGAAGTTATGATATCATATCGACCATTCCCGCCAATCAGCTGCCGGCGAAATACGGTCCGCTGGCATTTGTCCTCAACTATCCAAACCATATTGATAAAATTTATGGGCGAAATGGCTCAAACATCTGGATCCACGGGCGGGATGAGGAGATTATAGATCGGCAGACCGAGGGGTGTGTGTCGCTGGAAAACGGTAAACTTTTAATGCATTAACGACAAAACACCGATAGTCCTGGACAATCAGAGTATTCTGACGGTTTTCAGCGGCGATAAAATTAAAATAATACATATCGAATCCAATTATGACCGGGGGCTCAGCTGCGATATTCTCGGAATCGGGGACGAACAGGATTTTAAGAAAAAACTTATTGTCGAAAAAACCACCCGGATAATTGTTCGCAAGGATAACCATATTATTGGTAAAATCAACCTGGATGTTGACGCTGTTGATAGCCGGTTATTTACTTACATTTTAGAAATCAATGGGCAAAAACAGGCCTTTTTTGATGGTCAGAGTGTTCCTCTTAAGCGAAGTGATCAATTTAAAATCCTGAATGTTTTGCATGAAAAAATGAATTACAGGGATTTATAAGGTTAATCTAAAGGGATATGTTCCACCGCAGGATTATAATAGCGGTGAAGACCGAAATTACCTTATAGGTACCGGCAGTTTACGATGGAAAAAATATTCGCTTAATGGTGATGGTAAAATCTATCCGCTCGTAGTTGTTAAAAAGAACGTGAATTATCCCGGATTTTTATTTTAATTGAATGAATTATTTTTCAATCCCGGTCGCCAATTTATATTTTAACAGGAACAGGGCTTTTTCGTTGACATTGAGACTCTCTCTCAATTAAATTCAACCGCTTTTTTATAAACCGGAAATCGTTCATATAAAGGTATATTTACATGTTAAAAAAAACAAATATTCGGTTCATCATTATTGGCATAATGGTTCTGCTCGCAGCCTATTCGCTATATTGGACAGTCGCTTATCATAGCTTATCGCCCGAAAAATATGAGGCAATGCGTTCTGACGGGACAATTGAAAAATATGAAAACAGGACCATCCGGTTGGGTCTGGACCTTCAGGGTGGTATGCATGTCGTGCTGGAGTTGGATATTCCCAAACTGGTCGAAACACTTGCCACTAATAAAACGCCGCAATTTTATTCTTTATTACAGGCAACAACTGACGAATTTAAAGCCACCGGCGAAGATTTTTTTGATGTATTCAGACGTAAAGTAGAGGCAGAAGATTTCAAACTCGTCCGCCACTTCAGTGACCGGGGTTATAAAAATTCCGAGATTGTGAAAAATTTACGTGATGAATCCAAGGACGCCACGCAGCGCGCCCTGCAGATTATCCGTAACCGCGTAGATCAATTTGGTGTATCGGAGCCGACGATTCAAAAAGCCGGTCAGTACCGCATTATTGTTGAGCTTGCCGGTATCAAAGATCCCGAACGCGCCCTCGATCTTATTCAGAGTACCGCACTACTGGAATTTACTCTCTTAAAAGATGCTACGATCACCCAATCTTTTATTGCATCGGTAGATGATTATCTGAAAACAGGCTCCCGGCAGGATCTGGTTTCGGCACAACCTGTCGCTGGCGATACCGATACTACTGTGGCTTTAAAAGAATCGAAAGATAAAGCCGTTAGCGTCAACGAACTTCTCGGCATCAGCGAGGCTGATATCGATATTGAGGGCGATACAGCCGATACGGCTCTGGTCGTTGACGAACAACTTTTTACTGAAAAACCCTTTTCAGCGCTTCTTAGGAATGTCCACAATTTTATTGGCGTGCCGGAACGCAATGTTTATACGGTTAAGAAAATTCTCTCAAATCCCGATGTGCAAAAATTAATTCCATATGATTCCAAATTCCTCTGGTCCGCCAAGCCCCAACGGATCACCGGCGCCGATGGTAAAACCGAGAATTACTATCTTTTATACCATCTTAATCGGGAAGCCGGTATCCAGGGGAAATACATTACAAAAGCCACCGCGACTATCGGTGGTGGTGCAACCAAATCGGCGGGTCAACCCATAGTTAATATTAATATGAACAATGAGGGCGCCAAAATATTTTCCCGTCTGACCGGGTCGAATATCGGAAAATCCCTCGCCATTGTACTGGATGATAAGGTTTATATGGCGCCGTCAATCCGGGTTAAAATTCCGAATGGAGCCGCCTATATCGAAGGTCTCGAAGATATGGCGGAGGCTAAAAATATCGCTATTGTTCTGCGAGCCGGGGCTCTGCCCGCGCCGGTCAATGTCATCGAAGAAAGAACGATTGGTCCTTCTCTTGGTAAAGATTCCATCATTATCGGAACCAGACTCGGTCTTATCGGATTCCTGCTCGTTATCGGCTTCATGGCGCTTTATTACAAACGCTCCGGTTTACTGGCCGATTTAGCATTAGTGCTAAATATTCTCTTTGTTATGGCTATTCTGGCAACTCTCGGGGCAACGTTGACGCTGCCCGGTATCGCCGGTTTGATCCTTACGGTGGGTATTGCCGTTGACGCAAACGTTCTGATTTTTGAACGTATCCGTGAAGAATTGGCGAGAGGTAAAACCGTGCGCGCCGCGATCGACGCCGGATATAGCCGGGCACTGCGCACTATTTTAGACGCCAACATTACAACTATGTTAACCGCTTTGATTTTGATGCAGTTCGGGACAGGCCCGGTCAAAGGATTCGCCGTAACACTTTTCTGGGGTATTCTTTCCAGTATGTTTACCGCCATTTTTGTGACACGGACGATCTACAATTTCAGGACAGAGCGAAAAGTACTAAAAACCTTAAGCATCTAAACTTCAGGAATATTAAACATGCGATTTTTTAAAGAAACAAATATCCAATTTATCAAATACAGTAAAACGGCAATTTCCATTTCCGCTACTTTCATATTAGTCGGCTTGGTTTCTGTATTTCTAATCAGGGGGTTGAATTACAGTATTGATTTTACCGGCGGAACGCTTGTTCAGGTTCAATTCAGTAAAGAAACCAGCACCGGCGAAATCAGGGAAGCGCTGGCAAAGGTCAACTTGCAGAACTGCATTATCCAGAAATCGGCGGGATCAAACGAATTCATGATCCGGGTTGCGGAGAACGAAACTATTGAAAACATACCCAAGAAGGTAAGTGAAGGATTGCGAACTTTGCAAGACAATTCGTTTGATATTCGCCGGACAGATCAGGTTGGTCCGAAAATCGGGAAGGAATTGCAGAATGCGGCAATTCTCGCAATTATATCGGCAATCTTTGTAATTGGCGTATATATTTCCATCCGATTTCAGTTTCGCTTTGCTGTCGGGGCGGTTGTGGCGTTGATTCATGATGTACTGTTTACAATCGGCATTTTCTCACTGGCACAACTGGAAATTTCTCTTACGACCATAGCTGCATTTTTAACGATTGTCGGTTATTCACTGAATGACACTATTGTTCTTTATGACCGGATACGCGAAAATTTGAAAATCATGCGTTTGGATAAAATTGAGACCATTGTTAATAAGAGTATCAACGAAACCCTGAGTCGAACCATAATTACATCGCTAACCACTTTTATAGTTGTATTTGTTTTGGCATTTGCGACTGGTGAAGTCCGGATTTTTGCCATTGCCATGATTATCGGGGTTGTTGTGGGTACCTATTCATCCATTTTTATTGCCGGCCCTGTGTTAATTGCCTGGCAACATAAATTCAATGCCCAAAAGAAATAAATTGACATATAAATAATTTAATAAAATGCTCCCGGGGGAGCATTTTATATTTTGGAGGATCATTATGCCTGTCACAGCCGTGCTGGGAGCCCAATGGGGAGATGAAGGGAAGGGAAAGATTGTCGATAATTTCAGCGAAAAAGCGGACGTTGTAGCACGCTTTCAGGGTGGCGCCAATGCCGGTCATACTATTGTCGTAAAAGGTCGGGAAACTATCCTGCACCAATTGCCCAGCGGCATTCTTCACGCCGGAACCGATTGCATTCTCGGCAATGGAATGGTCATTGACCCAATTGGATTAGTCGATGAAATGAATTGTCTGAGAAATGAAGGGTTTTCCCTTGAAGAAAGGATTCATATCTCTCTGATGGCTCATATTGTTACTCCGCTTCACAAGGTTCTGGATGCAAAGTCGGAAGCATCGCTGGGATCAAAGGCTATCGGCACAACCAAACGTGGTATTGGGCCGTGTTATTCCGACAAAATAAACCGGATTGGAATTCAGGTCAGAGATTGTCAAAATCCGGAATTCTTTCAAAAAATAATCGATTCGAAAATAAAAGATGCGGTTCAAAAAGGGTTCTTGTCATTGGCGGAAAAATCAAATCTGGAGCAAAAGTTAGAAAAGTTTTATTCCTGTGTTGCCGAAGTTTACTCCTATGCGGCTGATACCTCCACATTAATGAATAAGTACATCCGCTCCGATAAAAATATTCTTGTCGAAGGCGCCCAGGGGGCTTTATTGGATGTTGACTTCGGCTCTTATCCGTTCGTAACGTCCTCCAACACAATCTCCGGCAATATATGCACTGGATTGGGAATCGGACCCAAATCGGTTGATTATATCATCGGCGTCTATAAGAGCTATACAACCCGGGTTGGCGCCGGGCCTTTCCCGACAGAACAGAACAATGAATATGGTGAATATCTCCAGCAGACCGGCGGCGAATTCGGCGCCACAACCCATCGAAAACGGCGCTGCGGTTGGTTTGACGCAGCCATTGGCAGATATTCGGCAATGATCAACGGATTCACATGTATAGCCATTACAAAACTTGATGTTTTAGACAACCTTGATGAAATAATGGTTTGCACTCATTATGAAAACGGTAATTTTCCGGAAATTGATCTGGTTTCCGCCGTTCCGCATTATATCTCCATAAAAGGATGGAAGCAATCGACATCAGCTGCCAGAAGACTTTCTGATTTACCGGTGGAGGCACAGGAATATCTGAAAATTATCGAAGACTTATTGGAGTGCCCGATATCTTATATTTCTGTTGGAAAAGAGAGAGAACAGTTTATCCGGCTGTAATATTTTATTCCCGTTTGTCCTGCTTTTGAAGGAATTCAGGTCGTAATAAATCTCATCTACGAGGGGATGTTTATGAATTTCATTGATTTGAGGCGTATTTTTTAATAAATTTGCGCTTGGTTTTATGAAATTTAATCTTTTAATGGGATACGTTGCATTGCAAAACCGGGCAATAATTGACAGTTTCAACGCCATCCAATTTTTACTACCGGCATCAAATCTTTCAGGTAACTGCCTGTCTATTTATATTAATTAAATCAATTTTGAAGTACCTTGCGTCCAGAATATTCTGATCCTCATAAGTTAATAGAAGATGTTGAAGTCGAACAAAGCGTTCGACCATCGGCGTTTTCCGAATTTATCGGGCAACAGAAAGTGGTTGATAATCTCAAACTATACATCACTGCTGCTCGGAAACGGGGTGAAGCCCTTGACCACGTGTTGCTTTTCGGTCCCCCGGGGCTCGGTAAAACGACCCTTGCCAATATTGTTGCCCAGGAGCTGGATGTCAATATCAAAACCAGTTCCGGACCGGTTATCGAACGAGCCGGCGACCTGGCGGGAATGCTCACCAGCTTGTCACATGGAGATGTGTTTTTTATCGATGAAATCCACCGGTTGAATAATGTGGTGGAAGAATATCTGTATTCAGCCATGGAAGATTTTACTATTGACATTGTGATCGACAAAGGGCCCAGTGCCAGAAGCATTCAGCTGAATCTGGAACAATTCACTCTCATCGGCGCCACAACACGGCTTGGCCATTTAACCTCACCTATGCGAGACCGGTTTGGAGTTGTGTTGAGGCTGGACTATTATTCCAAAGAAGATCTTTTTGATATCTTAGTTCGCACCGCCCGCATATTAAATATCGAACTGGATCCGGAAGGCGCTTTGGAAATTGCCAAACGGTCCCGGGGAACCCCGCGGATCGCTAACCGCATTCTCCGGCGTGCCCGCGATTATGCCCAGATAAAGGCAAAGGGTATTATCGATAAAAATGTTGCGGAAAAATCCCTGAAATTATTGGATATCGATGATCGCGGGTTGGACAATATGGATCGCACTATTTTATTTACGATATTAAAAAAATTTGACGGTGGGCCGGTCGGTTTAAACAGTCTAGCTGTAGCGGTTGGCGAAGATTCAGAAACTATTGAAGACGTTTATGAACCCTTTTTGATTCAAAACGGTCTGCTGCAACGCACTTCACGCGGGCGTCAGGCAACGCTGGAAACATATAAATATTTCGGACTGAAGATGACGTCCGAACAACAAACACTATTTGAATAAAGGAGGAATTTCTATGAGACTTTCCGATTTCGATTATGAATTACCTGAAAATTTAATTGCCCAATATCCGATAGAAAAACGTGACCGCTCCCGCCTAATGGTCGTCAATCGAAAAGAAAACAGCATAGATCATAAGCATTTTTATAATCTCCCGGACTATTTAAACTCAGGTGACTTGCTGATCCTTAACGAAACCATGGTCTATCCGGCAAGACTCGAGGCAATTAAAGATCGTACCGATGCAAAAGTAGAGGTCTTTTTATTGCGGGAGCTGGATAACAATCTCTGGGAGGTCATGGTAAAACCAGCCCGAAAAGTAAGAATCGGTAACAAGTTGACAATAGCCGAAGGCGTCCAGTGTGATGTTATTGACAACACTGTGTCTGGTGGGCGCGTAGTGCGGTTTAATAATATTGTCCAGCAGGACCTTTATACGTTAATCGACAAAATCGGTCAGTCCCCTCTGCCACCTTATATCGATCGCGAGCCCACACCGGAAGATAAGATAAAATACCAAACCGTCTATGCCAAACGCAGAGGCGCGGTCGCCGCTCCCACGGCAGGCTTACATTTTACCGAAGAGTTAATAGAAAAGCTTAAGGTCAAGGGCGTAAAAATATTCCAGATAGTGCTTCATATCGGGCTAGGAACTTTTCGACCGGTTACCGTTGAAGATTTATCCCGGCATCGTATGGATTCCGAATACTATGAAGTCTCTGCCGAAACCGCCCTGGCAATTAACGAAGTCAAATTAAAAGGAAAACGGGTTGTTGCCGTTGGCACATCTGTCGTCCGAACCCTTGAAACCGTTACCGTTTCCGGTTTTCAGGTTAGTCCGCGAAAGGGCTGGACCGATAAATTTATCTATCCGCCCTATGATTTTAAAATGGTTGACGCTCTGATCACCAATTTTCATCAACCTAAATCGACTCTTATCATGCAGGTATCCGCCTTTGCCGGACATGAATTGATAATGAAAGCCTATCATGAAGCGATAAAGAAAAAATATCGGTTTTTCAGCTACGGCGACGCCATGATTATTATATAGAGAAACAAGACCCTTGAAATTAAGTAGCGCAATTATTGTCGCAGCAGGGAGTGGATTACGAATGAATTCATCCGTTCCCAAACAATTCCTTACCCTTGGCGGAAAAACCGTTTTATATCACACCCTGCAAAAATTTCTAAAGACTCCGGCAATTTCAGAAATTATCATTGTCGTTGCACCCGAGATGACCGATTCTGAACTCCTGAAGATATCCCTGCCGCTTTTTTCTTCAAAATCTATTCATATCGTTGTGGGCGGTAAAAGACGGCAGGATTCGGTGTATAACGGACTTATAGCCCTTAATCCGGGGTCTGCAATTGTCAGCATTCACGACGCCGTCCGCCCGTTTATTCGTCCGGAAACAATCTCAACGGCTATCGATTTGTGCTCTCAGTATGACGGTGTAATCGTTGCTGCTCCGACGACCAACACCCTGAAAGAGGTTTGCGACCACCTGATTGTCAAAACCGTGAGTAGGGAGTTAATTTGGCAGGCGCAGACACCGCAAACATTCAGGCTGGAAATTCTCTTGAAGGCATACGAACAGGCCTATCATGACGGTGTCACCGTTACCGATGATGCCGCTCTGGTTGAACGAATTGGCGGGAGGATACGTGTCATCGAGGGCGATGCGTGGAATATTAAAATAACCAGCCGGCAAGACCTGATTTTGGCACAATCAATTTTTGAGAAAGGTCTGGTATGAAAAATTTTAATTTTCGTATAGGTCACGGTATCGACGCCCACTCTTTTACTTTTGGCAAACCGTTGATTCTCGGAGGAATAAGCATCCCCTTTGAAAAAGGGCTGGAGGGATATTCCGACGCTGATGTTGTCATACATGCGATTATCGATGCTCTTTTGGGCGCTGCCGGATTGGGCGATATTGGCACTCATTTCCCCAATACCGATCCCCAATATCGCAATATCTCCAGCATTATCCTGCTTGAAAAGGTGGTTAATCTAATTCAGGAACACCATTATTATATCGGCAATGTCGATGTCACCGTTATTGCCGAACGCCCCCAAATCGCACCTCATTTTGCTGCCATGCAGCAAGTCCTGGCAGCTGTTATGAAAGTGTCGAAAGATAGTATTTCAATAAAAGCTACAACAACGGAAAAAATGGGATTTACCGGAAGAGAAGAGGGGATTGCCGCTTTTGCCACGGCATTGATAGGATACTAATGGAAAACTACTTTTATACGATTGCTGAAACAAGCCCTGTTATTATCTATTTTGTCCTACTCCTGTTTATTTTTATGGAAAACATTCTCCCGTTGGTGCCAGGAGACGCCGTTTTAATTTTTTCAGCCTATCTTGCCGGGCGCGGAACGCTGTCCCCCCTTCTGACTTTTGTTTTAACCGTTTTGGGCAGCATTGCCGGATTTACACTGGCTTTTTCCTTGAGTCGGTATTGGGGGCGGGATTTTTTTGAGCAGCGTAAATTTCCTTTTATGCCTTTAAGGAGAATGCATAAAATCGATCATTATTTCCACGAGTTTGGGAACTGGTTTTTAATGATTGGACGGCTAATACCTGGTAGCCGTTTGGCTTTAGCCCTGTTTGCCGGATTTTCAAAAATATCTTATCCACGCGCCTTCTCTTTTACAGTCGTCGCCATTCTGTTATGGAACGGAACGATTTTTATCCTGGGGAAAGAATTGGGTGAAAACTGGACCGCAATCAAAGAGTGGCTGTCGGGTTATAATACAATCGCAGATTACTTGCTCATATTTGCTGTATTATGCTACGTTATATATAAAATTTATAAAAAAACATCGGAAAGGAGACGCGCAGTCAGTGATTAGAACAAGATTCGCTCCCAGTCCAACGGGCTATCTGCATGTTGGCGGTTTACGAACTGCTCTGTATAATTATCTCTATGCCAAAAAACATAATGGTGTGTTCATCTTGAGAATCGAGGATACCGACCAACAGCGTAAAATTGAAGGGGCGGTCGAGAACCTGATCAGCACCCTAAAATGGACCGGCATCTATCACGATGAAGGACCTGATGTCGGTGGAGAATTCGGCCCATATATACAATCACAACGCCTGTCCATTTACCGTGAGCATATCAACCAGCTGATTGAAGCCGGACACGCCTATCACTGTTTCTGCAGCACCGATCGACTGAAATCCCTTCGGGAACAGCAGATCGCGGAAAACCAAAATCCCCGCTATGATAATCACTGCCGGGATATTTCCAAAGACGAAGCGGAACAGCGCATTGCCGCCGGTAAATCATCCGTTGTGCGCATGAAAGTGCCGACAAGTGGATTTATCGAGATTTACGATCTGGTTCGTGGAAAAGTCACCTTTGCCTGCGATTTACTTGAGGATCAAATCCTGCTTAAATCCGACGGATTTCCCACCTATCACCTTGCGAATGTTGTAGATGATCATTATATGCAGATCAGCCATGTTATCCGTGGCGAAGAGTGGCTTCCCAGTACACCCAAGCACAAACTTCTCTATGAATACTTTGGCTGGAAGCTGCCGCAGTTTGCCCACCTGCCCCTCTTGCTAAATGCGGACAGAAGCAAATTATCCAAGCGTCAGGGCGATGTCGCTGTTGAGGATTATCTTCGAAAAGGGTATTTGCCTGAAGCCCTGATCAATTTCCTGGCGCTCCTTGGTTGGAATCCGGGAACAAACCGGGAAATATTCAATCTGGAAGAATTGATCCAGGCATTTTCCCTGAAGCGAATCAACAAAGCCGGTGCCATATTCAATCCGGAAAAACTGCAGTGGATGAACAGTCAGTATATCCGTGGTCTTAAGCCGGAAAATTTGCTTAAGCTGGCAAGCCCATATCTTCCGGACGATAAGAGTTGTCAAGACTGGCCCAAGGACAAAGTCGGGGAAATTTTACTCCTATTACAACCCTATCTTAGCACATTGAGTGACATTCCGGAAAAAGGATCGTTTTTCTTTAATGATCCGGTATTATCCGAAAATACCGAGCTGCAAGATTTGATCCGGTCTCCTGAATTTCACACAGTCTTAGCATCACTGAAAAACCAGGTTGTCCGGGTTAGAATTCTGAATAGCGCCGCGTTTCACTCCATGGTAAAAACCGTTCAGCAGGAAACACGTGTCACGGGTAAACAGCTATGGACGACAATCCGGGTGGCAATTATCGGCAAAGAACATGGGCCCGACATCAGTAAGATTGCCGAAATTCTTGGGAAAGATCGCTTTTTAAAACGCCTGGACGCCGCATTAAAAATAAATGGATAGAACGTCTCATATAATCCGCTCAAACGCCAAAATCAATCTGTGTCTGCGAATAACCGGCAAACTGTCCAACGGTTACCACACCCTCAGCACAATATTTCAGGAAATCGATCTTCACGATATTATAACTTTCACCCCTTCTCGGAGATACATTCTAAGCTGTAGCGATCCAAAGGTTCCTTGCGACGGTCGTAATTTATGTTCAAAGGCTTATGCGGAAATGAAGCAATTGGCTCCACAGTCTCCGGACTGGCATATTCATCTTCAGAAAACTATTCCGGTGGGTGCCGGACTGGGCGGCGGCAGTTCAAATGCAGCTACAGTGATTAAATTTTTAAACGAACAGTGGGAGTTAGGACTTGACGAGCAACAACTAATCCGGATAGCCGTAAAGATCGGCGCCGATGTGGCATTTTATATCCATGGCAAGACCCAGGGCGCCGAGGGAATTGGCGAACAGCTCATACCTTTGAAATTACCCCGACAGTTCACTTTACTGTTGATCTGTCCTGCCATTCATATTTCCACAAAATGGGCTTATCAACAATTCAACTTGACAAAGAGGAAAGAAGGCTATAAATTTCACGACGTTTTTGAATCGGGTAAGATTCAATGGTCGCTGTTTGAAAATCAATTTGAGTCTGTTGTTTTTTCAACATATCCAGAAATCGGCAACATCAAGACGCTTCTTATAAAAGAAGGATCTCAATATGCCGGTTTGTCGGGAAGCGGTTCGACTGTGTTTGGAATTTTTAAAAACAGAAACAATGCAGAACATGCTCGAAAAGCTTTCGACAGACACACCACATTTATATCAACTCCAATATTTTAACAGAAAAACAACATAAATAATTCGGGGATCGTCCAATGGCAGGACTGCGGCCTTTGGAGCCGTCAATCTTGGTTCGAATCCAAGTCCCCGAGCAATTTTTAATATGAAGAAGAATTTATGAAAAATAATGCGCGAATATTTTCCGGGAGAGCAAATCCCGACCTGACCCGGGAAATCAATGAAATCCTGGGGATGTCAGAGGGTAAAATTGCATTAGGCAATTTCAGTGACGGTGAAATCTGGGTACGTATCGAAGAAAATATTCGGGGAGCCGACGTTTTTATCGTTCAGCCTACGAATCCGCCCGCCGAAAATATTCTTGAATTGCTCTTAATTATCGATGCTGCCCGGCGGGCGTCGGCAAAGCGCATTACCGCCGTTATTCCCTATTACGGATATGCTCGGCAGGATCGCAAAGATCAACCCCGGGTTCCCATTTCTTCCCGCCTGATCATGGATGAAATTGTCAATGCCGGCGCCGATCGTATTGTCGCTATGGACTTGCATTCCACCCAGATTCAGGGATTTGTCAATATTCCTTTTGACCATCTTTATGCCAAATCGATATTTATTGAGCCGCTAAGAAAATTGACCGCCGGTAAGGATTTCGCGATCGTCGCTCCCGATGTGGGTGGAATTAAATTTGCCAGGTCCTATGCTCAGATTCTGGGTTTGCCGTTATCAATTATCGATAAACGACGTCCCCAACCCAATCAGGCTGAAGTAATGAATGTGATCGGTGAAAGTTGTGTGAAAAACGCACTGTTGATTGATGATATGATCGACACCGGCGGGACCGTGGCACAGGCGGTCAGGTTATTAAAAGAAAACGGTGCCGAAACAATTACTGTAGTTGCCACTCACGGTCTGTTTTCCGGAAATTGTGTGCAGCTCATGATGGATGCTCCCATTGATAAAGTTATCGTTACCAATAGCCTGTCTATCCCACGGGAACGGACCTTTCCTAAATTGGAAATCCTATCCGCCGCACCAATGCTGGCGGAAGCAATAAAACGCATTCATTTTGAAGAATCCATTAGCACATTATTTGACTTTTAACAATAAGGAGATTTTATATGGCTGATTATAATCTAAAATCAGAATTGCGTACCAATATGAGTAAAGGTGCGACAAAACTTTTACGCAAAGAGGGGCAAATCCCGGCTGTTTATTATTTTCATCGGGGAAAACCGGTCGCTTTAAGCGTCGATTTAAAAGCATTAAAAGCCGGAATTCACTCCGGGGCGAATATGTATGAGATCCAGATGGGCAGTAAAAAACATAAATGCATCCTGAGAGACCTTCAGTATAACCCGGTAACTGAAGAAATAATTCATGCTGACTTCATGGGAATTACTATGAAAGAAGAGATTCATATTAACGTTCCCATCCATCTGGAAGGTATCGCTATTGGTGTCAAGGATTTTGGCGGTGTGTTGACGCAACAGATCTGGGAGCTGAATGTCAAATGTAAAGCCGGTGATATTCCCGATGTGGTAACCATAGATGTCAGCGGATTAAATATTGGGGATTCTATCAGCGTTGCCGATGTCTCTATAGAAAATGTGGAAATTTTGACGCCCGCGACATCTTCAATAGTATCTGTTGTAAAAGCTACCGGTGCAAAGGCTGAAGAAGAAGCGGTTGAAGAAGGTGAAGAGCCCGAAGAGATTGAAGAAGAAACCACTGAATAACTATAGAATTGTCCATGATAGCCGGATTTTTTTCAAGACGCCCTTTGGCTACAACCAAAAATATTCAGAAAGTCATTATGGGGCTTGGCAATCCGGGGGAACAATATGAAAAAACGAGGCACAATTTCGGATTTATGGTAGTCGATCGATTGGCAGATAAAAAACAGCTATCATTTTGCTTATCTGGGAAACCCTATGTCTGGAGCGAAACAGATATTGTTTCGGTCGGGGTTTGTTTGTGTAAACCGCTGACCTATATGAATAACAGCGGAGTCGCCGCCCGCGACATTTTGCATAGTTACAACCTGACTCCTGAAGATCTACTGGTTATCTATGATGATATCGATCTGCCTCTTGGAAAGGTTCGTTTAAGAAAACGCGGTTCTTCCGGCGGACATCGGGGTATTCAATCTATTATCGATCAGTTAGAGAGTCGGGAATTTCCCCGCTTACGTCTCGGGATTGGTCCTCAGGATGAAGGCGTTGCCGCCGAAGATTATGTTCTGGATAATTTTCGTAAAGCCGAAATACCGATAGCTAAAAACGTAATCGAGACTGCGGCAAAAGTGGCAGAAGATTTCCTTTCTTGTGATATTGAACATGTTATGAATAGATACAATAGATGGGATCTTACAGAGTTATCAAAGGGAGAAGCTTCATAATGGTTGCCGAAACATCATTTAACTGGATTTATGTTACGATTGTCACCGGTATAGCGGCAGTGGTATTCGCCTTCATAAGGGCGGTTTGGGTCTCCAGACAAGACGCCGGAAATGATACGATGCAGACTATTGCCGGGCATATCCGCGAAGGCGCGATGGCTTTCTTATATCGGGAGTATAGGGTATTAATTATCTTTTTAGCGGCAGTGTCGGTATTACTTTTAATTGGTAATAAAGGTTGGAACCGCCTGGTTGCAGTTTCCTTTATTTGCGGAGCGCTCTGTTCCGGTCTAACCGGCTTTGTTGGGATGAAGATTGCGACCACTGCTAATGTGCGTACGACTCAGGCTGCCAGATTCGGATTAAATAAGGCTCTGAAAATAGCATTTTCAAGCGGTTCAGTTATGGGTATGAGTGTCGTCGGTCTGGGATTACTTGGACTATCCCTGTTATTTATCATATACAGTAAAGCCTTTGGGACCTCTAATGAAAACTTAACAGAACTGGTTTTACCGATTTTGAGTGGGTTCAGCTTCGGTGCCAGTTCAATTGCATTATTTGCCCGTGTCGGCGGTGGTATTTACACCAAAGCTGCCGATATCGGGGCTGACCTGGTAGGCAAGGTCGAAGCGGGTATTCCCGAAGATGATCCTCGAAATCCGGCTACAATTGCCGATAATGTCGGTGATAATGTCGGCGATGTTGCCGGCATGGGCGCCGATTTATTTGAAAGTTACGTGGGTTCCATCATCGGCGCTATGGTACTGGGAGCCTTATTTGGATTAAATCTTGTTGTATTGCCTCTAGCGCTGGCAGGTCTGGGAATTATTTGTTCTCTGATCGGAACTCTACTCGTTAAGACCAGGGAAGGCGGCGATCCTCAAAAAGCATTTAACCGGGGCACTTTTGCGGCGGATGGATTAATGCTACTGCTGATTTATCCCGTCACTAAACTGTTTCTTCCGCACAATATTTCGGTTGCCGGTACTTCGATTAGCGCTTTTGGCATTTTCACGGCAATCTTAGCCGGCTTAACCGCCGGTGTCGCCATAGGCTTGATTACAGAATATTACACGGCAGGATCCAAAAAACCGACTCAATGGGTGGCGCAACAATCTCTGACAGGTGCGGCAACGAACATAATCGCCGGTCTGAGCCTGGGAATGATGTCAACAATGTGGCCGATCATTTTCATTGCCGGCGCAATCATGGTAGCCTATACGGTCGCCGGATTGTATGGAATTGCCATCGCCGCGCTCGGAATGTTATCAACGACCGGTATTCAGCTTGCCATCGATGCCTATGGACCCGTCGCCGATAATGCCGGTGGTATTGCCGAAATGGCGATGCTTGGCAGAGACGTTCGCAAACGGACCGATAAATTAGATGCGGTTGGAAATACCACAGCCGCCGTGGGTAAGGGGTTTGCTATTGGCTCAGCTGCATTGACGGCTATGGCTCTCTTTGCGGCATTTCAAAGCTCGGCGCAGATTGAATCCATTGACCTGACCAACCCTTTCGTTATTGCAGGTCTTCTGATTGGCGGGATGTTGCCGTTTTTATTCAGCAGTATGGCATTGAAAGCCGTAGGTGAAGCTGCATCTGAGATGATCAAGGAAGTTCGGCGGCAATTTCGCGAAATAAAGGGTCTCATGGAAGGGAAGACTACGGCTGATTTTTCCAAATGCGTCGATATCTCTACCGCAGCCGCCATAAAAAAAATGATTTTGCCGGGTACCTTGGCGGTGGTAATTCCCCCCGTGTTAGGATTTCTGAACAAAGAAATGCTGGGTGGATTATTAGCCGGCGTTACGGTTACCGGTGTTTTAATGGCTGTTTTTATGGCCAATGCCGGTGGTGCCTGGGACAATGCAAAAAAATATATTGAAGAAGGAAATCTGGGTGGTAAAGGTAGTGATCCTCACAAAGCCGCTGTAATAGGCGACACAGTGGGCGATCCATTTAAGGACACCGCCGGACCGTCGTTGAATATTATCATAAAGTTAATGACCGTCGTATCACTCGTTATTGCGCCGCTAATAAGGTAATAATTGAACGTATTTTAACATAAGGAGTCTAGCCTGTGAGATATTACGAAAATCTTTTCATTGTTCATCCGAATCATGAACAGGAAAAATTAACTAATACGATTGAAGATGTAAAAAAGGAAATTAGTAATCTGGATGGTAATATTTTGAATCTGGAGGACTGGGGTAAGCGCCGTCTCGCTTATCCGATTGAAAAACAAAAATATGGCACCTATGTACTGATTCAGTACGAATCCGAAAATTCCAAAATCAACCGTGAACTTGAAAACTGGATGAAGATAAAACCCGAAATTCTCTCTTATCTCGTCACTGCACTGGAAGAAAAACCGGAAGTAAGAGAGAAAAGCAGACAGGAGCCAGATCAGAAATCAGGAGAATAATTGTCACTGAGGATGAGTTTGATTCACATCAAACCTCAATCTCGCAATCTATAGAAAGGGAATACTATGGCAATGGTAAACAAAAAGAAAATATGTAAATTTTGTGAAAATCACAGAGAGGCTATCGATTATAAAAACTACAAAGTCTTGAGACGGTTTATCACGGAACAGGGCAAAATAATCCCCAGCAGAATCACGGGAACCTGTGCAAAACACCAGCGGGAACTGACCCGAGCAATCAAACGTGCCCGTAACATTGCGTTGCTGCCCTATGCTTATGACGTTACTCAAAACTAACCAAAGCTGACACACAGGAGGCAATTGTGCAAATTATTTTACTTCAGGACCAAGACGGTTTGGGAAACGCCGGCGACCAGATGAACGTAAAGGACGGTTATGCCCGGAACTATTTAATTCCCAAAGGCTTTGCTCTGAAAGCCGATAAAAACAACATCAAGCATTTTCAGGAGATAGCTCGCCAGAAAGAACAGAAAAAAAATCGGGTATTAAAAAAATCTACCGATCTGTCTGCGAAACTCAAATCGCTATCTCTTACCATCCCAGTTCGGGTTGGTGAAGAAGATCGCATATTCGGCGCAGTAACTTCTCAGGATATAGCCCAGCAACTGAAGGACAAGGGCTACGAAATTGACAAACGCCAAATTCTTCTCGAAGAGCCCATCAAGGCTCTCGGAATATATGAAGTTCCGGTCAAACTGCACCCCGAAGTCACAGCCACGGTAAAGCTTTGGGTTATTAAAGCCTGATTATTATTGTTTTTGACCAATATTAAAGACGAAGCACAAAATGCTTCGTCTTTTTTTTGTAAGAATCCCGGTTTATAATTCTTAAAGTCTTGTGAAATCTATTAAATCGAAGTATATTTTTTGTGCACATGTCCGATACATTTGTAAATATTACCTTTCCGTCGTCATTAAGACAGACTTTTACATACCGGATAAAACCGGATAATGTCTTCCCGATTTTCCCGGGGCAGCGCGTTGTTGCGCCCTTGCGAAACGTTCCCAAAACCGGTTTCATTGTCGAATCCGACGTACCGCCACCTGACAATATTCACATCAAAGATGTTATTGAGATTATCGATCGGGAGCCGTTGATTCCGGCAAAACTGTTCCTGTTTCTGGTTAAATTGTCTAATTATTACTTAGCCCCCCTTGGTAAAACTCTCTCTGCAGCTATTCCGGCTGAATATCAGATTCAGAAAAAACGGCGATTGTATTGTACGGATACTGACCCCGAAGACCTTCCCGCAGAATATTTAGATATATATGCAAGAGTTGCCAAAAGCGGATCTATTTTACTATCCAGTCTGGCGTCCCAATATGAAAAACGCTTTTTACGTGAAGCCATTATCGGGCTTAAGCAGTCGGGATTCATTACCGAATCACCGGTTTTTACTTCTCCCGGGAGACACCAAAATCGGGCAAAAACTATTCGTCTGGAGCACCATTTTGATCTTAATCCTTCTGTAACGGGCTCACTTCAAAAAAGGGCACCGCGGCAGTGGGAAATTATTGAAACCCTCTTAAAAAATAAAGTCATACCGCCTGATGAAATTCAGCAATTTTCACAAACGGCCCTTAAGCAGCTTGTGAATAAAGGAATCATAACCATTGAAGAGATTGACAAAACCGAAGATGATCTCTGGAAAGACTTTCATATTAAAGAAAAAACAATTGCGCTAAGTACTGAACAGGAACAGGCCTATCAGATCATTGCAGCTAGTATTGAAAGTAACAAGTTTGCGCCTTATCTGTTGCAGGGAGTTACAGGCAGCGGTAAAACCGAAGTGTATTTAAAACTGATTAATCATGTTCTTTCAATGGGTGGCAGCGCTCTGGTGTTGGTGCCGGAAATTACCCTGACAACTCATCTCGCCGGTCGATTCCGCGGGGAGTTCAAAGATAAAATTGCAATTTGGCACAGCCACCTGAGCAGAGCCCAACGAAGTGTGCTGTGGCAAAAGATTCGAACCGGTGCCTATCCGGTCGTTATTGGCGCACGGAGCGCAATTCTGTTGCCATTGGACAATCTCAGGCTTATTATTATCGATGAAGAGCATGACGGTTCTTACAAACAACGCGAGCAAGAACCCCGCTATCACGCCCGGGATGCCGCCCTGATGCGAGCTCTGGACAACCGTGCTACGGTCGTTATGGGATCGGCTACTCCAAGCCTGGAGAGTCTGTATAATGCCGCAACCGGGAAATTCACAAAAATTGAATTGAAACAGCGTTACTCTGAGGCGCTTTCCGCCATTATTCACGTTGTAGATATGAAAACGGAGTGGAAAGAAAGCGGTGATTACAATGCGCCCTTTTCCCGTCTTCTGTTTAAAAAGATTGACGAAAAACTTCAGAAGGGTGAACAGGTAATTCTGCTCCAAAACAGACGCGGTTATTCCAATGTCGTCCTCTGCCCGGATTGCGGATGGATTCCGCGCTGCCGAAATTGCGATATAGCGCTGACCTACCATAAAAGCACCGGCAATATGCTCTGTCATTACTGTAACCGGATTGAAACTCCACCCAGCCAATGTCCCAAGTGCCAGTCTAATAAATTTCTTTATCCCGGTTTTGGAACGCAGAAAGTTGAAGATATCTTAAATGAGCAGTTCCCGGATTACAATATTGTCCGTATGGATTTAGATACAACCCGGCAACAGGGGTTTTCACAACGAGTTATGCGGCAATTTGAAAAAGGGGAAATTCACATTATTTTAGGTACTCAAATGATTGCCAAGGGACTCGATTTCCCCAATGTTACTCTGGTGGGTGTCTTAAATGCCGATATCGGTCTGTTTATGCCGGATTTTCGAGCAAGAGAACGAGTATTTCAGTTGCTCTACCAGGTCGCTGGTCGAGCCGGACGGGGCCGGATTCAGGGAGAAGTCATCATCCAGACATTCAATTCTGAAGATTCTACGATCCGTTGCGCCGTACAGCAAAATTTCGCTAAATTTACAGCAATGGAGCTGAGTGACCGAAATCCGATTAACTATCCACCCTTCAGTCGCATTGCTTCAATTCTGGTAACCGACTTGAACGACGATCGCGCGGCTAAAGTCGCCAATCAGGTTTGCCAGTATCTTCGGCAGAAGAAACAAAAGATGGATGTTCTGGGACCGGCGCCGGCACCCCTGAGTAAAATAAAAAACCGCTATCGTTATATCGCAATTATCAAGTCCAGAAAAGATTACGATCCCAACGGCTCGAACCTGCGTCGTCTGTTGAAATTATTTATCACCTCTTCCACTTACCGGACTCTCAGCCGGCGGGCGAAAATCAATGTTGAGATCGATCCCATGGATTTGTTATAATGTGTTTTATCCGGATCCTGTTGTTGCTTATTCTTTCCACTGCTTTGTGGGCAAATGAACAACAGCTGAATGTCGGCAATATTTATATTTACTATCCCGAATCTTACCGCAAACTTGCCGAATATACTCTGAATGTCCTAAAAAACAGCAACTCCGATCTGACAGCCCTTTTTGGGGAATCTTCATACCCTATCAAATATATTCTGGTAAATTCCAAAGCGGGATTTGAACGCAAAACCGGCACACCTTTACCACCATGGACCGCAGCAGTCACCATGTTCCCTCAAAAGGTCGTTGTTGTCAAAACGCCCGACTTAAACAATTCAACATTACGGGCATACCGCGAGACAATCCGTCACGAACTGGTACATCTCCGGCAGGGGTTTCTGATTCCCCTGAACATCACTCCAACCTGGTTTAATGAAGGTCTGGCAGTTTATATAACCAATCAATATGATCTCCAAAGCAGAGTCAAGGTTTCCCGTGCTCTGGCTCAAAATGCGATTATTCCGCTATCCGCATTGTCCGATTTTCTAAAATACAATCACTTGCAAGCCGAGTTGGCTTACGCCGAGAGTGGTACCGTCATCGAATTTTTAATCCATGTATACGGTCAATCAGTACTGACGGATCTTTTCAAAACATTATTGGATAAAAAGGATTTTTACCAAAGTTTATATGCAGTCACGGACATCGAGCCGGAGACACTGGACTTTTATTGGCAAAAATATATAAATAAACAGTATCGTTGGATTTTTCTCTTGGACATTCAGAATATAATTTGGTTAATTATACCGGCATTGCTTGTTTGTGCATATTTTGCGAAAAGGTTCCGGAACAAAAAGACACTTCAGAAGTGGAACGTTGAAGAAAATGAGATACACATAGAATGAAAAAACAGATCGTCTTGCCAATTATTTTCCTGCTGTTCATTCCTGTATCGAGGCTTAACAGCCAGGCTCTGTTTCAGGGATTAAACCATCCGGTTACTGCCCGGGGATGGGGCATGGGGTCAGCTACCAGCAGCCAATCTCAAAACGCCTCCGGCATTCTTTATAATCCCGCCGTAATTTCCCGCAGCGCTAATTTATGGCAAATCAATTACACTGCATTTGCTCTGGATATATTATCCTCATCCGCCTTTTGGGTCTTTCAGACGCCAATACAGGGAAAGTTTGGATTGCTGCTCAATTATCTGGATTACGGCTCCTTCACTGAACGTGATTGGAGCGGTAATGAAACCGGGTCTTTTAATGTCAGTGATTTATCTTTCCGGCTCAACTATGGAATTCAACTGACCCGCCGAATAAGTTTAGGCGTTTCAACGGGATATTCCCAATCACAGCTGAATTCGTTATCCGCCCGGGCATTACTCGGAACTCTCGGGGTTTTCTATTATGATGATGTTTCAACATTCGCAGTCGGTCTCAGCTACCATAATTTCGGTACGCTTCTTGACGGGTATGCCAACGATAACGAGAAATTACCTGCCACTATAATGATTGGCATTTCGAAAAAACTTGACCATTTACCAATGATTTTATCGCTTGACACCTATGAGGCTTACCCGGAAGAATACATCGTCAAAATTGGCGGTGAATTTATATTAAATAAACATCTCTTTCTGAGATGGGGTACTTCCACCCGTCGTTTTAGCATTCAGGGACAGGAAACATTTAAAAACTTTTTCGCGTCATCTTCCGCCGGCGCCGGTATCAATATCAAATCTTTTTGTTTTGATATCGCTGTTGTCGCTCTCGGTGACGCCGGATCAATTACCTCATTCAGTATCACTCAAATATTTTAAAAAGGGTTGTTTCCATGAAAACAGACAGGCTTTTATCGTTATCCGTGTGTTTTTTATTTATAGCAATGACCGGCTGTAATAACGATGTCAATCTTTCGGTCAGCTATGCCCATGATATTGAACCTATTTTTAAAACCGGCAGTTCCAGTTGTTATCCATGTCATTTAGGTGGCGGCAGGTCCGGGAACCTGGATTTGTCGAGCTATGCCGCTCTGATGGCTGGTGACAGTGAGAACGGTCCGGTTGTCAGACCCGGCGATGCCGATCACAGCCTGTTATATGAAGCCGTCTCCAGACCGGCAATTGAGCAGAGTATTTTAAGCACCCGCATGCCTCAGGGGCTGGAGCCGCTTAGCGCTATGCAGATTAAGCTGATTGAAGACTGGATCAACGAAGGCGCAATAGATAATTAATTTCAGTTTAAATGGAAGCGATTTTCTTCAAGATTCACTGATTGTACCTGTCAGGTTTATTAGATTCTTTTTCTTTAGATTAGGATTAATTGATTGAACCTGACAGGTATAGGTCGAATTAAGTTTTTCAGAGGAACGGTTTGCCGAATCTCTGCCTTGCTGACGTTTTAGCTGGATTTGGTGCCGTTGACTTTACCGTGCATTTTGAGTAAAATCAAATCTGTATTTTGACGTTTTCTAACCTAAATTATTCATAGCCACGAGGCACTTCCGGGGGAACTCCCATGGAGCAAGACACAAAGTGATGTTTAATATAAAAATAAAGATAAAAGGAGAGGACATAGATTTTGATTTATTTCGTGTATTTCAATATCTATATTTTCTTAATTCTTAGAGTCTTACCTGCCCGCAGCAGGCGGGGTGTCTTTTCCCAAGGGGATTCCTTTGGAAGTGACAAGATTTATGAATTAAACAGGCTAAGAGAGTAGACCAAATTTGAATTTTTTTGAAACTTTAAAGTCCATCTTTTCGCGGACAATCTTCAGGATATTCCTGAGCCTGGCACTGCTGACGGTTGTGGCGGCGACGCTGGTGCTTCATTTTGAGGGTGTAGAAAATCCGGGCGAGTATTCCGGTCTGTGGGATTCAGTCTGGTGGACGTTGGTTACGGTTTTTACGGTTGGTTACGGTGATATTCGGCCGATAACGACGGGAGGCCGGGTCATTGGCATCCTGGTGATGACTTCCGGAGTAATTCTGGTATCTTTAATCACAGCCTCGATCTCGTCGATCTTAGTGACGAAAAAAATCAGGGAGGAGCAAGGTTTGGAATCGATAAATTTTGAAGATCATATCATTATTTGCGGCTGGAATAACCGGGCAGAATCCATTATTGAAACTTTTTTTCAACTCGCTAAGCAAAAACCACCCAAAATTATTATGGTAAATGAACTTCCCGAGGACGAGATCAACAGCATTCTTGACCGTTTTAGTAAAAATAAGGTCAAGTTTATTCGTGGGGATTATACCCGCAATGCCCCCCTGGAACGAGCCGGCATTAAAGAAGCGAAAACAATCATCCTGCTTCCCAACCTGTTTCAATATGATGCGCTGGTTGCCGATGAAAAGACTCTGCTTGCCACACTGAATATCAAATCCAGCTATCCCAAGAAAAAGGTGATTGCCTTTATTATGAATCCGGAAAATGAAATTCATGTCAAACGTGCCAGAGCGGATGAAGTAATCGTCAGCGATCAGTTTGTGGATTATTTTGTTGCCAGCGATGTGCTTGAACCGGGCATGTCCAATATTGTATCAAAATTGCTTAGCGCTAAAAGCGATCACCGGCTTTCAACGGTCGTAATTCCATCACGCTTCAGGGGTAAGACTTTTGCAGAGGTGGCGCAGTTTTTCAAAAATCAGCATCACATGGTGGCTTTGGGAGTCTTAGCGGAAGTCGAGTCTATCGGTATGGGGGATTTTCTCTCTTCGGATTCCAGTCATCTCGATGCCTTTATTGAGCGTAAGCTCAAAGAGGCGGGCAAGACTTTGGGTGAAGAAAATAAAACCATTGTTAATTTAAACCCTGAAGATGAATATATTATCCGGGAAAACGAAAAAGCCATAGTATTGGTATAATGAAACGAAAAAACACATACAATTATGACAAGAGAATGTTAGGAGAATACGAAATATTCTCTGGGTTGACCGAAGATCAGATTGACAAGTTCTGTAAGGTAATTATGCCGATTCGGTTTATGAAAGGCGATACAATTATCCGGGAGGGTGAGAAAGGCGATTCGATTCTGCTGTTGCTGGACGGGAAAGTCGAGATTACTCAGGCATTGACCCTGAAAACCGACACTACCCAATCGGATACACGTGAAAAAAGTTTGCTATCGCTTTCCAGTGAAGCCCACCCGTTTTTCGGTGAAATGAGTCTGTTCAGCGAAGATGATCTGCGTACTGCGACGGTAAAAGCCGGTACGGTTTGTAGTGTTGCCCGGATTGAAAGAGACGAATTTTTTCATATTTGTAATACATATCCGGAAATCGGAAATAAAGTCATGCGCAATATTGCGCAGGTACTCAGCCGGCGTTTGAAACAAGCAAATCAGAATGTTTTGAAATTGACAACGGCATTCAGTTTAATCATTGAAAGTTAAGAGGTAAATTTTGGCAGTTCAATTAGATAAGGTTTATGATCCCAATAAAGTCGAATCACGTTGGTATTCCCATTGGCTGGAAAAAGGCTATTTCCACGCCGATAATCAAACCAATAAGAAATCCTATACCATTGTCATTCCGCCGCCAAATGTGACGGGAATATTAACAATGGGACATGTTCTGAATAACACCCTTCAGGATATTTTAGTCCGTTATGCCCGGATGAGCGGCTACGAAACCCTCTGGCTACCGGGTACTGATCACGCCGGGATCGCGACCCAAAATGTTGTTGAAAAAGAGCTTCGCAAAAAAGGCAAAACCCGCCATGATTTTGAGCGGGATGAATTTGTTGACATTGTCTGGGATTGGGCTAATAAACATAAATCTATCATATTAAACCAGTTGCGCAAAATCGGCAGCTCCTGCGACTGGGAGCGAGAGCGTTTTACTCTTGATGACGGGCTTTCCCTGGCTGTGCGTCAGGTATTTGTGCATTTGTATAAAAAGGGGCTGATTTACCGGGGGCGCAAGATTATCAACTGGTGTCCTGTTTCCCAAACCGCACTTTCCGATGAAGAGGTTATTTATAAAGAAACTCCGGGACATCTGTGGTATTTTCGTTATCCCCTCGAAGATGGAGCGGGATATTTAACAGTCGCTACGACTCGCCCGGAAACCATGCTGGGCGATACGGGTGTTGCCGTTAATCCCAAAGACGAACGCTTCGCTCACCTGATTGGCAAAAATGTCGTTTTACCAATAATGGACAGGGTAATTCCGATTGTAGCCGATGATTTTGTGGATATAGAATTCGGAACCGGCGCGGTGAAAGTTACTCCAGCTCACGACCCTAACGATTTTGAAATTGGCGAGCGCTACGGTCTGGAAAAGATCAACATCATGAATCCCGACGGCACAATGAATGCTGCCGCGGGACCATTAGTGGCGGGCAAAGGCCGCTTTGAGGCGCGCAAGTTGGTTGTCGCCGAAATGGAACGCCTTGGTTTTCTTGAAAAAATTGAAGACTATACACATAGCGTCGGCTATAGTGAGCGAGCCGGTGTGATGATCGAACCCTATCTTTCCGAACAGTGGTTTGTTAAGATGAAGCCTCTCGCGGAGCCGGCTATCAGAGCGGTTGAAGAAGGAAAAATAAAATTTCACCCTGCCAGATGGGTTAAAACATACTACCATTGGATGAATAATATCCGGGATTGGTGTATTTCCCGGCAACTTTGGTGGGGGCATCGAATTCCGGTGTTTTACTGTACCGATTGTGACTGGATGGATGCGCTGCTGGAAGATCCCGCCCAATGTCCGCGATGCGGCGCTCAGGTGTTGCAGGAAAACGACGTGCTGGATACCTGGTTTAGCTCCTGGCTATGGCCCTTTTCGACCATGGGCTGGCCCGAAAAAACGGACGACTTGAAAGCCTTTTTCCCCACGGATACTCTCGTAACAGGACCGGATATTATCTTTTTCTGGGTGGCTCGTATGATCATGGCGAGTCTGGAATTTATGGACGACATTCCCTTTAAGGACGTTTACTTCACCGGAATTATCCGGGATATCAAAGGTCGCAAGATGAGCAAGTCTCTGGGTAACTCTCCCGATCCTCTCGTTCTCGTTGACAAATACGGCGCCGATGCGTTGCGCTACGGTATGATGCTGATTGCGCCCCAGGGGCAGGACATCCTTTTTTCCGAAGAAAGGCTCGAGGTCGGTCGAAATTTTATGAACAAGGTCTGGAATGCTTCCCGGTTTATCCTGATGAACCTGGATGATGATTCCATTCTCGAAGAGGAATTTGTACCCGCAGATATAGAGTTAACTCTTGCCGACAAATGGATTCTGATTCGGTTGAAAACAGCCTTAGCAAAAGTGGAAAGTAGTTTAAAACGGTACCGCTTTGATGAAATCGCCCGCACGATCTATGATTTTATGTGGAGTGATTACTGTGACTGGTACATCGAATTAATCAAAGATCGCCTGTATAAAAAATCCCCGGCGGAAAAACGCACTGCGCTATCGGTAGCAATTTATGTTTTAAAAAACACCCTAAAAGTTTTGCACCCTTATGCGCCATTTATTACCGAGGAAATATATCAGCATCTGAAAACAAAATCCGAACCGGACATTGTAGTTTCCGATTGGCCGAGAATTCGCTACCATAGCGACGATCCGACTGTTGAAGAAACCTTTGAAGTAATTCAGGAAATGATCACAGCCCTCAGGACCGCACGCAGCGAAATGAATATCCCGCCGTCCGCCCAATTAAATTTAATTGTGCAGGGGGATGACGAGCAGTTGCCACTTAAATTAATTCAAAATGAATCTCTGGCAGAATATGTTAAAAATCTTGCAAAAGTTGCCGATATTCGCATCGTCCGGGACGGGGTAAGACCTCATCCGGCGTCGACGATTGTTGTTCATGGGACAGAATTTTTCATTCCCCTGGAAGGGTTAATCGATGTAGCGGCTGAGAGACAGCGGCTAGAAAAGGAAATAAATCGCTTAAAAGGTCTTCTGAAATCACTTTCTGTAAAACTGACGAATCAGAACTTCCTGGAAAAGGCGCCCAAAGATGTTGTCACCCGGGAAAAGGAGAAAGAACAACGTAACCGGAAGCAGCTGAAGAAGTTAGAAGCCAACCTGAAGGCTCTCATATAAAAGAGGTAAACATAAATTCGAAAACCTGCCTTTTAGGAAAAGGAAACCGTGAGTCATTATTAATGTTATTGCTTTTGTTTAATCGTAGAAGAAATAAGGATGGGAAAAATACAATCCCAACAAGTCGAAACAGACATATAACGGAGATTAAACAAAATATTTCTTTTTTTATTTTGCAGGGATTTTAATCATATATCTAAGGAGAAAATGTTTTAAAATAGAAGCAAACCTTCCAACTTATAAATAGCGGTTAATATGACTAAAGAGCAAAAATTTTATAAAGCACTTCAGGATGTTTTTATCGGTGCAAAAATCGAAGGTGAAGGCGGTTTTATCAATTTAATGCGAATAAAATCCGGCTATTATTCGCAGATAGAAAAACTGCTCAAAGGCGATACTGAAAAAGCGCTGGAAAAATATCCCAAATTCAGGGAAGAGCTTTTTGACAAGCTGTATTATTTTTTCAGCCGTTACTTCACTGAAAGCGGATCCATTTATTTTAATTCCACCCCTTTCCATAACAACATTTACGAAAAAGTTTATACGGACGAAAAAGATGTCATTCTTTTTTGGAAAACGCAGATGCTCTACTATGTCAAAACCGACCGGATTTTTCGCTCCATGCCGGTAGAATTTGATGGTTTTAGGTTTTATTTTGACGCTTCAAATATTGAAAATAAGAAAGCCAACGAAAAACGCGCGCTTGTTTTTGAATTAAAGCAAGTCAGTGAAGATCCGCCTGCGCCAGGGCTTCGGCGGGCAGACGGGATAATTGATTTTACTGTGACATATTCTGAAAAAGGGCGCAAGACTAAAACAGACGAGATATTAAAAGCGCTAAAGAAGAACGGCGTCGCAATAAAAGAAGAAGAACTGGAAAAGGCTTTTCGCGTTTTTGGCAAGCAGTCTGAAGTGGACTTTTTCATAAATAAAAACGCCAAAGCATTTTTACAAGAGCAATTTAAACTCTGGAGTTATCAATACTTTTGGGATGGAGCCAAAGAATGGTCTTCCGAAAGAGTGGATCAATTGCAAATTCTCAAAGATATTGCGTTTAAAATAATTGATTTCATCTCCCAGTTCGAAGATGAGCTGGTAAAAATCTGGAATAAGCCTAAGTTTGTGAGAAACAGCAATTATGTGATTACGCTGGACAGGATTCTTTCCGCCTGTCATTCTGAGCGAAGCGAAAAATCTTATAAAGTTATTGAAAAAATACTTAAAGATCGAGGCATAAAAGAGCAGATAAAAGAGTGGCAAGAGCTCGGAATAGTTGATGACAAATTCAAAGTTGAAGATATTTTTGAAACCGATTTAACGGGAACGCATTTATCTAAAAAGTATGAGCATCTGCCGATTGACACAAAATATTTTAAGGATTTAGAACTTGAAATATTGGCGTTGTTTGATGATCTGGATAATCAATTGGACGGCTGGCTGATCAAAAGCGAAAATTATCAGGCGTTAAATACGATTCTGCCGAAGTTTAAAGAACGAATTAAGTGTATTCATATTGATCCACCGTATAACACAGAGACGAGTGGATTTTTGTATGTAAATACATATCAGCATTCGAGCTGGCTAACCATGATGGAGAATCGAATACGAATAGGTTTTGAGCTAATATCACGTGACGGATCGTTCTTGTGTCACATTGACGAAAATGAATATGAACACCTACAACTGCTTTTTGAGCAATTTTCAGTCGCTAATGCCGGGACTGTCGTGTGGGATAAACGAAATCCGATGAATGCAGGCAGGGGTGTTGCCACACAGCACGAGTATATTATTTGGCGCTCAAGACAAGAAACGCCGATTTACTTACGGAATGATAGTATTCTTTTGATGTTAAAGGCGGCGGAAAAAATAGTGCAAAAAAATGGCGGTGTAACAGAAAAAGCACAAAAAGAATATGCAGCATGGGTAAGTAGCAACCCGGAATTGACGGGTGGCGAAAAGGCATATCGCTTTTTGGATGAACAGGGACGCATTTATCAAAGTGTCAGTTTAAGAGCTCCCGAACCGCGAGTCGATCCAAAGTTTCACAAGCCTCTTATACACCCCGTTACAGGAAAGCCCTGCCCTGTTCCACCTAACGGCTTTTCACGTACTCCCGAAACACTTCAAAGAATGATGAAAAGAGGCGAGATTATGTTTGGAGAAGATGAAACTATCCAACCTCGCCAAAAAGTCCAATTAACCGTGGAAACTAAAAGACAGATCTCTTCTGTAATTCAGGATGCCCGAAAGGGTAAGGCGGATCTTGATCCGTTAGGGCTTGATTTTCCTTATTGCCACCCAGTTTCCCTATATGGAAAGCTTATTGGCGCTGCGAGCGCATCAACTGATGATATTGTGCTCGATTTCTTTGCCGGCAGTGGTACGACTGCACAAGCTGTTATAAATTTAAATCGCAAGGACGGCAAGAAGCGCAAATATATCTTAGTAGAAATGGGAAATTATTTTAATAACACAATTATACCTCGTGTAAAAAAGGTTGTTTTTAGCGACAATTGGAAAAATGGAAGAGCATACGAAGGAAAAGGTATTGGTCACTTTCTTAAATACTACGAGCTTGAGCAATATGAAGAAGCGCTGGCAAACTGCAAATATAAAGATGGGGATTTGTTTAGTGTTCCGGGAAAATCGCCTTATCAGGAATATGTCTTTATGAAAGACGAGAAGATGCTAAAGGCATTGGAAATTGATTATGAGAATAATAAAGTGACTGTGGATTTGGCGAAGCTATATCCGAATCTCTCGGCTCCGCTCGGGACAAGCATCGATATTGCCGAGACTTTGTCAAATCTTAGCGGAAAGTGGATCAAGCGGATTTCAGACTATGAAGTGGAATTTATTGACGGGACCAGGATAAACACAAAAGAATTGGATTATAAACTTATTAAGCCGTTAATTTGGTGGGAGTAAATTAAAAAGAGGTAGAAAAATGAGCAATAAAAAATTAAATAATTTATTCTCTGATGGCGCAAATTGGATAAAAGCAGATTTTCATTTGCACTCACCATTGGTCCATTCATTTACTTTGCCATCAGGGATTAATCTTACTTCGCCAGATGCTTTAGAGCAACTTGCAGAAGATTATGTTGCTAAACTGAAAGAAACGCAAATTGAAATAGCGGCAATAACTGACTACCAGCAAATCCGTAAAGAATGGTTTGAATTGCTTCAAAAGGAAGCAGAAAAAGAAGATATTTTTATATTCCCCGGTATAGAACTTTCAATTAGTTATGGTAAGGGATTGCATATACTTCTCATTTTCGATTATTATGAAAATATTGATGGAATAAATGACTACATAAAATCACTTGATAAAGAACCTCACAAATCATTACTAAATGCTGACCGAAGTCATAGAGATATTACTCTTCAAAAAGATTTGGCTGAAGTATTAAACGACATAAAAAGTACATTTCGGACTTTTATCATTTTTCCACATCCTGAAGATAAAAACGGGCTTATTAAAGAATTTCAGCCCAAAGAAGCAGCCCAATTAATTAAACTGGCAGATGCAATAGAATATATAAGCGATGAAAGCAAAAACAAGATCAATTCAACTGGAATAATCAATAATTCCTGGTGGGAAAATTTTTCCATCTTAGAAAACAGTGACCCCAAAAGCATTGATGAGATAGGTTGTAAAAAAAGAGGTGATAAGACAAGATGCACGTTCCTGAAACTAAGCAGCGTTTCTGTAAATGCTTTTAAAATTGCTTTACACGATCCGTCATTGCGGATAAGCATTTATACAAAGCCTGATTTTAAAAAAGATCGCATCGTATCAGTAAAAGTTGAAGGAAATGGATTCCTGAAAGATGTAGATATTAAATTCAACAAGGATTTAAACACACTTATTGGCGGAAGAGGAGTTGGGAAATCAGCAATTGTAGAAACCATAAGATATTGTTTAGATCTTCCGGTTTACTCCGAAAAAAGTTTCAGAGAAGACTTTGTAAAAAGTGTAGTGGGCAGCGGGGGTAAAATAGAGCTTAGCGTAGAAAGAGTTTTTGGTGACACACAACATTGCTATAAGATTAAAAGAATTATTGGTCAATTACCTGAAGTAGAGGATAGAGATATTCCACCCTTAGAACTATTCGAGGAAAAAACTCCTTTATTACTTGGGCAAAAAGAATTGTATGCACTGTCATTAGACGATATGTTTCAGCTTTCATTGATTGATGAATTAATCGGGGATGAAATAAAAAAAGAATCTAATGAATTCAAAAAATTACTTTTAAAATTAGAAGAAAATGCAACGCACCTTTTACAACTGCAGAGAAAAATAAATCAAAAAGAAGAAATTGAACAAAAGATAAAAACTATCAATGAGCACATCAAAACCTTTCAGGAACTTGGCGTAGTAGAAAAAATGGCGAAGCACACTGCTTTGATAGAAGACGATAAAAGTATTAATCGTTTTTACAAAGAATTCAAAAAGCAGATCGAAGAACTAAAAGAAAAATTTGAAGAATCTGTAAGTGTCTTAAAAAGTGAAGTTAATTTACTAAGTAATGGCAAAAGCATTGAAAAAAGTATTCTTGCCGAAGCTTCATGTTTGTTATCAGAGTTTAATTCTTATCTTGAAAATTTGAAAAATGATTTCACTCAAAAAACAAAAAAATATATAGACGAGTTTAATTTAATAATAAACAAATGGCAGGAAAGCAAGAAAACATACGAAACCGAAATTAATGAAATAAAAAAAGAATTATCAGCGAAAGGATTAGCCCCAGATAGATATGAAGCACTTATCAAAGAGAAAGCTGGGTTAGAACCGTTATTGAAAGAATATGAAAAAATAAATGAACAAATTGAAGATTTACAAAAGGAGCGGGAAAAAATAAAATCAGCGATTAAAGAAAAACGGCATCAGTTATTTACCGTAAGAAAAAATAAGATAGAAGAATTAAACAATAAATTAGTTGGCAGAATTCAGATGGAAGTGCTTTATCTTGCCAACCAAAGCGAATTTAGAGAATCTTTTAAAAATCTATTAAGCGGTTCCGGAGTTTCCAGAGATGCTATAGATAACATCATTGAGGGAGAAAAAGTCAACATAGATGGAATTGAATTATCCAGAGCAATTGCTGAAGGTATTGAAAAAATAAAGGAATTATTTAGCCTTACTGATGCGATGGCTAGTAGAACAATAAACTGGTTCAGTGAAAAAGAAAAATTATATGATCTGGAAAGGATTTTTCCAGATGATAAAATTGTAATCAAATTAAAAGTTGGTGATAGTTATAGCGAACTATCCAAACTCTCTGTCGGCCAAAAAGCCACTGCTTTATTGATACTTTTATTTGCACAAGATGACCGAATATTGATTATTGATCAGCCGGAAGAAGATTTAGATAACAGGTTTATATATGAAGATGTTGTGAAAATATTAAGAGAAATTAAAAATAAAAGACAGATAATTTTAGTGACTCATAATGCCAACATACCTGTCTTAGGAGATGCAGATCAGACTATCGTTTTAGATGCATCAAGCGAAACCTGCAGAATAGTTGATTATGGTTCTATTGATAAAAAAATTATTACAGATAATATTAAATCTATAATGGAAGGTGGCGAAGAAGCCTTCAGTCGTAGAATAGAAAAATATGGAGTATAACTATGAATGAATTGGAAATAAAAGAATTGATAGCCCGCGGAGAAGGTTATCATTTGAAGTTCAAGGAAGAAAACATATCTAACGAAGATTTAGCAAAAATATTGGTTTGCTTTGCCAATACCGATGGAGGAAAAATTCTCGTTGGAGTGGATGACAATGGGATTATTAAAGGGATAAGTGAATCTGACAGGATTATGTTAAGAATTGATGATATAGCCATCAATCGCTGTGAACCGCCTGTTACTATTTTGCAGGAGACAGCACTTGTGGATGATAAGACCATTCTCATTGTAAATGTGCCCAAGGGTAGTCAGCGTCCGTACAGAACAAAAAGAGGTAATTATTATGTAAGATCATCCAATCGGTGTCGCCAGGCTTCCAGAGAAGAGTTGCTAAGAATATTTCAAGCATCAGAAAGTCTTTATTATGATGAATTACCTGTTAGGCGTTCTGGTATGTCTGATTTGGACATTAACCGATTTAAAATTTTCTTAAAGGATTCACTTAACGTTAGTGTTAATAATAATGAAATTAAGAATTATCTTATAAATTTTCATTTGACAGCAATTGATAACACTCCTACCGTTACAGGGATTTTATTTTTTGGTGAAGCACCTCAGAAATTTTTGCCCGAGGCAAGGATTATATGCGCTTTTATCAATGGCAATGACTTATCCATACCTCCCGATGATAAAAAAGAAATTTCTGGCACTATACCCCAAATGGTAGATGACACAGAAAGATTTTTAAAAATCTACCTGAAAGAAAAGCACGAGATAAAGACTTTTGAGCCTGAAATAAAATTTGAAATTCCCCTTGAATCTCTGAGAGAAGCTGTATTTAATGCCATAGCACACAGAGATTATACAATTAACGCACCGATTAGAATTATAATTTTTTCGGATAGAATAGAAGTCCATAGTCCGGGCAAACTTCCTAATACAGTTACAATAGACAGTATTAAAATAGGAGGTTCTCATGTTCTTAGAAATCCAAGCATATATAATATCTTGGTTAAAATGGGCAAAGTAACCGATTTAGGAAGTGGAGTTAGAAGAATTATTAGATTGATACAGGAACACATTAAAAAAGAGGTTGACTTCAAAGAAACCGACAGTGAGTTTATTTTGATAATACCAAGAAAAAATAATTAGTAAATAAAATGTAATGAAATCTTCAATTTAGTAGTAATATGCGACTTTACTTACAAAACATCGTAGGCGATATTTCTTTCGATAGCCTACCTCCCAAATGGCAGAGTTTTGATCTGGCAAAATTTTCTCAAGACAAGATACTTTTTGATTTTCTAAAACAGGGGCTGCAAAATGCGTTAAAAGGGCTTTGGTTTTATTACATAGAGAAAAAAGGCCAAAAAGAATCTCTTTTTGAGCATTATCGGGCAAACGGGTATGCAGAAGATTTTGACTATGATCTGGAAAAGAAAAAAGACGGTAAAACAATAAAATATATTTTAGAATACGATCAGGATTAT
>JAGHBC010000041.1 GCA_021161185.1 Fidelibacterota bacterium
CGAATGTACCAGGGATATTTGAAATTTGAAATCAGAACTCCCGGTTTATCACAGATTATGACATTTTATTTTACGAATTCATTGAAGTAAATCACTGTTTTTTCAATATCAGGTCAGGAGTTCTGATTTTATTAATCGCTATTAACAATCCTATGTCGGGATGTTTTACTTCTTGGTTTTGACTTAAACATAATAAAGCCCTCTTACAAAGAGGGCTTTATATTTTTACCTATATTCAATTACTTATCGTTTTATATTCGGTTGCTCCAGGCCATAGCCTTTTTTCTTATCTTCAGCTTTCAGCATGAACGCAACCAAAATAGACAACGCGCTACAGGCAATAAAAATCAGCCACGTAGTTGAGTAATTATAGCTTACATTCTCACCGGCATGCTTGGCAGCGGCTACTCCTGGATTGGTTTTGTCCAAAACGACTCCCAGCAAAAAGGGGATTCCCATCAGTCCCCAGTTTTGAACCCAGAAAATAAGCGCATAAGCCGTTCCCAACTGTTTCTCCGGAATGATTTTCGGCACGGACGGCCACATAGCAGACGGTACGAGTGAAAAAGCCATTCCTAAAACTAAAACCACCACAACCGCCAGGGCGACGCTGGTCAGTCCAGGTATCCACAATACAATGTGAACACACAGGAGCATTATTGATCCGAGAATCATAATACTAGCTCCCTTACCGATATGATCGTATATACTGCCAAAAACCGGCGTCAGAAACATTGTGCCAAAAGGCACCAGGCTGGGAATAATACCGGCGTGCTCCGGGCTGATGCCGAATTTATTGACCATCAGATCGGGCCCGAATTTATAAAACGGAAACACTGCCGAATAAAACAGAACACAGAGAAGAGCGATATACCAGAAACCGCGATTGGTCACAATCATACCAATATCCTTCAGGCGGAATGGCTCCTCTTCACCAAGCTCGATATATATCTGTTGGTCGAGCTTACGGTCCATAAAATTATAAATAATAAAAGCAATCAAACCGATACACAAAAGAACTACGCCCAATAAAGCCGGGGCAGCAACATTAAATTTGTTGGCGATATAGGGCGCAAAAAACAGTGAACCAAAACTGCCCAGTCGCGCCAGGGCAACCTGCAGTCCCATCGCCAGAGCGATTTCTTTGCCCTTGAACCACTTAACAAGAATTTTCGATACGGTGATTCCGGCCGTTTCCACTCCGACTCCAAAAACCGCAAAACCGATGGAGGCTACCCACACCGAGGCTTTAACTCCCAGCTGTTCACCCAGAGCGAGACCAAAATATTTTATCAGCGCACCAACAACCATTACCAGCGCCGAACCGATAGCCGTAAAACGGATTCCCTTTTTATCAAGTATTATGCCGCCAAAAATCAGCATCAGCAGAAACACATTAAACCAGCCGTAAGCACTGGTAACTGTTCCGAAAGCGGTACTGTCCCAGCCCAACTGGGCTTCCAGCATCGGTTTCAGGGGCGAAATAACTTCCGTGAAAAAGTACCCGAACATCATCGTAAGAGAAACAATGCCCAGCGCCGTCCAGCGGGCCGCCTTGCTCTCCCGAAGCGTTTCTCTAATCTGGTCTACCATAATCTTCCTCTGTTTTAAATAATACACTTCCAATAAATCGCCCGTAATCTAAGGAAATCAATTTATAATTTAAAAACTATTATATTGGGCTAAATAGATTTAATTTATTAAAGAAGATGGTTTCGTAAAAAGTCTGGGGAGTGTCATTCTGAGTGATAACGAAGAATCTCTAATGCCTTTACGAACAATGTTATGGAGATTCTTCACTTCGTTCAAGAATGACATATTTTTCCCTTTTTACGAAACCATCAAAGAAGTTTCGCTAAAATAAATCCCGCCAAAAAGGCTATAAATATTATCAGTGGAATTTTAATTTGCTCAATGAAGGATGATTCTTTTTTGGTGGTCGATGCCGGTTCGGGTATTGCGAGAGGAGGAAGATATTCTTCTACGGCACTAATAAGCACATCAATATCAAAAGGCTTGGGGAAAACACGAACTGCGCCAAGTTGGTGCGCCTTGTCGAGTAGGACATTTTTTGAACCCTGATAAGTAGCCCCGGAAATAGCAAAAACAGGCACCTTGGGATATAATTGCCGAATTTCCTTAATAGTTTCAAAACCGCCTTTTTTAGGCATTAAAATATCGATTATAATTAAATCGGCATTATACTTTCTCTGTAAAGCCAATCCCTCTCCCCCGTCGCAAGCTTCATATACTAAATATCTATGGTTTGCCTCTAAAGCAGATCTTAAAAGCGCTCTTATATCAGCTTCATCGTCAATTATTAAAACTCGAGCCATTTTTTATTTTTCAACCTTTTTTATTACGCGTATTATTATCAGCAAATTATTGAGATATATCCAGCTGCTCCCTCACGGTTTTTAGAAGTTGCTCAATTGTATAGGGCTTGAATATAAATTTTATTCCTTTTTTCTCCAATGAAACCCTGTTTATCCTTCTTTCGGTATAGCCGCTGTTTAAAACAACTTTAAGGGTAGGATTTTTTTCAGTCAGTTCGCGGGCAAGCTCCAATCCACTTTTGCCCGGCATGACAATATCACTTAACAAAAGTTGAAAATCCCCGTTTTCTTTTTTAAAAATTTCAATTGCTTTTTCGGCGTTTTCTGCTCTATAAACATTGTATTTGTATCTTAAGAGCAAACTTGAGACAAAATCCAGTAAGTTTTGGTCGTCTTCAACAACTAAAACGCGCTCATCATTTCCAAACAAATCACTGATTGATATTGTTTCTGTTTTTATGTCAACATTTTCTCCGAAATAAGCGGGCAGGTAGATCTTAAACATCGCACCCTTCCCCGGTTCGCTGTTGACGGATATCCAGCCGTTGCGATTCTTGATAATGCCATAAACAACCGAGAGCCCAAGCCCGGTGCCCCGGCTCTTTTCTTTTGTTGTAAAAAAGGGTTCGAAAATCCTCTGAATGTTATCTTCTTTTATACCCGCACCACTATCTTCGAAAATTAACCTGACAAATTTCCCGGGATAAGAATCGGGAATATTTCTTGAATCGAGATCGCTGATAACAATATTTTCGGTCTTTAAAAGAATTTTACCGCCCCCGGGCATGGCATCTTTAGAGTTAACGGCAAGATTCATTATTATCTGGTTAATATTACTGCGATCTGCAAATATATTCCATAAATCATCGGAAAATTCAGTAATAATTGCAATGTTTTCACCTATCAGGGGTTGGAGCACCTTCATCAGGTCTTTTATTAATTCATTGAGATTAATAGTCGAGAGTTCGGCTATCTGATTACGACTAAAAAGAAGCAGCTGGCTTGTAATATTGGTTGATTGTTTGCAGGCTTTTATGATATATTCCATTTCTTTTTTTAACGGGTTGTCGCGATCTAAACCCATGCTTACAATTTGAGCGCGTCCCTGGATAATCGTTATGATATTATTGAAATCATGAGCAACGCCACTAGCCAGATTGCCAATAGATTCCATCTTTTGAGACTGGATCAACTGTTTTTGAAGTTGATCTTTTTCTTCGTTTTCAAGCTTATTAATCAATCCGCCGGCAAAAATATCGCTAATTATCTGAAGGATATCAATATCTTCGCCAATAGACTCTCTTTCAGATCTTATGAAATCAAACCCCAAGACGCCAAAAAAATATTCATTATAGTAGACGGGAAACAATAATTGTGTCTTTATATTTTTATCTTTAAAATTTACTTTTTCGGAATCCGCTTTTTCGGGTAATGATTCTACATCGGAAATATTTATCGGTTTATGCTTTTTCAGCAACTCCATTGTCCATGGAAATCGCGTTTCGTACTCCTCGTAAAATTCACGCGGCAGCGGCTCGACGTTAGTTGAATTCCAAAAAAATATTTTGTTTTTAAATATATCTGGTTCTGAAAACAGCAGTAAATAAATTCTATCTGCTGAAACCGCTTCGCCTAAAATATTCAAAGCGTCATTGATTATAGAATCCATTGATCTTGATTTAATATTAGGAAAATTGGAGCCAATTCTGGCTGTAGCTCTTTCCAAAGCGATGCGGTGGCGCATGCTCTCAACCTGCTTTGTAATATTAATTAAAGAAATAATTCGTGCATTTGAATCAGGTGGACATCCTGTGCATAAATGAACGTATTTATTAATACCCTGTTTATCTTTGAAGTTGAGCACACTTTTATCATCTTTACCAATATGCAAAAGGGCGGGGGTAAATTGTTGGTCTTCAGAGTCAATAAAATCTACCAGTCTTTTCTTGTTTTCTATTTCCGCTTTTGAATATCCGGATAGATCTTCAAATATTTTATTGCTCTTTAAGATTGTGCCGTTTTCATCAACAATGATATTTGCGATCCCGCTGTACTCAATGAATGCTTCAGGGTTGTTATTTAAAACCGGCTGTTGTTCTTTTTTTAAATCTTCACACATGAATAGTTCTCTTTCAATGTCTCGGTAATAGTGATTTTAATTTTGTCTTTAGCATTAATTTTAATATACAGATATCTATTTATATGTGCAATATTTTAGGCAACCCTGGCGTGGGTCAAGGTAAGGATAATATTATGTGCCCACTATTTTTTAACATTACTGAGTCCACTAAAAAAAGGTATAATTCTACAGAAAGAAACCGTTGAAACGGTTGGATTGTTTGGGCTGTGTTTTATTAACCCCCAACTTAAGTTGGGGGTTAATAGTAAGTTACGTAGGCACAGAA
>JAGHBC010000080.1 GCA_021161185.1 Fidelibacterota bacterium
ACCTATTGTTATTCGTATTTAACCCTTGCAGGGTTTATGAGAAATGGTGCAAATATAAAAATCCCGGAGGGATTTAACATAAATAACATCAGACGAAGTCTGGTGAAAGAAAGAGCTTCCCTTAGACGAAACACCGGAGGTGTTTAATTTGATAAATATGAAAACGATCTCTTTATTATTGATAGAGATAAACGAAATAAAAAAATGAAATTTTCTTGAAATATTTAGTAACTTAAAGCGCTTCGATAATAATTATTAGGAGGAGACATGAATAATATTAAAGGTACACAGACGGAGAAAAATCTGTTAACTGCCTTTGCCGGTGAATCGCAGGCGCGGAACAGATACACCTATTTTGCCAGCAAGGCTAAAAAAGACGGTTATGTGCAGATATCCAAAATATTCGAAGAGACCGCCAACCAGGAGAAAGAACATGCCAAACGTCTGTTCAAATTTTTAGAAGGCGGCGAGGTGGAAATCACAGGCGTTTTTCCTGCCGGAGTGATTGGTCAAACCGTTGATAATCTGAAAGGTTCCGCCGCCGGAGAAAACTATGAGTGGACGGAAATGTATCCCACCTTTGCTAAAATTGCTCGCGAAGAGGGGTTTGATAAAATAGCAGAGGTTTTTGAGGCGATTGCCGTTGCCGAAAGACAGCACGAGAAACGCTATCTGGCATTGATGAAAAATATCCGGGAAGAAAAGGTTTTCAAGAGAGGACAGAAAGTGTTCTGGGTTTGTCAGAATTGCGGATATGTGCATTATGGCGAAAAAGCCCCGGAAACCTGTCCGGCATGTGCTCATCCGCAAGCTTATTTCATGTTGTTGGGTGAAAATTACTAACTATACCCTATTCGAAAAGGTAAATTTGTGTTTTCAAATCTAAAAAAATATAAACGCAGAGGCGCCGAGAACGCAGAGAATTTTATAGGAATTTGAAAATTATGCATGAAAATGAAATATCAGAGAAGGTGATTGTCGATTTGAAAGCCAAAGATAAATTATCACCTAACCTGGACAAGCCAGAATTTCAAATTTTAAGTTTCAAATTGCAAATTTATAATAATCCCTACCTGCCAAAGAGAAACAGCGGGCAAGTCTGCGATCTCTGTCCCACTCCGGCGGGATTAAGTATTAAAACCCTTTTCAAATTAGGTATAACTAACAAATCTGGTCAGGGAGTGTGAATTTGGATTACAACGTATTTTTAAGCATTGGCTATGGAATGTATCTCGTGGCGTCGCAGGATGCGGGGCAATTAAACGGGCAGATCGCAAATGCAATTGTTCAGATTACATCGGAGCCGCCAACATTTGCGGTAAGCATCAATAAAGAAAATTTAACCCATTCGTTTATTGAAAAATCCAGGGCTTTCACTGTTTCGATTTTAGGTGAGACTGCGCCCATGAAATTTATTGGTAAATTCGGATTCAAAAGCGGGCGGAAAATCAATAAGTTTGATGGTACAAATTACAAAATGGGGAAATCAGGTCTTCCGATTGTTCTCGATCACGCTGTTGCATTTTTTGAATGTAAAGTCATTAATTCTTTCGATGTGGGAAATTATACTGTTTTTATCGGGGAAGCCGTTAATGCCGAAACTCTGAACGATAGTAAGCCCATGACCTATTCATATTATCATGAAGTCATCAAGGGCAAATCTCCAAAAACAGCGCCCACTTACATTGATAAAAAGGGAATAACAAAAAACAAGGAGATAACTATGTCAAAGTATGAATGCACAATTTGCGGATATGTTTATGACCCGGCTGTCGGCGATGTCGAAAATGGTATTGAGCCGGGAACCTCTTTTGAAGATTTGCCGGATGACTGGGTATGTCCGGAATGTGGCGTCGGCAAAGAAGATTTTGAGGAGGTGGAGTAGATAATGGCTATTCAGAAATTAAAGACCGGCGTTTTTGCAGTAGGCGCAAAACACTGGGACCGCCGATTGTTTGATGAGTTGATTCCTCTACCGGATGGGACAACTTATAACGCCTACCTGATCCGGGGAAGTGAAAAGACAGCTCTTATCGATACTGTCGATCCTGAAAAGAAAAATGATTTACTGGAAAATTTAGAAAACCTAAAAGTTAAAAATATTGATTATGTGATAGCCAATCACGCTGAGCAGAATCATTCCGGAGTCATCCCTGAAATTCTTGAAAAATACTCCGCCTCCAGAGTTGTAACAAATGAAAAATGTAAGAAAATGTTGATCGATCTATTGCAGATTCCGGAAGATAAATTCCTAATTGTCAAGGATCAGGAGACCTTATCGCTGGGCGATAAGACATTGCAATTTATCTTGACGCCCTGGGTTCACTGGCCGGAAACCATGGTGACATACCTCCGGGAAGACCGGATTCTTTTTTCCTGTGACTTTTTCGGGGCGCATTTTGCCTCCAGTGAATTATTTGTAAAGAATGAAGTAAAGGTCTATGAATCCGCCAAACGTTACTATGCGGAAATTATGATGCCGTTCAGAAAAAAGATAATCAGAAATCTGGAGAAACTGGAAGATTTTGAAATTGATATGATTGCGCCCAGCCACGGTCAGGTTTATGATAAACCGGAACTGATTCTGGATGCTTACAAAGAGTGGACGTCCGATAATGTTAAAAATGAAGTTGTCATACCCTACGTTTCCATGCATGGCAGCACTCAAAAAATCGTAGAGTATCTGATCGATTCACTGACAAAAAGAAACATTGTGGTCAAACCGTTTAACCTGACTGTTACCGATATTGGTGAACTGGCAATTGCTTTGGTTGACGCTTCCACGATAGTTATCGGTTCACCGATTGTGTTGACAGGTCCCCACCCGGCGGTTGTTTCCGCGGTATATTTGGCAAATGCATTAAGACCGAAAGCCCGGTTCGCGACTGTTATCGGCTCGTATGGCTGGGGCGGTAAAATGGTAGATCAGATTACCGCTATGCTTGGAAATTTAAAAGTGGAATTGCTCTCGCCGGTTCTTGTCAAAGGCTATCCTAAAGATGCCGATTATCAGAGTCTTGATAAATTGGCAGATGAGATTTTATTAAAACATGAATCAATAAAATTATTAGGAGATTAAGATGTCAGTATTTAACTCAAGTGAAATTTATCAGTTTGCAATTAAAATTGAGGAAAACGGTGAAAAGCTTTACCGGCAGATGGTTGCAAAATTGCCGGATAAAAAAGTCAGAGAGCTCTTTACTATTTTAGCCGATGAAGAGATTCAACATAAAGCCACTTTTAGCGCAATGTTATCGGAATTTGAAGATTACAAAGTGTCGGAGAGCTATCCCGGCGAATATTTTGCCTACTTGAAAGCCTATGCCGATAATCTGGTTTTTGGTTTCGAGAAATTTGATGCAGATATTGCAAGTATTGAAAATGCCGAATCAGCGCTTCAATTTGCCATTGGGAAAGAACTGGATACTATTGCTTATTTTCAGGAGATGAAGAATCTGGTTCCTGAAAGTGAAAGGAAGCGCGTCGATGCGATCATCGATGAAGAACGAAGGCATGTTGTAAAATTATCGGAACTTAAAAGAAATTTAAATAGCTAACGGAGGAAATAATGGAAGATAAAATTCTAATAGGAGATAAACTCCCGGAGATTAAAGCGCAAACAACAAAAGGCATTGTAAATCTTCCGGAAAATTACAAAGGGAAATGGCTTGTGCTTTTTAGTCATCCGGCTGATTTTACCCCGGTCTGTACAACAGAATTTGTAGCATTTCAAAAGCGTTATGACAAATTCAGAGAGCTAAACTGTGAATTGGTTGGTTTAAGTATTGATCAGGTTTTTTCACATATCAAGTGGGTTCAGTGGATAAAAGATAATCTCAATACCGAAATAGAGTTCCCGGTAATAGCGGACGATACGGGAAAAATTTCAGAAAAACTTGGCTTCATTCATCCCGGTAAAGGCACGAATACTGTTAGAGCCGTTTTAATTATTGATCCGGAATCAACTGTAAGGGCAATTTTATATTATCCCCAGGAATTGGGACGCAATATGGATGAAATTCTCAGGATGGTAAAGGCATTTCAGGTGGGCGCTGAAAATCAAGCGGCAATGCCGGCAAACTGGCCGGAAAACGAATTAATCAAAGACAGAGTAATTGTGTCTCCGGCAACAGACGTTAAAACTGCTGAAGAAAGAGTAAAAAAGTATGAGTGCTATGATTGGTGGTTTTGTCATAAAGAAGTGAAATAATGGAGGATATAATGGAAGAAAAACAAATATACAGATGTGAAATTTGTGGAAATATAGTTGAGGTTTTGCACGTAGGCGGAGGTGATTTAGTTTGCTGTGGACAAAAAATGATTTTATTAGAAGAAAAAACTGAAGACTCTTCGACTGAAAAACATGTTCCTTTCATTATCAAAGAGGAAGGCAAAGTAACTGTCAAAGTCGGTGAAAATACAGCCCATCCGATGGAAGAGAAGCACTATATTGAGTGGATTGAATTGCAGGTTGACGGCAAATCGTATTATCGCTTTTTGAAACCCGGCGATAAACCGGAAGCGGTTTTTTGCGTTGATGGTGATGAAATGAGCGCTCGTGAATATTGCAATGTTCACGGACTTTGGAAAAGTTAATCTGATAATCATCCGGTAAAGTTTACGAAAATTGATGATTTCGTAAAAAGTCCCGGAAGTGTCATTCTGAGTGATAACGAAGAATCTCTAATGCCTTTACTAACAATATTATAGAGATTCTTCACTCCGTTCAAGAATGACATATTTTCCCCTTTTTACGAAACCGCCAAAATTAAAATCTGAAAAGATCGGAGAAATCTATTAAGGATAATAGTGTGTTGAACCGGAAAACAATTCGCTTTATCGAGCGGCATAACATACCGGACAAGGTGTTATCTCTACGCTATAGCCGTTTTATATAAATGTTTTTATATAGCAATTTCATTTAATATTTTCTGAATATTTTTCTTTAATCGAGGTAAATCATTTTGGATGACTTGCCAAACAATTCTTATATCAATACCGAAATATTCATGTATCAACATATTTCTTAGCCCTACTATTTCTGCCCATTCAATGTTTTCATATTCTTTGCAAAAGTCATCGCTAAAATGGTTGGTTGCTTCGCCAATGATTTATAATTGATGGATACAAGCGGATTGCATCATTTTATCTGATTCATATATTTTATAATCAGCACTCTTTAGTAATATTACGATATCCTTTATGGCATCGAGTATATGATTTAACCTCAGAACTCCTGACCTGATATTGAAAAAACAGTGATTTACTTCAATGAATTCGTAAAATAAAATGTCATAATCTGTGATAAACCGGGAGTTCTGATTTCAAATTTCAAATATCCCTGGTACATTCG
>JAGHBC010000078.1 GCA_021161185.1 Fidelibacterota bacterium
CATACATATTGTTATAATTTGTCAAATTTGCCATTTGAACTTTTTCTAACAGCAAGTTAAATTTACATTAATCAGAAAGGAAAATCATGCTATGATTCATGAAATAAATCTAAAAAACTGGTCCCGGCGCCGCCAGTTTGAATTTTTCAAAAATTACGATTATCCTCATCTATCTTTTTACTGTTCTGTCAGGTCTGAGGACCCGACGGAACTAAATTATCTTTCAAAGGTTAAACACCGAACTTATTGGGTGGATGGATAACCTTTCGGTAGTACGACCGTCCTAAATTAGTTTTGAAGCATTCGATTCTGATCCGTTCCTTTTCGAAATTAATTTTAAAACATGAAAGGCTTTTAAATTATAACCCATTGGATAATATTTGGTAAAATCTCCGGAAATCTGCAATATAATTATCTGTTTTCAATCGAAAGTGACAGCTACAGCCCTAACGATTTAGGCTATTTACAGCAAAATTCGGTATCGTTAATCTAGCCAGGAAAATATTTTAAAGACAACCTTTTTGTAAAATTCTAATCACAAATATACAAACCTACACAAAGAAAGTCAGTTCTCCCCGGGCTGGCTTTTTTACTTTGATCTCAGGATTTCTGCAGGAACGCCTCTTGTCCGGGATAATCCATCTTTGCTTTTGCCACTTCCGGTGGGAATACATAATAAAAAACAAATCCCTCGGTACATAAATCACCGGCATTGTTATAAAGCCGGCTGCAAACTGTAATGATTTTCTGCTTCTGTTCGATAATTTCTCCCGTCAAGTAAATCTTACCTTTATTTATTAACACCGGTTTTTTATACCGGACTTCCATGCGCGAGGTGACGCCCCCCGTTCCGGCAATAACATAGACCGCCCAACTGGCGATTTCGTCCAGTAGTGTCGCCTGAATGCCGCCATGCAGGATATTCGGATAACCCTGATAGACATCCGCCGGCTGCCAGTTGGTTTTGACAACATCACCATCAAGATAGAAATCGAGGTGCAAGCCGATGGGGTTTGTCGGCGAGCAGACAAAGCAGTCGTAGCCTTTCTGATGAATAAAAGGGTTATTTAGTTTTTTCATATTAAACTGATCTCCTAAAATAATATAATCATTTTACTTCATAAATTACATGTTTGCAAATTTGACCAATTCCATAAATCTTCCATAGAGCAATTACTTGTGTCTTTTCTCCAGCACAGCCATAATCTCAGCCAGCGACACATTTTTATCCGCCAGCAAAACTAGCATGTGGTAGAGCAGGTCGGCAACCTCCTCCTTCATTCGGGGAACATTGTCGCTGACGGCGTCGATGACCACTTCGGTTGCTTCCTCGCCGATTTTTTGGGCGATACGCTGTATGCCTGCATCGAAGAGTTTGCAGGTATATGATTCCGGTTGGGGATTGGCTTTGCGTCCGGCGATAACATGCTCTAATTCCCACAGAAAGGGCTTCTCCGAACTATTTGCCTCTTCAAAGCATGTATCGGCGCCGGTATGACAGGTGGGCCCGGTGGGTTCGACCTTGACCAGCAGCGTGTCGCCGTCGCAATCTACTCTGATGTCTTTTAACAATAGAAAATTTCCCGATGTTTCGCCCTTGGTCCAGAGTTCCTGCCGGGACCGACTGAAGAAGGTTACCTTGCCGGATTCAAGGGTTTTTGCGTAGGCTTCACGGTTCATGTAGCCCAGCATAAGGACTTTGCCGGTAACGGCATCCTGGATAATTGCCGGGACCAGACCGTTGCTTTTATCAAAATCAATGTTCATACTCGCACCTCTATTTCAAATTGTCGTAAATAGCGTTTCAGGTTAGGAATAAGAATCTCGCCAAAATGGAAAACACTGGCAGCCAGAGCCGCATCGGCTTTACCTTTTTTGAATACATCCACAAAATGATCCTTGCTACCCGCACCGCCCGAGGCAATTACCGGGATCGGCAGACTTTCTGCCAGTTCGCAAGTAATGCCCAGGGCGAACCCGTTTTTGGTGCCGTCGTGATCCATGGAAGTCAGCATGATTTCGCCCGCGCCGCGCTCCACGACTTCCCGGGCCCAATCCCGGGTCTTTTGCTCCGTCGGCGTTCGTCCTCCATGAATATAAACGACATCGCCCTTAGCGGTGTTCTTCGTGTCAATCGCCACTACGACACATTGACTGCCGAAACGGGCAGCCAGTTTTTCCACCAGTTCGGGCTGCCGGACGGCGGCGGTGTTGATAGTAATTTTATCGGCTCCGGCATCCAGAAGTCGCGCCACATCGTCGGCATTGCGGATACCGCCCCCCACGGTAAAGGGAATGTTCAGTTTGCGCGCGATTTTCTCTACCAACCAAGCGAAGGTAGCGCGTTTTTCCACCGATGCGGTAATATCTAAAAAAATCAGTTCGTCAGCGCCCTGCTCAGCGTAGGCGGCGCCGAGTTCAACCGGATCACCGGCTTGACGGATGTTGATGAAATTGACGCCCTTGACGGTCTGTCCGTCCCGAACGTCGAGACAAGGGATAATTCGTTTGGCTAACACAGAAATCCTTTCAGTTCTTGCAGTTGGATGCGTCCTTCGTAGATGGCTTTGCCGATGATGACGGCGTCGATGCCCTCGTCGTTAAGTCGTTCCACGTCGTCGATTCGGCTGACGCCGCCGCTGGCGACAACTTTAAGTTGCAGGAAGGTATCCTTGATTTCGCGGTAAAGTTCAAATGCCGGACCAGCCAGCATGCCGTCTTTGGAGACGTCGGTGCAGATGGTCTGCTGCACGCCCTGCTGAATGTAATTTTCGAGAAAGGACATCAGCTCCAAATCCGAAGCCTCCTGCCAGCCGTGAATGGCGATCTTGCGGTCTTTGACGTCGGCGCCGAGAATGATTTTTTCTCCCCCGAATCGTTGTAACCAGTTTCGCACAGTCTGCGGCTTTTTCACGGCGATGCTGCCGGCGGTGATCATCGCGGCACCGCTTTCGAAAGCAATCCGCAGATCCTCATCCGACCGGATGCCGCCGCCAAAGTCGATGGTCAATTCGGTTCCACCGGCGATTTTTTCCAGCACCTTCCAGTTGACCACTTTTTTAGTCCGGGCACCGTCTAAATCCACAAGATGCAGGCGGGTTATCCCGGCGTCTTCAAAGCGCCGAGCCACTTCCAGCGGGTTTTGATCGTAGATTTTTTGGCTATCGAATTCGCCCCGGCTGAGGCGCACGCATTTGCCGTCGATAATATCAATAGCAGGGATAATGGTAATCATATCTCTAAAAAGTTCCTCAATATTTGTTCTCCAACCATACCGCTTTTTTCAGGATGAAATTGTACGGCGTAGAAGTTATCCTTTTGCAATGCCGCCGAAAAGGGCAATATGTAGCTCGTCGTAGCCACGGTGTATTCACTCAATTCAGCATAGTAACTATGCACAAAATAGACATAAGACCCGGATGCGATGTCGCTAAAAAGGTCGCCCTTTAATGAGTCGATCGTGTTCCAACCCATGTGCGGCACCTTTTCTTGCGGAGGAAAACGTCTGACCGCGGTATCGAAAATCCCGAGGCATTCGGTGTCGTTTTCCTCAGAATAACGACACATCAGTTGCAGCCCCAGGCAAATGCCTAAAACCGGCTGTTTCAATTGGGGCAACAGTTCGGCGATGCCGTTGGCGCGGATATTTTCCATTGCCGACGAAGCCTCGCCCACGCCGGGAAATATGACCTTGTCGGCGGATCGGATAGTTTCATGATCGTTGGTGACCAACGGATCGACGCCCAATCTCTGCAATGCCAGACGTACGGAATGGATATTACCGGCGTTGTATTTGATGACGGCGACTTTCATAGCACTCCTTTTGTAGATGGGATGCCGTCGTTGCGTTCGTCGCGGCGAATTGCCATGCGGATTGCACGTCCGACAGCCTTGAAAATGCCTTCAATCTTGTGATGCTCGTTTTCGCCGGTTGCCTTAATGTTCAGGTTGCAGCGCGCCGCTCCGGCGAAGGATTTGAAGAAATGGCGGAACATTTCCGTAGGCATTTTACCGATGTATTCGCGGTGGAATTGCGCTTCCCAGACCAATTCACTGCGACCGGAGAAGTCGATCGCCACCTGCGCCAGAGATTCATCCATAGGCAAGAGGAAACCGTAGCGGTCGATATTCTTTTTATTACCCAAAGCTTTCAAAAAACCTTCGCCCAAAACAATGGCGGTATCCTCGACGGTGTGATGCTCGTCCACCTCCAAATCGCCGGTAGCCTTCAGGCGTATATCGCAGCCGGAATGTTTAGCCAACAGCGTCAGCATGTGATCGAAAAAACCGATGCCGGTTTTCACTTCGATTTCAGCACTGCCGTCCAGATTGAGTTCCAGAGCAATGTCGGTCTCGGCGGTCTTGCGGGTCACGCTGATGTGTCGCTGCGGAAAAGCCAGAAAACGGTAAATCCTCATCCAGTCTTTGGTGACCAAGTCGGCGGTCACGTCGTCATTATCACCCAAATAAATTGCTCGTGCGCCCAGATTTTCGGCTAATTGCAGATCGGTTAAGCGGTCGCCGATGACATAGGAAGCAGCCAGGTCGTAGTCGCCGTTCATGTAGGTGGTCAGCAATCCGGTGCGCGGCTTGCGGGTCGGGGCGTTGTCCGCCGGAAAACTGCGGTCGATCAATATTTCCTGAAACTCGACGCCTTCATTTTTCAAGGTGTTCAGCATTTTATTATGCGCCGGCCAAAAATCTGCCTCCGGGAAAGCGTCCGTACCCAATCCGTCCTGATTGCTGACCATAACCAGCTCGTAATCCAGTTTGGCGATACGCGCCAGAGCCGTGATTACACCGGGATAGAATTCCAGTTTCTCCAGCGAATCAATCTGTTTATCCGGCGGCTCCAGGATCAGCGTGCCGTCCCGGTCAATAAAGAGTGCCTTTTTCATTGTGCTCCTTGATAGGTCATTAATTGTTGTAAAAGTTCGTCGTTTTCATTGGAGGCGCCGACGGTGATGCGCAGACAGTTGTCGCAGAGGACGACCCGAGAGCGGTCCCGCACGATGATTTGTTTATCAATCAGGTAATTGAAAATCGTCCGTGCATTTTCAAATTTCACCAGCAGAAAATTGGCTTCGGAGGGATAGACTTTTTCCACAATGGATAATTGCTCAAGCCGGGCGGCTAATTTTCGACGTTCCGCAAGAATTTGAGCAACCATTTTGTCTTTCAGGCTTTCCCGGGACAATCCTTTGAGCGCCAGCTGTTGAGTGACGCCGTTGACATTGTAGGGGTATTTAATCCGGTTCAGGAGTTCGATAATGCGCCGGTCGGCAAAACCCATCCCGAGGCGAATATTGGCTAATCCCCAGGCTTTGGAGAAGGTCTGCATAATCACCAGATTGGGATATCGCGCCAGACGTTTCGCCCAACTTCTTTCCGGGGCAAAATCGATATAGGCTTCATCCAGTACCACCAGACCGTCGAAATTTATGAGAATCCGCTCAATATCGGTATCATTCAGACAATTGCCGGTAGGATTATTAGGCGAGCAGATGAAGATCAGCTTTACCCCGGCGCTTTTTTTCAGGACGGCGTCGGTATCAATCTGATAATTAAAGGTCAGCGGCGCCCGGACCACCGGCACGGCGTTGACACCGGCGGTTACGGCGTACATGCCATAAGTGGGGGGCATAATCAGAATCCGGTCCTCGCGCGGCTCACAAAAGGCGCGGATCAGCAGGTCGATGACCTCGTCGCTGCCGTTACCGAGAAAGATGTTTTCCGGGGCAATGTTTTTGACATCACTGATTTTGGCCTTCAATTTTTTCTGCAAGGGATCGGGGTAGCGGTTCAGTCCCGGCGTTAGCACCGAACCGAGTGAGTTCTCGTTGGCGTCCAGAAAGATACCGGTGTCGCCCTGGTACTCGTCCCGGGCACAGGAATAGGGTTCCAATTCGCGGACATTGCGCCGAGCCAGTTTATCGATGTCCATTATTCCGCTCCTTGCTTATTCAATTTTGCTAACCGAACAGAGACCGCATATTTGTGGGCATTTAGTCCTTCCGCCGTTGCCATAGTAGCGATAGCCGAACCGATGCTGCGCAGACCCTTTTCGGAAATGGACTGGAATGTGATTTTCTTAATAAAGCTATCCACCGATATGCCGCTATAGCTGCGGGCATAGCCGTAGGTCGGCAGGGTGTGATTGGTGCCGGAGGCGTAATCCCCGGCGGATTCCGGCGTGTATGCACCGATAAACACAGAGCCCGCATTGATTACCTTTTCGGCTAATTCTTCGGCGTTAGAGGTCATTAGAATCAGGTGTTCTGGTGCATATTGATTCGCCATAGCCATGGCTTCCTCGAGATCGGGCAACAGAAATATACGACTGTTTTGTAGCGCCAGCTGTGCTATTTCCTTCCGCGGTAACGCTTTTAGTTGGCGTTCCACTGCCGTCGCGACATCGTCAATCAGCTCTCCACTGATAGCAAACAGAATAACCTGACTGTCAATACCATGTTCGGCTTGAGAAAGCAAATCGGCAGCCACGAATTCAGGGTCGGCGGATTCATCGGCAATAACCGCTACTTCCGACGGTCCGGCGGGCATATCGACCGCCACGGTGTCACGCCTGATCAGTTGTTTTGCCAGAGTAACCCAGGAGTTGCCGGGCCCGAAAATCTTGTCCACTTTGGGGATACTCTCCGTACCGTAAGCCATCGCGGCAATCGCCTGGGCGCCGCCGACTTTGAAAACTTTCTTCAGTCCCAACTGCCGGGCGGCATAAAGTATCACCGGGTTCACATTGCCGTCACAGTCCGGCGGCGTGCAGAGGACAATTTCAGAGCAGCCGGCAATCTGAGCCGGAACAGCCAGCATCAATACCGTGGAAAAGAGCGGTGCCGTACCGCCGGGAATATATAGTCCGACTCTTTCGATGGCTACATTTTTGCGCCGACAGATCACACCGGGTGAAGTTTCAACCGGCGGCTCCTCGATTAATTGGGTTTTGTGAAAACGGGTGATATTTTCAATAGCCAGTTGAATCGCCTGGCGGAGTTTGGGGGACACTTCCCGAGCAGCGTTTTGTAGTTCTTCCGGCGAAACGGTCAGAGCGTTCAGCTCCACCTGATCGAATCGGTGACCGAATTCCCGCAGGGCATTGTCACCGCGCTCCCGCACCGCCTGTAAAATTGCCAGGACTTTATCTTCGCCCACCTGCGCCGGATTTTGCGGCCGCTGCAGGAGTTGCGTCCATTGCTCTCTATTCGGGTAGCGAATAACTTCCATCATTACCTCTATATTATCATTTTTTCAATAGGAATCACCAGAATACCCTGGGCGCCGGCGGCTTTGAGAGCCTCGATTTTTTCCCAGAATACATCCTCCTCAATCACCGAGTGCAGCGAACTCCAGCCGGCGGTGGAAAGCGGCATAATCGTCGGGCTTTTCATTCCCGGCAACAGCTTACAGATTTGCTCGATGCGATCGTTAGGCGTATTCAATAAAATATATTTGCGGTTGCGGGCTTCGTTGACGGCGCGCATCCGAAAGAGCAGCTTTGTGAGAATCGTTTTTTTGTCATTGGGGAGTTCATGACCGGATACCAACACAGCTTCGGATTTCAGGACGGTTTCCACTTCCCGCAAGCCGTTAGACAGCAGCGTGCTGCCGGTGCTGACAATGTCGAAAATTGCGTCACCCAGACCAATACCCGGCGCAATTTCCACCGAGCCGCTGATTTCATTGATTTTAGCCGTAATCTGTTTTTCCTTCAAATACTTCATAAGGATGTTCGGGTAAGAAGTAGCGATACTAAGCCCGTTCAGATCCGCAGGACCGGAATATTTCGTATTTTTGGGAACGGCAATAGAGAGGCGGCAACGGGCAAAGCCGAGTTTTTCCACTATGGTCACAGGGCGGGCTTTCTCAAGACAGATATTTTCTCCGACAATGCCAATATCGGCGATCCCGTCGGCGACACATTCCGGGATGTCATCATCCCGTAAATAAAGAATTTCCATGGGGAAGTTGATCGCTGTGGCTTTGAGTTTCGAACTGCCGCCGTTCTGGAAAGCGATCCCGCATTCCTGCAGCAGCTTGACCGTTTTTTCACTCAGACGCCCCGACTTTTGAATGGCAAGTATCAACATTGTTATTCCTTTCTTCTAAGCAACAAAAAAACCCGATTCGTTAAGGAACCGGGTTTATCTATATAGATTTATGGATTGACCTATCTTAGTCCGGTTCCGCTCCTGGTAAAATGATGGTGATGATGATGTTTCCCGATAAGTTTCATTTTCTCTTTAATCTCAAAATTACCTAGCAAAAATAGGGGTTATTTCCATTATTGTCAATTAAAAAAATTACAACTTTTCGCAGGTGAAATATTTAACCATGATTTTATATAGTCATTCCCACTTTTGTTTAGAGACAAACTAAAAAATCTTCTTTAACCTTCATATTTATTCCTTGACTTATAATTTACACACTACAAAGATAATATATAAAATCTCTCTTTTAGAATTTACTTTCGTCTTTGTTCAATTGCGGCTAACGTTTCGAGTGTATCTGAAGTCCTGCGAAGTAGGATTTGGGCGAAGCGTAGCGAAGCCAGATACGCTCTGTTAGGCGAAGTGTTGGTAGATGTAGGAAGCTCATCTTGTATTATATGCATAAATCACATCTAAACTTACGCTCTCCATAGTTCTTTGCATACTATTTTCACATACTCCAATACTTGTGGCAATTATTCTTGGCAGCAACAAGAGCTTCCCATATTCGAGCAAGTTCAGAACATGTGAATCGCCTGAGTCAGGGCTTGGCTTCTGACATTTCACCACTTCCCCGCAGCCTCCCCCTCCGGAATATCAACGCTTTTGGGACTTGATGGTCTCCAGGAAAGCCTTGAGGGCTTCCACTTCCTTCCCTCTCCTTACATGGTCCGAAGTGATCTCAATTGTAGCCAAAGGCTTTGCCGCTGTGAACTCGGCCATCTCGGCGAGGGCTTTCCCATGGTCGCCGCCTGCGGATGTGGCGAAGAATGCCACCTGTCCGAAGCGCCCGTGAAAGCTTAGAAGATAAGCCCTTACGGGGCTCGCCATCCGTCCCGCCCAAATCGGGGTTCCGATGATGACAAGATCATAATCGCCGGGATTGTGTTTCGGTTCGGCTATCGGTGTAACCTTCTTCCTCAGTGCCTCGTATCCCGAGCGGAGGAAACCGAGGATCCCTTTTCGGTCTGTCTTATCCTCAATGACCTCGAGGTCAGCTTCTAGCTCGCCGGCTATCCTCTTGGCCACGGAAAGTGTATTCCCGGTCCTCGAATAGACCACCACAAGTGTTTTCATACGACTTCACATCCTCTATAAATTGCCGAGTTCATATTCCAACGGATTAAAGACTTGCTTTTCATTTTTTGTCCCCTCTCTCTTTTGTCAAAGTTTCGCCTGATGTAGAAAGAACCATTGGAGAATGGGTTTTACCGGTTCAACCTTAGTTGCTGAAAAACAGGTCTGTCGAATAAATCTAATTCACATACCATATTTTTCCAAAACAAAAAGCCGGACGTTTCCGCCCGGCTTGCCTTTGAAGACCGAATAGCGCGCATAATATGGCAGGAAACAACATATAAAGGTGTACACATCAGTACTCCTTAGAAAGGAGGTGATCCAGCCACACGTTCCCGTACGGCTACCTTGTTACGACTTAGCCCCAATCG
>JAGHBC010000055.1 GCA_021161185.1 Fidelibacterota bacterium
CCCTTCCGTTGCCGGAAACGCATTTGGCTTCGCATTGTCTTCCTATCCGATTAGGCGACAGGATCTTTGTTCAGTTTTCAATGAACTTTATCCATTGGATATGTTTGCATGCAAGGCAAACCAAAAAAGCCCATAGAATCCTACAGGCTTTTTTATAACATATTTCAAAATGATTAAAGATTATCTACCTGTAATTCCAACTGGATCAGTCTTGTCTCGTCCGGTTTCAATTTTACATCAAACAGCGGGACAATCACCGAGCTCTGATACACTCGTTCGAAGCCGGCTTCCGACAGCGATACAGTCTCAACCGGAAAATACCAGAATTCATCCGCTTTAGCGGCAATAACGGTCAATTTGAATTTATCCCATTCATTGACTACCGACATCGACTTCGTATTTGTTAATACGCCGTTTGAATTCAAAGCAGACTTTTTTAAGCGGCTATTATCCGCCATATAATACCGATCCGGTGTTTCACCGCCCAGCATAGCAAAATTAAATTCCGGTGCAAAACGGAAATGATCGTTTTTATCGCCAAGGTTTTTCAGATGATACTCAATCTTTAGCCCACTATCCTTAACCCTGACACTTTTTTGCACGGCGAATTTTTGCCAGTTCACCCAGCCGTAGCGATAAAATAACAGCTTTTTGCCTTTAAGATCGATTTTAACATCATATTTACCTTCAATAAAATCGCTGTCTTCGTAATATTCACCGTTCCGGAATTGATCAAGAGTAATTTCCGGCTTAATGAAATGATCAACCAGATTCTTACGAGGATATTTGTCATACTTCAGATATTTTTCCAGCCCCGCTTCTTTCGCCATCACATTATCGTGGATTGAGCCTCCGGCGGATTCTTTGCCGGCATTGGTAACCTTGCGATGATACGCCTCTTTATAGCGTTTCAAACTATTCAGCACATTATAGGACTTATCCAGCAACGAAAATTCATTCATCATGGCGCCGCGATGAGGTACAAAGGCGAGATGCAAATTACCGGCAGTTACCAGAATTTCATCACTTCCGTCGGCATCAATATCCAATTTTTCAATATGAAAAGCTTTGCGCCGTTCAATTTTATTCAGAATTGCTTCGCAACTTAAAAGTTCCGTATAAATTGCATGGCGCAGATGCGGCAGATATAATCCGCCAAAAATACCGTGCCAGTAGGCACAATTGCACATGCCGCGCCAGAGATGGTTACGAGCGATTTTAAGGGCTTTCTTTTGGGCGAAAGTCAGGGACTCTGGATCAATGCGATGATATCGGTCCGAAAGGTACTGTGTTTTCTTTTGCATCCAGTTGGATTCATCATATTTAAACAGAAAGTTCCGCCAGATGCCACCCTTGATAAAGGGCTTGACCTCATCGCTGCGCTCCTGATGCTCAAACTCTCGAACCAGGTCGCCAAACTTCTCCCCGGCTTCCCAGGGCAGTGACCATTCACTCATCTCAAAATAGGATGCTGTCGGCAAATAGATCCGGCCTTTGGGTGCATGGTCAGAATAATAATCGGCAAAGGTCTGGGTTTTCAGCCAGTCACTGTTTTTTTCCAGGGCCTCTATAAAACTATGCAACCAACCCTGTTTGAATACCGTTTCGTAGGTTCCCGGCCAGACGCCGAATTTTTCGCCGTCGTCAGCCATAACAATAGCGTTGGAACCGTTTTCAGTTGCATACTGTCGCAGATAATCGATGGTCTCTTGCGGATCTTTGAAGGGAATGGCGTAACGCAGTTTCTGATTAATCGGGAAAATTGACAACGTTTTACCCTGTTCTTCGGTAATAAAATGCCCGGTCAGTTCTCTTTCAAGTTTTCCCGTGCCCAAAAAGTGATAGTCATCTACGGTAATGTACTTGATGCCCGCTTCGGCAATGGGTTTGGCAAGATAGGGCTCCCAGACTCTTTCGGTCAGCCAAAGTCCCTTCGGCTCAAATTTAAAGCGCTTCCGGATATAGTCGTTCATCATCTTAATCTGACCGACTTTATCCGCATCGGGGATAACCGCCAAAACAGGTTCAAAAAATCCGCCTGACAAAATCTCAATATTCCCGCGCTGCACCAGACGGGCAACCCGGTCAAGATAATCGGGATAATGACCTTCAAGCCATTCCAGTAAACATCCACTGAAGTGAATGGAGAGTGCGATATTTGGAAATTCTTCTATAACCTCTACAAAGGGAAGGTAACTATGCCGGTAGGCATATTCCATAACGAAATCGAAATTGCCTACCGGCTGATGATTATGTATTCCAAAAATAAAGTTAACTGTTTTCAAGTAAGATATACCCTGTTTACATTTTGTCAATCATTAACTGAACAAGATCAACAACGCGACAGGTATATCCGTATTCGTTATCGTACCATCCGGAAACCTTGACCAATCCATCCGGTAAAACCTTGGTCATCTTGGAATCAAAAGTCACGGAATAAGGTTCGCCAATCACATCCGTGGATACAAATTCATCTTCAGTATAATGCATGATGCCTTTAAGCGGACCGTCAGCGGCTTTTTTCATGGCGGCATTAATTTCCGCTACGGTGGCTGGTTTCTTTAGTTCCAGGATCAATTCCGTCAGCGATCCGTCCGGATTGGGTACACGATAAGCCACACCGTCCATTTTTCCCTTCAATTCCGGAATAACCTTGCCGATAGCTTTGGCAGCACCGGTAGTAGTCGGAATAACAGACATGGCGGCAGCCCGCGCTCTTCTGAGATCCGAATGAGGTGCATCTAACAGGTTTTGATCCATAGTGTAGGCATGAATTGTCAGCAGGAAGCCTTGTTTAATACCCCAGTTGTCAACGATAACTTTCGCCATGGGAGCAGCGCAATTGGTGGTACAGGAAGCGTTGGATACGATTTCCTCGGTACCTTTAAAATCGCCGGTATTTACACCCAAAACAATCGTTCCGTCGATTTCGTCTTTAGCGGGAACGGTTAGAACAACTTTCTTTGCGCCGGCTTTCAAATGGGCGGCTATTTTTTCTCTGGTCCGAAACACACCAGTGGCTTCGATGACAACATCCACGCCCAACTCTTTCCAGGGCAGGTTGGCGGGATCTCTTTCGGCATAAACCGGAATATTTTTGCCATCAACAACGATAGCATTCCCCTCGACTTCCACTGTCCCGGGAAATTTGCGATGAACCGAGTCGTGTTTCAGCAAAGCACCCAACGTTTTGGCGTCGGTCAAGTCGTTGATTGCCACAATATCCCAATCTTTGCCCAACTCTTTAGAAGCGCGCACAAAAGCTCTTCCTATTCTTCCAAAACCGTTAATAGCAATTTTAGTTGCCATTTTCAAACTCCTTTTTGTTTAGATTTTCAATTAGTCATTTCAGATCTATTTCAAGCGTAACTCCGCTGTGAGTCAACGGATGCCAAATTTAGGTTTTTCCGTACACTTTTACAAGAAAATCCAGCATCCGATATATAAACAGGAAGCCGAAAAATCGGTCTGAATATATTGGGAAAATAATGTCTAAAGTATCGACCGGCATTGATTGTTAGTCACCTGTAAATACCGAAAAATCATAGCCCTTGTCACGCAGCTGTTGTTTATTGTTTTTGAAGAATTTCCGAATCTGTTCCACCGGTACAACGTGGGTAACACCATAATTTATATTAGCCCTATAATCAACATACAGATCGCCGGTATAAGGAAAATGCAAATCGTGTTTGGATTGGTCGAAATTGTCGGCCGGGCGGATCAGGTATTCGTATTCCGCCGCCGCCGACTTGGCAATCCCGACAAACTCAAAATTCGGCACACCGTCTTTTACCGCCAACACGACACCGCCGCTGCATCCCCGATTAAACAGGGCGTCTATAATAAACGCTCCGTCCTTCGACCGATTCGGATCACTGACAATTCCCCGTGTAATCAGCTTGACTCCACGTGGAAATCCCATCAAATAAACAAAACTGCCCCACTCCAGGTTTTTAGCGCTCCCTATGGGATAATCGAACACCGGAAAAACATAAGTTTCGTTAACCGGCAAGGCTGTACCCAATACGGCAATATCATTTGTTTTATCCAACTTTAAAACATCAACTTCTCCGATTTCCCACAAGTCCGTTACATAATTTGATTGCCTTTCTTTAATTGCCACGGACTGGATATAAAACCCGGGCGCACCATCTTCCGTGGTAAAATATCTTATAAGTGTATCGGGGAAATCCACAATATGAGCGCAGGTAAGCAGCCCGACATGGTTATTTTTGTGCAGGATAATGGTTGCTGTTCCCGAAGTTGAATTGTTGTAATAAATCAGATTGCTTGCATTTTTCTTAATAAATTTACCGTTGATCTGGTGACGGCGAACTTTGCTCCCTGCATCAAAAATATAAGCCTTATAATAGGCAATAGAATTAATCATCTTAATGGTTTCACCAATCCGTTTTAACTCTTCGGAACAGTTCCGGTAGGGAAATTCCATATCATATTTTCCGTCACTTAATGCCGGATAGGTCAGTTGATAGATTCGCTTGGTACAACCCACAGCCAAAACAATCATTCCCAGCAAAAAACAGTTAAATAGCATTTTTAATCGTTGCATTCTTCTATCCTTAATTGATATAATAAATTACAATATTTTATATTCAATTAACAGATACGGGGCAC
>JAGHBC010000049.1 GCA_021161185.1 Fidelibacterota bacterium
ACCTGTCTGCCGTCCCGGGACAGGCAGGTCAAAACCAGCTCGCTCTTGCAATAGAATCCTAAAAAACGGGGGGGCACATAAAAAAGTAAAAAACACTTGACAAAGACAAAATTTTATGCTACAATTAAGCGAATTTGATATTCATTATCAATACGAGATTAAATTATGAATAAAGAAAAGAATTTTCAAGGTTATCTCCACGACAAAGGATTAAAATCAACCCGGCAGCGGGATGATATTGCCAGTTTTTTTCTACAGCAGGATAAGCATTTTACCGTTGAAGAATTATATAACGAGATCAAAAAAAGCTATCCACAAATCGGTTATGCTACAGTTTATCGTACCTTAAAATTACTTATGGAGGCTGGGTTGGCAACTGAGTGCCAATTTGTTGACGGACTTACCCGGTTTGAGCCTGTACACGAAGGTGAACACCACGATCATTTGGTCTGTCTCAAATGCGGCAAAATTATAGAGTTTGAAAATGACAAAATAGAGCAACTGCAAATAGAGGTGGCAAGGGAACTTGATTTTGAGTTAACAAATCACAAATGCGTTCTTTACGGTTATTGCAACAAATGCAAGGAATAATTTTTTTGATCACGTAATGAAAATGAATATCAAATTCAATGGGGTCTGAGATGAAAAAAATACTTGTTTTAGGGCTTTCCATTTTTTCTCTGGTGGTCACAATAATTCAGGTAGATGCTGCTGAGGTTTATGGCTGTATAAAAGGAAAAGTCCTGAATGCTGAGAACGGCATTCCCCTGTATGGCGCCAATGTAATCATTGTGGGCACAGAACAAGGCGCCATATCCGATAAAGACGGATATTTCATATTGAAACGGCTCCGCACGGGAAAATACACAGTTCGAGTCACGTTTATGGGATTTGCAACCATGGAAAAAGAAATTGCTCTGAAAAGCTCCGAAGCCGTGGTTAATTTTCGTTTACGTGAAACACTCCTGGACATGGAGAAAATTGTAGTGACAGCGACCCGAACTGAAAAAGCATTGAAAGACGTTCCGATACTCACAGAACTCATTCCCCGGCGGCAGTTGGAAACCACCGGTGTGGTAACGGTTCAGGATGCTCTGGAAGAACTTCCGAGTTTGGAATTTTCCCCGAATCAGCATGGAGCAAACATTATGATGCATGGTTTGGGACCTAAATATGTTTTGTTTTTAGTAGATGGCGAACGGATTGCCGGCGAAGTGCGTGGGAATATTGATTTCTCCCGTCTGAACACGGCAAACATCGAAAGAATCGAAATAGTCAAAGGGGCTGCATCTTCTCTTTATGGTTCTAATGCCATTGGCGGTGTGGTTAATATTATTACACAAGAGGTAAAACATCCATTAGAATTAAACCTTCACTCCCGTATTTCAAAGTATAACGAGCTGACTGTTGGTGGAGCTTTGGGTTTAAAACGAAAATGGTTCACTTCTAAAACCGATGTCGTCAGGAAAAGCACGGATGGCTACGATTTGGATCCGCTCAATAAGAGTCGTCATACAGTAGAAAAATATGAAGATGTCACCATGACTCAAAAATTCACAGTTATACCAACAGAGCGGTTAAAGCTGACGGCTGGTGGGAACTATTATGTACTTGAACGGTTCGATGCGGTTCGTAAATACAAACATAAACACCGAAAATGTTACGGTACGACCTATAACGGAACGGCACAATACCGGTTTAAAAAGCAGTCTTTTCTCGAGGCAAGCTGGCACTCCGACACTTATGATACCAAGGAAGTGTATGAAAAGCTTCAAGATGAAGAAAGGCTTATTTATCAAAATCAATATAATAATGGCAGAATCATGAGCAATTTCCAGTTGGGCGAAAAGCATCAGTTTACGGTTGGAACTGAAGTTATTAATGAGAAAGTCTTTTCCACTCGTATTACCGGTGAGACTCATAAAGCCGATAATTGGGTACTTTTTGCTCAAGACGATATAAAATGGACGCACCGATGGAACTTTGTCAGCGGATTCCGCTTTGATCAACATTCTGAATATGGCTCGCACTTTTGCCCGAAGATTTCTGGAATGTATCAGATCCTACCGTTTAATTTTCGTGTCACCTACGGCTTGGGATTTAAGGCTCCTACTTTAAAAGAACTCTACATGAATTGGGATCACGGTGGTGGCGGCCCTTATGTCTATGGTAATACAGCCCTTAAACCGGAAACATCCAATTATGGTTCTTTTTCGATAGAGTTTATTAATAGAAATCTAAACTGGTCAGTTTCTTTGTTTCGAACCGACCTGAAAGATATGATCGCCACCAGAATTGCACCCGATGATCCAAATACCCATTGCTACGGAAACGTCGCCAGAGCCATGACACAAGGCGCTGAATTGCTGATGAAAGTTGATGTGGGACTTGGCATCGTTTTGTCAGGCGGCTATTGTTTTGTTGATACGGAAGATAAGGAGACCGGTCGAGAATTATTTGGACGAGCTAAACACTCCGGACTCGTTAAACTGGAATATATCAATAATAAATATGGCTTTAATTTTAACCTGCGCGGCAAGCTGATCGGGGGAAAACTGATCGACGAGTATGAGGATAAAGCCACAGGTGCTATCATCCAATACAATCAAGCTCCTTATGCCATCTGGCGGTTTAACCTTAACAAGAAGCTTTTTTCTTACTTCAATTTGAATTTCGGTGTTGATAACCTGTTTGATTATATGGATAAAGCTTATTTAGTTACGCCGGGGCGGAGATACTACGGTGGCATTTATATCACATACAAATAAACTTTAACTCTTGTCAAATTTTTGTTAGAAAGGAGGCGATGAAAACAAAGTAATAAAATTAATTGGTTTACAAATAATTTAATTTCAAAAATGGAGGTATGAAAATGAAGAAATCTTTTAGTGTGTCTATCTTTTATTTGACCGTTGCTTCGCTATTTTTTCTGCTTGGCAGTTGTGATGATAACGGCGTGACAGAACCACCCAGCGGTATCGGCAATGAATTGATAATTGACGCATCCAGCAAAACAGAGTGGGTTTATTTTTCCTTTTCCAAAGGAGATACGTTAACTGTTGATGATCCAAGTAATTCTTTAGAATGGGACCTCGGTTTCAAGCGTTACCGCCTTAAAACAAACAGCGGAACATCCGGCCCCGGTCAGGGCGGCGCTGTTAATATAGGAAAAGTAGATTTTGATTCTGTTGTTGAGGCTCCGGAAAACGGATATACGGTCGATGATTCATTAACCTATCAGACCCACGGAGGCTCGAAAACCATTTCAACAAATCAAGTTCTGAATGGATGGGCGATCATGCAAGGTATGCCGCCTACATTTATACCTACCGACAGCATTTATGTTGTGAAAACGGCTGACGGCAAGTATGCCAGGCTCTGGTTTAAGAGTTATTATCACCCCACAGAAAGCACATCCGGGTATATAACTCTTCAATATTTCTATCAACCGGATGGCAGCCGGAATCTTAATGAATAGAAAGAAGTGATAGTACGATGCTTCGACGGCTGAAATTGAATGATAATCAAAATAGTCGAAACATTGTAGCTGACTTTTCAAATCTAACCCAAAATAAAGGTATAAAAAGATGAGAAATATTAAAATCGGACTTATTCTGAAGCTGTCTATAGCTTTATGTTTTAGCCTTTCAACCGTGGCGTTTAGTCACACATTTTGGCTGAATGCTACGGATTATTTTCCTGAAATCTACTCTCCTGAATATGGAGCAAGAACAAAGGTTTACTTCGGCTGGGGACACGGATACCCGGTGGCTGATTTTCTATTGGCAGAGGAGCTAAGCGAATTTAGGTTGATTCCACCAAAAGGAGAAAGTGAGCCGATAAAGCCCGGCGTTGGTGGTTTTCTGGCTACGGAGTTGAGCTTTTCTGAAAAGGGAACCCATATAGTTGCTGCTTCGCTGAAGCCTGGATTTTACACAATGTACCTGGAAAAGGGACAAATTCACCACAGGAGCGTGCCCAAGACAGGACTGAACGGGGTGATTCTGAGCCTTCACTTCGAGCAGTATGCCAAGGCGCTGATTAATGTAGCTGGCTCCAGCGGGGCTTTTTGTAAACCCGTTGGACATACCCTGGAGATTATCCCCTTACTAAACCCAGCCGAGTGTAAAGTGGGAGATTACCTGCCGGTTCAGGTATTATTCAAAGGCAGACCGGCGAGATTCTGCCCGGTCTATGGCACATACGCCGGATTTTCTACCGGTGATGATTTTGCTTTTGTCACAACTGCAGATGGACAGGGAAAAGCAAAGATCAGAATTCTGCATCATGGACCTTGGCTGATAAAGGCAAAGGTTAAACTCCCCGCTCCGGATAAGCTCAGGAATAAATGCAATGAGCTTTCCTACACGGCTACTTTGACATTTGAGGTGAAGTAACTAAAAATTTGGAAAGTAACAAAACAGTTACATTTAACGCCGCTGTAAATAATCTCTAATATTTCTAAAAATATGAAAGGAAAAGTAAAGATGAAGAAGTTATATATATTAATTATTGTTTTAGGGGTTTTCCTACACCCTTTTACCATTTATTCATCAGACTTAGGTAAAATAGAAGGTAAAGTAATTGATAAAGAGAGTGGTACCCCCCTTATTCTTGCCAATGTCCTTATTAAAGGGACTTCTTTAGGTTCGGCAACTGATGCGGATGGAAAATATTTTATCTATAACATTAAGCAGGGAGATTATCAAGTAATAGCAACTGTAATGGGATATGCAGCCGCAACTAAAAAGGTAACAGTTGCACCGGGGCAGACACTTAATCTCAATTTTGAGTTAAAAGAGAGTGCTATTGAACTTGGTGGCGTGGTAGTTACCGGCACCCGAACACCGAGATATGTAAAAGATGTTCCTGTGCGTACGGAGGTGATTACTTCTCTGATGCTTGAAGAGAAAGCAGCGCCCAATCTTTATGAGGCTCTGGAAGGAGTCCCCGGCATAAGGGTGGAGCAACAGTGTTCTTATTGCAATTTTTCTGTTATAAGAATGCAAGGACTGGAGAGTGGCCATGTTCAAATATTGATTGATGGTCAACCTACGTATTCCGGTTTGGCGTCAGTATATGGATCCCAGCAGGTTCCGGCAGGAAATATAGATAGAATAGAAATTGTCAAAGGGGCAGGTTCTGCTCTGTATGGCAGTTCTGCTATTTCGGGAATAATTAATGTTGTAACAAAAAAGCCGGGTCCGGAACCATCTGTGATGGCAAGTACAAGTTTTGGAAGTCATAATACAAATGACTACATCCTGTCTGCTTCCCGGAGGTATGGAAATATGGATATGATGGTAAATGCACAGAAAAATACTGGCGCTGGAATTGATGAAGATAATGATGGTTTTACGGACAGGGTCAAAACGGACAACTTGTCTCTGGGAGCCAGAATTAATTTCTACAATATATTGGGAGAGGACCAAATTACATTTTCAGGTCATACATTAAATGAGATAAGAACAGGCGGTGAGATAGGTGATGCAGATCCTGATGATAACTGGTTGGCTGGGTGCTGGGAAAATCCTTTTTCTGGGGGGACGGAGAATATTAAAACAAGCCGGTATGAAGTCGGAGTCATCTATAAGAAGAAATTTGCACACGGTAATGAAACTACTCTTAACCTCAGTTATTGTAACCACGACCGTAATGCCACTAATGATAGTTTCCTAAGAGATTATATGGATACTCATGGTGATACAATACCACCGGTAAATGAGATGAGTCCATATGTTGCTAAAGAGAATCTTTACGTAGTGGATTGGAACTATTTCCATTCTGTTGGAAGCAGTCATCGCTTGTTGGGAGGAGTTCAATATTCTTTCAATAAGTTAGATGAGTCAGGCAGGTATGTAATTGTAGATGAGGATAGTCCTGATTATAGCGGTACATATACATCTGAAAGCGAAAAGTTCGCTCATGATGTTGGCTTTTATATTCAAGATGAATTTTCAATAATGAGCGGTATTCTGGAAATGGTGTTAGGTGCCAGATATGATATTCACAGCTCCAAAGATGACTTTGGCGGTTCCGGTAAGGTTGCTCCCAAAGATAGAATTAAGATTGAGTATGATGAAAAAGCTTTTAATCCCAGATTGGCGTTAATGTACAAGCTATCTCCTGAACTTGCCCTGCGAATCAGTACGGGAACCGGTTTCAGGGTTCCTTATGGTTTTAGTGAGGACTTACACCTTTGTAGCGGCTCTCCAAGGGTCAATAAACCGGCAGGCTTAAAGCCTGAAAAATCTGTAAGCTTCAATTTTGGAGCGGATTACTCGGCAACGAGATTTACAATAAATGCCAATATATTTCGCACTAACCTGAAAGATAAGATTGGGTTTGTAGATGCCGACGAATCATCTGCAAATCTGGGTTATACTTATGAATGGGAAAATATAGACAACGCTTATACACAGGGGGTGGAACTTGGCTCTAGAATGCTCCTAAGTCATGACCTTTCTCTTGACCTGACAATGGCATATACGGATGCTCAATATGAACATAAACGTGATGATTGGGAAGATAGTCCATACTATGATGACAGCAAATATATCTCCCGTGTTCCACTGATTACCGGAAATATCGGCATAGGGTTTACACCAGGTGACTGGAGCCTGACATTGAGTGGTAATTATACCGGCAGAATGTATATTGATTATTGTGAGGAAGAAGAGTTCTGGCAGCCAGATCCGAATAAATTAGGATATAACTCTAAGATTAAACATACCGACCCGTTCTGGGTAGTGAGCAGTCGTATATCCAGAAATTTTCCCGATAAGGGAATTACTCTCTTTGCAGGTGCGAAAAACCTGTTGGATTATGTTCAGGATGAGAAGCACCCTGATGATGCTGCTTTTATGTATGCACCCTATACTGGTCGTATTATCTACGCTGGAATGGAAGTGAAATTATGAAAAGTATGGAAGGAAGAATAAACAACTTGAACTATTCATCCGAAAACACATCGTGACGAATAGATCAAGGTTAAAAAAAGGAGCAAACGATGGAAAAGTCATTTTTTAAGCGTGGGCAGATTGCCGGACTGTAGATTACTAAGAGCAGGGTTATTAAGAGGGAGTTTTGTACCTGCTCGTGATATACGTGAGTTGAGAGATTTAACTCGATACGAGAGGAAGTTGGTTCAGGCTATATCTGCAGAGAAGAACAGAATTCAGAAGGTGTTAGAGGATGCAAACATCAAATTATCGAGTGTGGTTTCAGACATGTCAGGTGTTAGTGCAACAGAGATAATAGAAGAATTAATTGAAGGGTCATTATCTCCTGATGAGTTAGCAGAATTGGCAGGGGGTAGATTAAAGCCCAAGAAAGCTGAGATAGCCGGAGCATTAAGAGGAAATTTTACAGATCATCACAAATTTATGATAGAGTCTTCATTGTCTCACATCAAGCATTTAGAAGGTATAATTGGTGAAATAGAAGAAAGAATATCAGAATTGCTAAAGCCTTATCAAGAGGAATACGAATTATTGCAGACTATACCGGGAGTAAAGGAGAAAGGTGCAGCTTCAATAATAGCAGAGATTGGTGCGGAGCCAGATAAGAACTTCCCAAGTCCTGAACGTATTAGTTCATGGGCAGGTATTGCTCCGGGAAATAATGAGAGCGCTGGGAAGAAGAAATCTGGGAAGACGACCAAAGGGAATAAAAACCTGAAGGCTACTTTAACAGAATCTGCCTGGGCTGCAGCCAGGAAGAAGGATTGTTATTTACGCTCCAAATATCATTCACTTATAGGGAGGCGAGGCAAGAAAAGAACTCTGATAGCAATAGGTCACAAAATATTAATAAGCGCCTACTATATTCTTAAAGATAAAGTTCCCTATAATGAATTGGGTTCCAATTATCTTGATTTGAGAAAGGTCAATAAGGTTGGGAATAATCTTGTGAAGCGGTTAGAACGTCTTGACTATAAGGTAGATTTGGAAGCTTCTACTGCATAAAAAGGGGATGAGAATATTTTGACAGACGAGATAAAAGGTCGATTCTTTCTGGTGGTTTTGACCCCGCAAATGAAACTGACAATATCCGGTTTTAAGAACAAAGAAATGTTCCCGACTTGTCGGGACGCAGGTGAAATTTTTACTCTCTAACCGGATGAAAGTCTGTCAAAAAAGAAAGAGAATATTGTATAAATAAGTCAAATAAATTATAAAGGATTTTCAGGTGAAAAAGCGGTATTCCCGGGCAATCCGGCGGGCAATTTCCAAGGTTGCCTCAGATGGCTGGTAGAATGTTTTCGGCGTCGGTACATGATCGACCGGCAGTGATTTCATCCAACGGTTTCTCAAAATCCTTATCGAAAAATAGTTCCGCCCAGCCAGCAACTGCCCAGATCCAGCTGTTGCACCGTGAGAATCAATTTTTCCAGAAGATAGCCGTAATCTTCACATGCACCGTAGGTACCGAACACCTTTCTTCGATTCGTAAAATCCTTACGGTCGAGCAATCTAAACCGGGCAATGTGACCGAAAGGTCCGGGCGTTAAATCCTTCATGGCATTCAGCAATTGTTGCCGAAGATTTTCAGTAATCCGTTCCTTCCGATACGTTCGTATGGAGCGGTGAGCTTGAATGACATCGATTATTCTTTGTTGCCGTAATTCAGCCATTGTCCGCATTCTCCGTGCGTATGGATGTCAAGGGGAAACTGAGCAGGATTCCCAGGGAAACGACGGCAAGTGCCAGGCCGACGCCCAGTTGATCGGCGATATATCCGATGATCGGCGCTAATACGGCGATTATCGCCGTTTTCAGTTGAGACTCTACCGAAAGACCGGTAGCCATTAATTCTGCAGGAATGGTTTCGCTAATGTAACTGACATTCATCGGGCGACGGACGTTCTGCAGCGCAAACAATCCGATAAAGATAACGATGGCGACAAACATAAGTCCGGCCTGATAAAAAATGCCGGTAAGTACCGTTAGCGCTATCCCTATTATAAAACTCCGGTTGATTGCCTGTGCGGTGCTGCTGAATCGATTCCGAAAGCGGGCCGCATTACGGCTGGCATAGGAGCTCAGGAGATAAATCAAAAAGTAGATCAGCGCTACAACGATCGAGGTTCTTTGAGCATTATCCAGATTTAACAGAATCGGAAGTGCAACGGCGAAACTGCCGAGAACCGGCTGCAGGTAATCTTTAATTGATTTGAATAAACCGTCATAAACTGAAGAATTCAATACTCCGCGGCGAAAGCGGGAGTTGGTAAATATCCGGAAAAATGCCCGCCACTGGAACCTTTTCTGCGAACCGGTTTTAACTGCCGACAGACCGTTTAATTCCTTAGGATAGGAAATCATCAGTCCCAGTTCAATAATATAGGGAACAATCGAAACCAGGAAAATTATCCGGTAGTTATTACTCATAAACACCAGAGCGCCGGCAATCAAAGATGACAGCGCCGAGCCTCGTTGAGACCAGCTGCGGGTATGGCCGTAGTAGGCGGTCTTTTGATGGATAATGCCTTTCAGCTTGAGGTAATCAAGAATCATGGCCTTATGAGTCCCGGTGCGAAACGCCTCCCCGATGCTGAATAACATCATTGCTATTGCAAAGAGCCCGAAGCTGCTGAACAAATAAAAGACCAGAAAGGAGGCAATATACGCCAGGAAAGAGCAGATCATGGCGGTTTTTCGCCCCAGCCAGTCGGCTATGATCCCGGTGGGAATTTCGAGAATCGTGGTGGAAATCTCCCTGATGGAAAAAAGTGCGCCGATCTGTAAATAACTGAACCCCAAAGAGCGGAAAAAAAGCAGAATGAAAGGATCAAAAAAGCGCAGGTTCTTCAGAAAACCATAAGCGGAAAATTTGTAATATTGAAGGTCTCTAAGAATTAGGCTGGATTCTTGCGGTTTCATTGATAAATGGTATCGACAATTTTTAATATCTCTCGTAGATTTGAGATTGTATGATAGTTGTGACCGGCAAGAATTTCAGGATTGAGCTCTTCGTGCAGCCAGGTTGTGCGGCAGGGTATATGGACGGCCTGTCCGCCAATTTTTAACACGGGCAAAATATCAGACTTCAGAGAGTTGCCGACCATTAGAAAATTCGCCGGATCGATATTCAGATGGTCCAAAAGTTTTTGATAATTGGCTGTCTGCTTAGCGCTCATGATCTCAATATGATGAAAACAGGCTTCCAGCCCGGATTTGTGCAGTTTGCGTTCCTGGTCCAGCAGATCGCCTTTGGTTGCCAGGATAAGCGTATGTGATTGTGACAATTTACTCAACATCTCGGGAACGCCGTCCAGCAGTTCAATCTGATTGTCGATCAGTTGCTTTCCCGATTTAATAATTTCAGAGATCTGATTTGCGCTGATTTCACCGTTGCTGATTCGAATGGCGGTTTCCAATCATTGACAGGGTGAACGCTTTGGCACCGTAGCCATAGAGCGCCAGGTTGTGCATTTCCGTTTTGAATAATTCTTCGGAAATTTTATCAGTTGCTAAGTAATCGGACAAAAGTTCACAAAATCGTCGTTCGGTTTCCTGCTAGTAGCTCTCATTGACCCAGAGAGTATCGTCGCCGTCGAAGGCAATGACATCGATATTTTTCAGCTTATTCATTTTTTCCATGTGACAGGTATCCGCATCGCGCGAAGGCAGACTGGACTATTTTTCCCGAAGGTCCATCGCCACGGGCAACGACGACAGCAACTTTATTATCCGTCGCTTCAACGATTTCCGCAACATTCTGATGTGTGAATCCCGGGCAGAGCAGAATCGAGTCGATCTTTTCTTTTTCGATGAATTCGTCGCAGACTTCAATGGCTTCTTGCTGGTTTTTCACAATTACGGTCAGCAATTTGTACATGCCGGTTTCAATCCGGCTGCGATGGATGTTTCTATCAGCATCCGGTGCATGGGCGATGAACAAAGCATTGAATGACATACCAACCTCTGGTTGTTAAAATTATATTTGGATCAGGTATATTCCCATGCTGTCGCGGTCGGCGGAAAAGACATCATCTATTTTTAAGCGTGTATAAATGAAGCGTAACAACATCGAAAAAACCTTTACTTTAAATTTTACTTAAATAATATAACCTGATTTTGAGGAGAATGCAATGTAAAAAGTTCGGAGATAATAATTCTGAATGCTGCGGAAGGAATATTTAAAAATTTGGCTTGACATCAATTTTTATATGCTGTATATTTATACATATTTTTGAATATATATACAGTTATGATAAGTAGAGACAATAGACATAGAGCCATTCGGGGGATATTAGAGACCTCCAAAATTTCCAGCCAGAACGAGCTAAAAGAAAAGCTGGAAAATTTGGGCTTTGAAACCACCCAGGCAACCCTTTCCAGGGATTTGGTGGCGCTGAGGATCGTAAGGATACCGGATGCCGATAAAGGGTATGTATATGCACTTTCAAGCCAGGTCGCTTCATCTTTCTCTCTGATGGAAGATAACTCGCCGTTGAATGCCTGCAAGTCTATTGCCTTTTCCCATAATTTGGCGGTCATTAAGTGTCTGCCGTCATTTGCCCCCAGTGTAGCCCTATTCCTTGACGGGCTCGAAATGGATGTGATCATTGGTACCATTGCCGGTGACGATACGGTTCTGATCATTATCCGCGAAGGTGTGACTCATGCGCAATTCAAAGCAGCGCTTGTGAGCCGTCTGCCCGAACTTCGAGATCGTATTTAGGACAGGGCTCCTTCACTATATAAACCCAATAAAATTTTTGGAAGGAGTACTATGAAACAGGAGAAAGTTATACTTGCGTACAGCGGTGGTTTGGATACCTCGGTAATCCTGAAGTGGCTGAGCAACAAAGGCTATGATGTAATTTGCTATGTTGCTGATGTCGGTCAGAAGGATGATTTTGAGAAAATTAGAGAAAAGGCTCTGAAAACCGGAGCTTCTAAGGTCTATATAGAAGATCTTAAGAAGGAATTCGTCAACGATTATATTTTTCCGGCGCTGCGGGGCAATGCGATTTATGAAGGTCGCTACCTCTTGGGCACAGCCGTGGCGCGTCCCTTGATTGCCAAGCGACATGTCGAGATTGCCGCTATCGAGGGAACCAATTTCGTATCCCACGGATCGACCGGGAAAGGAAACGACCAGGTTCGGTTCGAGTTTGCCTATTATGCCCTGAACCCCGATATTGAAGTCATCTCTCCGTGGAAAGATCCGGAGTTCCTGGCTGAATTTAAGGGACGCACCGATATGATTGCCTACGCCGAAAAACATGGCATTCCGGTAAAGGCATCGATCGAAAAATCTTACAGTGAGGATGAAAATCTCATGCACATCAGTCACGAAGCCGGTATTTTGGAAGATCCGCTGTTCCGCCCTTATGAAGATATTTTCAGCATGACGGTATCTCCCAAGCTGGCGCCTGATACGGAAACGATCCTCGAAATCGAATTTAAAGACGGTTTCCCTATTCGGGTTACCAACCAGACCGAAGGTGTCACTAAGACTGATTCTCTGGAACTCTTTATGTATTTGAACGAGATTGGCAGCAAGAACGGCGTCGGACGAGTTGATATGGTAGAAAACCGCTTTGTGGGGATTAAATCCCGCGGCGTCTATGAGTCCCCAGGGGCTACGATTCTCTGGGCGGCTCACCGGGATCTGGAAGGCATTGCCATGGACAAAGAGGTGATGCATATCCGGGACATGTTGATTCCGAAATTTTCGGAACTGATCTACAATGGGTTCTGGTTTTCACCTGAAATGGATTTCCTGATGAGCGCAGTTGAAAAAAGCCAAGAGAAAATCGATGGTACAGTGTATGTATCGATTTATAAGGGCAATGTCAATATTATCGGGCGTCAATCTCCCATTTCCCTGTATAATCAGGATTTATCGAGTATGGATATAGAAGGCGGATATAATGCGGTGGATTGCAAGGGCTTTATCCGTATCAATGCCATCCGTTTGAAAACTCACAATATAGTTTTAAAAGACAGAATGCCTTATAAATGGCGGAAAAAGGAGGAGAGTCATGAAACTGTGGCAAAAAACCAAACATCTTGATAAAGAAATTGAAAAGTTTACGGTAGGAAAAGATTACATCCTCGACAAAGATCTGATCTATTTCGATTGTATCGCATCAAAGGCACATGCCCGCATGTTAGGGAAAATCGGCATCCTGACCGATAAGGAAGTTGAGGATCTGCTACAAGGTCTGGATAAAATTATCGAATTGGACAAAGAGGGTAAATTTAAAATCGCTCTTGAAGATGAAGACTGTCATACGGCAATCGAAAATTTTCTGATTGATACGGTTGGTGATGCCGGAAAGAAAATCCATACCGGGCGCAGCCGCAATGACCAGGTGCTAACCGCCGTGCGTCTCTATTGTAAAGCGAAACTGGGAGACTGTCTGGATGTGATCGAGGCAACAATAGGTCACATTGACGATTTTATTAAAACCTTTGGCGAAATCCCAATGCCGGGCTATACCCATACCCGCAAGGCAATGCCTTCGAGCGTTGGGATGTGGGCGGGAGCGTTCAAAGATGCCTTTACCGACGATATTGAGTTGTTGAAAGCCGCCCTGAAACTGGTGGACCAGAATCCGCTCGGAACAGGTGCCGGATACGGCATTCCATTGCCATTGGACCGGCAGATGACAACAGAAGAACTGGGATTTGCAAAAACCCAGGAGAATCCCATTTACGTTCAAAACAGCCGTGGTAAATTTGAATCTTTTATACTAACCGTATTGGGTCAGGTAATGCTGGATATCAATAAGCTGGCCAGCGATCTGGTTCTGTTTACGCTTCCGTCGTTAGCCTATTTCGTTTTGCCCGATGAGTTTTTGACCGGGTCTTCGATCATGCCGCAAAAGAAAAATCCCGATGTACTGGAGCTGCTGCGCGGGAAATATCATGAAATTTTAGCCCATGAAATCCAGATGAAAAACACATCTGTTAACCTGATTTCCGGCTACCACCGGGATATCCAGCTGACTAAAGAGGCTGTCATTCACGGCTTTTCAACGGTGCTTGAATCCATTCATGTGACCGGACTGATTTTCCAAAACCTGAAAGTCATTGAGGAAAATTGCGAAGTTGCCATGACCGATGAACTCTTTGCCGCTGAAAAAGCCTATCAGCTGGTTCAGCAGGGCGTACCGTTTCGCGATGCCTACCGGGAAATCGGCAAACAGTATGAATCATCGAAAGTGCTTTATTATGAATAAAATCAGAGTTTCGGTTGTTGGCGCGTCCGGCTATACCGGGTATGAATTGGTCAAAATATTTATGAAGCATCACGATATAGAAATCGCTCACCTGGCGGTGCGCAGTCAGCCGGGTATTCGGTTTTCCGAACTTTATCCGGCGTTAAAGGGGCTCTGTGATCGGGAGTGTTCGCCAATAGATATCCAATTGATTTGTAATGACAGCGATGTGATTTTTTTCGGGCTGCCTCATAAGACCAGTATGGAAATGATGCCCGAATTTGCGAATTCCGGCAAAAAGATTATCGATCTCAGCGCCGACTATCGGCTTGATACTGCCGCTTTATACAAAACGGCTTACGGTATAGATCACCGGGATGCCGTCCGTTTGAACGATTTCATCTACGGGTTGCCCGAATTTAATCGCCAGAAAATTCGAAAGGCAAATACGGTCGCCAACCCCGGCTGTTTTCCCACGGGTATTGAGCTGGCGCTCCTGCCGGTTTTAGAGGCGGGGTTGATTCAGCCGGACTCGATTATAGTTGACAGCAAGACCGGCGTGTCGGGTGGCGGGAAAAATCCTCAGCCGGCATTTCATTTTCCGGAGTGCAACGAGAATCTCACGGCTTATAAAGTCTCCTCCCATCAACATGAGCCGGAGATAGAGCAGGAACTGTCCAAAATGGCCGGCGCTGCGGTGGACATTGTCTTTGTGCCCCATCTGGTGCCTATGACGAGAGGAATTTTCAATACAATTTATACGGGATTAAAGCAGCCTTTGTCACAGAACGATCTCCATGATCTTTATCGTGAATATTATCAGGCGGAACCCTTTGTCCGGATGCTGGAATTTGATCAGGTTCCCCAGGTTAAAAACGTCGCTTTCACCAATTTTTGCGATATCGGATTGAAAGTCAGTCGCAACCGGCTGATTCTGATGAGCGCTATTGACAATTTAATCAAAGGCGCCGCGGGGCAAGCTGTTCAGAACATGAACATTATGCTGGGGCTTGATGAAACCGCCGGACTGCTGAATTAACCATAAGTAAGAACTTTTACGGAGTAAATATGGATTTCATTGATAACCCGAAAATAACCGATCCGGAAGGATATACCGCCGCAGCGACGAGAGCCGGGTTTAAGCGGAAACGGAAAGACCTGTGTGTTATCAAAAGTGCTGTACCGGCTCGATGTTCTGCGAAATTTACCAAAAATATGGTCAAAGCGGCGCCCGTTCTTGCGGGAATGGCAACGCTGAAGAATTCCGGCAAAATACTACAGGCTTTGATTGTCAATTCCGGCAATGCCAATGCCGGCACCGGTTCCCAGGGCATGCAAGATGTGTCTGAGACGGTGGCGCTCCTGTCGCAAAAAATCGGTGTCCCTGAAAATTTGATTTTAGCGTCCAGCACAGGGGTTATCGGTGAATTTTTGGATATGGAAAAGATGAAAACGGGAATTGATGCCATTGCTCACCGGCTCTCGGTGGACGGTGGCGCGGGCTGCGCCGAGGCTATTCTGACAACGGACACCGTCGAAAAAGCTTTTGGCGTTAAAATTGATATTCAGGGGAAAGAGGTGACAATTTGTGGAATTACAAAAGGCTCGGGTATGATTCAGCCTAATATGGCTACCACGCTGGCATTTGTTACGAGTGACGCCGATATCGATCACGGCTTGCTGGAGCAAATATTCACCGATTGTGTTAATGGGAGTTACAACATGATTACAGTGGACGGTCATACCAGTACCAACGATACGGCGCTAATCATGAGCAACGGACTGGCGGGCAATCCGACTATTCAGACCGGGACGCCCGAAGCCAAACTGTTTCAGGAGGCTTTAATGGCGCTGATGCTCAAAATGGCCAAATCCATTGTCAAAGACGGTGAAGGTGCGACTAAATTTGTGACTGTTTTGGTAAAGCAGGCGGATACTTTTGAAAATGCAAAAAAGATGGCTTTTGGAATTGCCAATTCAGCGCTGGTCAAGACCGCAATTTTCGGCGAAGATCCCAATTGGGGGCGGATTTTGTCCGCCGCCGGAATGGTGGACGTGGAATTCGATCCCGGTATAGCCGACCTTCAAATCAATGATGTCTATATTTATCAAAACGGCAATCCGGTGGCTCTGACAAAATCCGAGAAGCAGAAACTGATGACGCCGGTTAAACTTGACATAATTCTGAATGTTTACACTGGGGCGGAATCCGCAATGGTTTATACATCGGACCTGTCCTATGAATATGTCAAGATCAACGCTGAATATCATACATAAGGAATTGGATTTATGCACAAATATATTGGGAAAGCGGATGTCCTGATTGAAGCCCTGCCCTACATCAAGGCTTTTCAGGGTAAAAAAATAGTCATCAAATTCGGTGGCAGTATCATGACCAATGACGCCATGATGGATAAAGTTTTGATGGATATTGTTTTTATGAAATATGTGGGCTGGCATCCGGTTATCGTTCATGGCGGCGGACCGGCTATTACCGAAGCCATGCAGCGGCGTGGAACCAGGGTGGAGTTTGTTAACGGTCTGCGGGTTACCGATCGTGAAACCATGGATATTGTTGAAGATATCCTGGCTCATAAGATCAATTCCCAAATCGTCAATCGCCTGAATACAGTGGACGGCGATGCTGTCGGACTCTACGGTATGAATAAAGGCTTGATCCGGGTGGATAAAATGATGCCGGAAGTGGATGGGAAAAAGGTGGATATCGGCTATGTCGGCAGTGTTCGCTATATCAATGCACCGATGCTGAATGCCATTCTTGAAAAGGGAAAAATCCCGGTGATTGCGCCAATCGGTATCGGTGATAATAATCTGACATATAATGTAAATGGCGACGTTGTGGCCGGCGATATAGCCTCGTCAATCGGAGCGCGGAAACTGGTGTATCTGACGGATACCGCGGGCATTCTGCGAAATCCAGAAGACGGTAACAGCGTTATCAGCACCCTTACCCGCGCGAAAGCCGAACGACTGATTGCTGAGGGCGTCATAAATGGCGGAATGATACCGAAAGTCACTTCCTGCCTGGCGGCTCTAAAATTCGGCGTCAATAAAGGGCATATTGTGGACGGGCGGATTGACCACTCATTATTGCTTGAAATATTTACACGAAAAGGAATAGGTACGGAGATTTTAAAAGATGGATCGGAAATTATTTGATAAGTATGTGCTCAAGACCTATAACCGGTTTCCTGTTACGCTGGTGAAAGGTCGCGGGATGAAAGTCTGGGACGATAAAGGCAATGAATACCTGGATTTTTTCCCGGGGTGGGGCGCCGGAAACCTGGGGCATTGCCATCCTAAAGTGGTGGCTGCCGTCTGTAACCAGATCGAAAATATTCTGCATGTTCCCAATGTTTATTATAATGAACCGCAAGGGGAATTGGCGAAGTTGATTATCGAAAACAGCATTGACGGGCAGGTTTTTTTCTGCAACAGCGGGGCGGAGGCTAACGAAGGCGCCATTAAACTGGTCCGCAAACGCAATCCTCACAAGAAAGTGATCATCACACTGAAGAATTCTTTTCACGGGCGCACAATTGCCACCGTGGCGGCTACCGGTCAGAGCGATTATCAAAAGGGCTTTGAACCGCTACCCCGGGGCTTTGAATACTGTGAAGTAAATAATGTCGATATGTTGAAAAGTATGATGACCGATAAGGTTGCTGCCGTTATGTTTGAGCCGATTTTGGGTGAAGGCGGTATTGTGCCGGTTACGCCGGAATTCATGACGGCCGCCCGGCAACTCTGTGACGACTATGATGCCCTGTTGATTCTGGATGAAGTGCAGACCGGGATCGGCCGCACCGGGAAGCTGTTTGCCTATCAGCATTTTGGCATTGAACCCGATGTGCTGACAATGGCTAAATCTTTAGGGGGCGGAATTCCCATCGGCGCTTTCGCCGTAAAACGCGACTATTGTGACATCTTGCAACCCGGCAGCCACGGATCAACCTTCGGCGGCAATCCGGTCGCCTGCGCCGCCGGTGTTGCGGTTTTAGAGGCGATCGCCGCTGAAAATTTGCTGGCAAATGCTGCGAAGATGGGCAATTACCTGCGGAAGCAACTAACAGCCCTGAAAGCGGAATATGATATTGTCAAAGAGGTTCGCGGCATCGGGTTAATGCTGGGAATGGAACTGACGGTTCCCGGAGTGGATATTGTGCGGGAATGCCGGAAACAAAATGTTTTGCTGAACTGTACTCATAAAACCGTTCTTCGCTTGATGCCGGCGATTAATGTGACGGCAGATATAATTGATCGGGTAGTGGCTGTCATTGATGAAGCGTTAAAAGGGGCGACTGCTTAGGAAAGCAATTTTACCCGGTCACCGGTGTTCCGTTTTGCAGAACTACCCGGCCGGATTGCCGGTAAGCAATGGATTGAGCGCCGGCTGCCAACTGGTTTTTCCGGAATGATCGGACAAATTTAAGCTTTGACAGGGCTGTTGTCGATTCGGCAGTTGCATATATTATTTTCTATGCGTAGCTGTGCAGACCGGAGAGGATAAAACTGACGCCCCAGTAAGTAAACCCGATTGTCAAAAGCGCAAAAAGGATAATCACCGCTTTTTTCTGTTTTGTCGGCATATTCAGATGAAAGTAAAAAGAGAGGACGATGATGTTGATCAACGCCCAGGTTTCTTTCGGATCCCAGGCCCAGTAATTTCCCCAGCTGACATAAGCCCAGACGCCGCCGGTGATCATTCCAATTGTCAAAAAGAAAAACGCGATTTTAACCTCGTTGTCCATACTCTTCAGCATAGATTTTGACAGATCGTTATCTTTTTTAAGTAATAACAGTACCGCATAAACCGCCGCCACAAGCATGGCCATATAACCGAAAAAGTATGACGGGACATGAATATACATCCAGAAACTGTTCAATGCGGGCATCAGCGGTTTGGGAATCTTCATGGATTGCGGGAGTAGCAGGGCGATTGTGATAATAACCATGATGCTGCCGATCAGAATTTTGCGACATTGATCAATGAGCGGCTCCTTCCATAAAATCATCCGCAGGCTGATCAGAAAAGAAAGCAGGATAAAGGTTTCATACATATTGGTAAACGGCGGGTGTTGGGCGATAATTGAACGCACAGTCAGTCCGCCGAGGTGAGCCAGAATTGCTGTTTTTAATGCAATACCCGCCCACCGGTCCCGGTTCATCAGGTATAGTCCGAGACAAATTCCGTACATGACGAGCGCGATAACTAAAAATGTGGGTTCCAATGTGGATTCTCCCTTTAATTGGATTTGTTATGAAAATATATGGAAATCCCATTATGAGTACAAGCTGCATTTGAATAATCAAAGAACACGGGATGTACTATTCCATTTTATTTTTTTTTCTTGCATTTCCGTTTTTTTTATATATATAATTAAAAACATCTTTGACAGGGGCAATGGTGAAGCATCTTTACGCCGCCCGGCGAGAGCGCTTCCGAGATTTTTGAAACGAGTTTCCAGTAGAGACTCATCACTGAGGAGAAATTCTTGTGAATTATGCCGTTGCCCCGGAAATAAAGACGGCCTTACAAACAACAGCATATCTAATATTTTGCAAACAGAGAACCTTTGCGAAGGTTTCCCGCTGTGCAGGACAATCTCACCTTTGCAAGGTCGGAAAAAAAATAGGAGGAAAAATGGTAAAAATTCATATTATTTTTATTTGGATGGTGTTATTTTTCTCGTTTTATTCCTATGGACAGGATATTGCGGAAAACACCAGCCCCTCGGATTCGGCCTACTATTGCTCTTTCTTCCCGATGCATGTGGGCGATAAATGGGTGTATAAATCTTACGCAGCGGAATTGGAACCCATGGTAGAGGAATTCGTCAGGGACACTATCGAGGCCGACGGCACTCATTGGTTTATGCAACATGAAACAGGTGCTTATTATACGATTAATGATTCTTTTGAAGTTATTTACAAGAGTTATTTTAGTTGGGTAAATTGCGACACCCTCTATAAACTCAATGCAAATATCGGCGAATGTTGGGATAGAGACAGACAGAGAGAATATTGTGTCGTTGACACTATTTATTCGATAAACTATTACGGTACTCGAAAAATGTTGGTTATTGATAGATACACCGGCCCGAATCCGTGCGATACGTTATCAGATGTAAATATACCGTTATGGATGCAGAAGACATTTTTGGTTTCAGGTATTGGAATCATAGAAGAATGGTATGAAGGCGGTCCCGGCCGATATTTGACCGGCGCAATAGTTGATGGAGTCATCTACGGCAATCCAAGCGATATAGATATTGACACGGCAACTATTAAAGTACCGGATTATATAAGCCTCGCTCAATGTTACCCTAATCCGTTTAATCAAAATACCACAATTCAATATACACTTCATACAGAAGGAAAGGTTACTTTAAATATATACGATTTAAAAGGCAGGCTTGTCAAAACAATGATTGATTGTATTCAGAAAGAGGGTTCTTACTCTGTGGAATGGAACGGATCCGATGCGAATAACCGAAAAGTTCAATCCGGTATTTATTTTTATGAAGTAAAACTTGATCAATTTAAGACAATAAAAAAGATGATTCTTTTGAAGTAGTAAAAACATTGGAGTCAATTATGAAACAGTTTGAATTATCTAAGGTTTTAATCAAAGAATTCCCCTATGCTTGACTCGGGGTCACATTTTAAAAGGAAGAGTATGAGAAAACTTGGTGTCTCATATAAGAATATTACCGATGAGATACCCCGATGCTTGCGTCGGGGAGGTTCATTTTGCAATGCTCCACAACAAAGTAAAAGTACAATTGGTGGATTAACATTTGCAATTGATCCTGTTCCCATGGAATTCAAATTGCATCCGGTCTATCCCAATCCTTTCAACATTACGACGACGCTTAAATTGGATTTGCCGGAAGAGACCCGGTTTTCGCTGGTTATCTATGATATTCAGGGGTCAGAAATCTGGCGCCTGAACAACCGGCGGAGCAATACTTATCCGGCTGGATACCATAGAATTGTGTGGAACGGCTGCGACAACAGCGGCGCGGTTGTGCCCACGGGTGTTTATTTCATTGTTTATCATTCCCCGGAACACAGGCTGAGTCAGAAATTGGTTTTGATGAAGTAGATTTGTCTTTTACAATCCCGAAAGCCTGCTCCTCCGGGAGCGGGCTTTTTCATTTTGTTTCACTTACTCTGCGGCATAGCGAAAACATTTTTTTTACTATCCTGATTGCTTGACATTTAATAAAAATCAATGGATATTAAACAATTATGAAAGAACTAAACTGGAATTACCCCAAGACTCTTGCCGACGCCGAAAAACTGGTGCGGCAGGAAAATGTACTACCTCACGGAGGCGGTACAGGATTATTGTTACGCAATTTGACCGGTGTTGACGGGCTGATTGAACTGTCGCAGCTGGCGTTGCGTTCCGTTAATGTGACGGAAAATGAAGTTGAAATCGGCAGCCTGTGCACCTACGCCGATGTGATTTCGGAATTGAAAAAAACCGATCCGGAGCATATTCTGGCGCAATGCCTGCGACATTCCGCCAATACTCCGTTGCGCAACCGGATTACCATCGGCGGCAGCATCGCCATGTTTCCGCCTTGGTCGGATTTAATGGGCGCTCTGATTGCACTAGACGCAAAAGTGACGCTGATCGGTGAAAACAGCGGTGATTTTCCGGTTGAAGATTATGTAAAAGATAGCAATTTGTGCAAAAATTCACTGATTACGGCAGTCAAATTCCACAATTCCGGTTGGCGATCGGCGCATTACCGTGAGATTCGAACAAAGAGCGACATGCCGGTCTTTAATCATACCGTTTTGCTTAAAGTTGAGGCTGACAAAATTAGCGAGAGTCGTATTATTGTTGTCGGAACAGCGTCAAAATTTACTCGTCTCACTGCAGTAGAGGATTATTTAAACAGCCGGAAAATTGATGAGATTAAACCCGCTGAAATTGAAAAGTTGGTAAACCTGAAATTTGCCGGCAGTCGCATAGATGATCCGGACTACAGCAATATCAAAGCCGGCATTGAACTGGGTCGTATGATTGTGCAGATGGTGAGGACATAAGATGGATGAAATGTTTACAGTTAACGGTAAAAACAGAAAGTTTACTTTTGAGCCTGACGAGCGCTTGCTGCATACCTTGCGGAACCACGGTTTTTCCGAAGTGAAAAACGGTTGTCTCGAGGGCGAATGCGGCGCCTGCCTGATTCTGCTTGATGATAAGCCGGTGAATTCCTGCCAGGTATTGACGGCGTCAGTGATTGGACGGGATATAAAAACCGTCAAAGGGATCGGCAATCTTCACGAACCGCATATTATTCAGGAAGCCTTTGTGGAAGCCGGCGCGGTGCAGTGCGGTTTTTGCACGCCGGGAATGGTATTAGCCTCTTTTGCGCTATTAAAAGAGAATCCGAATCCGTCTGAGACCGAAATCAAGAATGCCCTGGATGGCAATCTCTGTCGCTGTACCGGCTATGTGAAAATTATCGAAGCTGTAAAACTGGCAGCGGAGCGACTGGGGAATGGAGGAATGGAGTAGTGGAGTAATTGAGAGATGACGGATTACTCAAACCGGACACGCAGGAGTAAAAACCGTGGTTAATAGCGATTAGGAAAAAAAACACTAACGATTATTATTTGTTTGATTATGATTAACTTTGCGTGAACAGGAATTATATATTGAAAAAAATACATAAAATAATAAATGGCGATAGTCGACAGATGAATCTTGTCTCCGATAAGTCGGTACAATTGGTAATAACATCCCCACCATATTGGCAACTGAAAGACTACGGAACAGAAAACCAAATAGGATATCATGAAGATTACGAAACATATATTAATAGCCTGAATTTGGTTTGGAAGGAATGTTACCGTGTCCTCGATAATGGTTGCCGTTTATGTATTAATATCGGAGACCAATTTGCTCGTGCTGTCTATTATGGCCGTTATAAAGTTATCCCAATTCGAACAGAGATAATCAAATTTTGTGAAAGTATTGGTTTTGATTATATGGGTGCAGTCATTTGGCAAAAACAGACCACTACTAACACAACAGGTGGTGCGTCATTAATGGGAAGCTATCCAACACCAAGAAATGGAATACTCTCTATTGATTATGAATTTATCTTATTGTTTAAAAAGTTGGGTTCACCTCCTAAAGTAAGTAGGGAAATAAAGGAACAATCAAAACTTACAAAAGAAGAATGGAAAGAATATTTTTCAGGGCATTGGACTTTTGGTGGAGCCCGGCAGGATGGTCATATTGCCATGTTTCCCGAAGAATTACCGAAAAGACTAATTAAAATGTTCGCTTTCAAGGGTGAGACAGTATTAGATCCTTTTATGGGCAGTGGAACAACTTCTTTAGCTGCAAGAAACTTAGACAGAAATTCAATCGGCTACGAAATTAATCCCGACTTTATCGAGATGGCCAAAAAGAAACTGGGTGTTAACTATACAGATATTTCGGGAATAAAATATGAGTTTCTGAAAGATTGTTTCAATTTGGACATAGAAAGAGAACTTAATAATTTGCCTTACAGATTTGTTGATTTGCAAAAACTTGATAAAAAAATCGATCCCAAGAAAATGAGATTTGGGTCAAAAATAGATCAAAATAATTTTCAAAGAGAAGAATATTATTCCGTTAAAGAAGTTATCAGTCCTGAACTTATTAGATTAAACAATGACCTTGTTGTTCGTCTAATTGGTGTTAAGCAAAAAAAATCAACAAATGGACAAGCAATAAAATTTATAATTGATAAAACAAAAGGTCAGAAGGTTTTTCTGAAATTTGACCATCAGAAATATGATAATGCAAACCATCTTTTATGCTATCTGTATTTAAAGAATAAAACTTTTATCAATGCTCACCTTATTAAAGAGGGTTTGGTTGAGCCGGCAACATCGTTCGATTTTAGATACAAAGATAAATTTTTTGCTTTGAGTAATAATAATGGCAAATAATTACTGGCTTGAACAAGAGAAATTATTTTTAAAAGCAATTGAGGATGTTAAAGCACCGAATCAATTGTTAGAAAAAGTCGACTTTGTGCTTTTTATAAACAGGAAGATAAAAATATGGCAAAAGAATGGATACTAAATAGCGCAATGAATAGGTTTCAACTGAACTTCAAAAGAAATGTTGGACCGACTTCTGCAAGTATTAGAACATGTGAACCTAAGACTTTGGACGAATGGCGTGATTATTACTTCTCAAATGTTAGGAGTAAAGAACATATCATCGAACTCGGAAAAAAACTTTACATTAAAATTACCGAAGTAATTCAGGCTGAAGTAGAAGAGATTACTGAAGAAGATTGTATTGATTACATGCTTAAACTTGTCATTGAACGCACCTTCGATGGTTATATGACTGAGATAAAAACTATTTACGGTCAATTGGAACAAGAACTCGGTTATAAAATTGAACCCGCATCAGACAGATGGGACAGATTATACAATGTTGATTTTTTTATTAAAATTCAGAATAAATTTATTGGTCTTCAAATTAAGCC
>JAGHBC010000045.1 GCA_021161185.1 Fidelibacterota bacterium
AATAAGGATGTGTGCTGTGAATTCTGAAGGATTATCTGATAGATTTTTAGATTATGCTGCATCGATTATTATTATTGCAAAAATTAGAGACAGAATAATCTGCGATAAGTCAGGAGTTCTGAACTTAAAATATTCTGATCTTCTGATAGTTGAGAGGAAGTTAATGTCCAATATTCAACCCCAGTGTAATAAAAGAAAAAGAAGATTTTACAGGGCAGACGCGAAATTTCCAAATATAAAGGAAATAGAAAAAATGGGTGAAGTTCGATCAATATTATAAGGACTAAATCCACTAATGTCATAGACAATTCTGCTGTCTGAAAAGTATTCGTCAATATACGTATCGGCATTAGTGGTAATATTAACACTCCCTTAATCCTATAACATCTTCATAGATATTTTCTCTCTTTATTTTTTCTTTTTCTTTCAGTGCATTTTTCATCTCATGCCCGCATAACTCTTCATTTTCCTTGAATTGTTTGTATACAATGGTAATGACTTTCCGATAATCTATTGTTTTCTTTAAAGACTCTTTTTCTTTGTACTATATTTTCCCTGCTGAAAAGCACTTATCAATAAGGTTATTTGCTAGTTGTCCCATCCGAGGCATTCGATTGGTTTAAGGCGTGACTTACCGGCTCCTGTAAAAACGACTAAATTGTTATCATTGACGGCTTCAATAATCTGGGAAAGGATTCGTGGTTCTTCCACTATTTTGTGTTTTATTGAGTATTTCAAATATCATTCTGTCTAAAAGAGACTCACAGATGGAGCTTTGCGTTACTCACGAAGCTATCTGCAATCATGCATAATACTGTTCAACGCCGTTATTACAAGTAAAACGACCAGACCGATTACTGCGGTTAATAGCCCAAAAACCGGAATGATCAATCCCGACGTGAAATAGACGCCGAAACAGGAACCGATAATATCCCAGGCATAGATATTTCCGGCGGATCTTGCGGACGTCGAATCGGAAAATTTCTTCATTAACATGCTCAATAAAGGAAAGTTTATTCCTGAAATAACGCCGCAGCATAGAACCAAACCAAATATCAAGGGCGCTACAAATCCAACCCGGCTGAAATTACTCATTAAAAATATTGTAGCCATGCAAATTGCGATCAATACAAAAGCCAGAAAGATGAATTGTCTAAGTTGTGGTCCTCCAAAATAGCGCCGGTGAACAATGGCACCCGCTCCCGCCCCAAACATAAACAGCAGCGTAATTAATGCGATTTTAAGATATAAACCGCCGACATAACTCTGTAACAGAATACTCAGGACAGTCTCAAGGCTCATGACACAGAAGCCGATGACCGCCATATTAAATTTCAGTAAATAACTTGCTTTACGTCTTATCCGTATTCCAATCAATAACCCTGACACCAACACTATTGCAGCTATTCCCGGGAATAGTGGGCCGATTTTATCCAATCTCAGATAAATTGATTTTAACCAGCCGTCTGTTGATTGATCCCAGAGAATAGTATTATAAAAATAACCCACCGGTTTAAGTAAGCGGTTTACCCTTTTCTCATATCCGGCATTGATTGAAGCGCTAAGAAACCGGATTTTTTGTTCCGATAATCTGTCTTTCAAATAATAATCCCGAACATAATTCGTCTTTATTTGAGTTGCCTTTATTCGCTCATTTATAAAGTTATAGTCATTTTGTACAAGGCTATCGGATGCCAGCAGATGAACGGTTTCACCGGGAATCCAGCATACTGATCTGAACACCTTTGAGGCGGTATTTTCCATGGTTTTCAAAAATCCCCCGTGGTTCGGACTCAGATAGGTTTCACTGCCGGGAAAACTCAAGGAAACAATCCCGGACTGCTTGAGCACATTTTTCAATATCCGGAAAAATTCGATTGTATAGAAGCGGTTCCACATAGCATTTACCGGCAACGGAGTATTCAGGAAAACCACATCATATTTCTCCCGGCAATATTTCAGACTTTGCATAGGATCGGCAATAATGATCTGAATATTGTCATAAGATAATGCGGTATCGCCGGAAGAATCGATAATCTTTTGCAATATTTCATCCGTCTGAATTACCGTAATCGATTTCAGGGTCGGGTATTTTTTTAATTGCGTATAAATATCCGAATTCCCAATCCCGATGATCAGCACGGAAGCGGGTTGCGGATGATTGAGCATGGCAAAATGGACCAGATCTTCGGCATTTTCCTCAACATCATAGGTCCAGATGGGTTCGCTATCGCCAAATATCACCCGGCTTTCTCCGTATTCAAGTTCAGTAATCGCCAGGTGCGGTGATTCGGAAAAACTGTTCACCTGATAAGGAAACCACTTCATAGATATGAATTTTGGAAAGAGTATTGTGGCAAAAACAATATTGAACAGCCCTATTAAAATAAAAACAACGAACGCTTTAAGACGAGATTCCAAAAATATCACAAGACAAATAGTCATTAATATGCCGATGGAAATATTCAGAACATAAAATGTGTTGAGCCCGGCTTGAATCAATAATATAAAGACGATCCCTCCGATTGCCGACCCCAGAACTTCACCGATATAGACCCTGTGAACGGCAGCACTCGATGTTCGCTGCTGCGTCCAGTGAACTAAAAAAGGGAAGAATAGACCATTTAAGGTTGAAGGAATGAAAAATATCAATATTGTCCAAAAAAATATTCTCCCCAGCCCTACCATTTCACTTAAACCGATACCGGAGATTTTTCGAATAAAAAAGAGCAATACCGAAGACAGAAGCAGTGAGATACAATAGAAAATACTTAATCGAAAGATGTCAGGCTGAAAATTGCGTTTCTTTAATAATCGGCTCCCAAGCAGACTTCCGATTCCGGTCCACATCAGCCAGTGCCCAAGAGCAATGCACATGGTAAGCTCATTGCCGTAAAATGATTGAGCGGTAAGCCGCACTAACGACAGTTGTCCGGTAATCGCGGTAAATCCCACCGCCGTAATCAGGCTGGTTGAGACGATATTTGATCTGTTTATCTTCATTTTTTGAAAATATCAATTCCAAGGGCTACATACAAGCATATTTTATAACATAGAAGGTAAAAAAGCGGATAAAGTTTTAGATATAGAATAGAGACAGGAAAAGAAAAAGAATCTAAGTTTAGAATATATTTTAAGATATTCACAACCACAACCTAATGAGACGAAGATATGAAATATATAAAAAAAATGGTTTTCCTAATATATAACAAGTGCGAAACTCGAGTAAATTTAATTTATTATTGATGATTTCATAAAAAGTAATTCCGTGTGTCATCTGAACGCCCACCTGACGTCTTTCGGGCAGGTAGGGAACGAAGCGATTGTACGGGGTCAAAAGTCAGAATGTCGAATGTCTTAATGTCGAAGGTCGGAATGCCCGCTTTTGGAATGGAGATTGTGGAATGAAGAATTTTGACTTTCCGACTTTACGACTATAACGAAAGACCCTCTATCTGGATAGAGGGTCTTTTCATGTGTTTGCAGAATTGACTTCAGCTACTGAAATAATGAAAGCACGATCTGAGGATTCGAATTTGACTGAACGAATGAAGAGAGTGCAGTCTGCTGCAGGATTTGCAACTTCATCACCTCCATCTGTTCCTTGGCAAAATCGGCGTCTTCAATCTTACTTCTAACAGCTTCAGTGTTCGTGATCGCCACAGATAGATTTGATTCTTTAGTTGAGAGCCGTGCTTTATATTGACCGACTTCCTGAACCGCTCCTGATAAGGTATCAATTGCATTAGCAAGTGTCGTAATTGCCGTAGATGCGGAAGCGCCTGTCGTCAGACTAATGCTGTCAAGAGACAGGCTCGCCGAATCAGCAGCATCCAATGTCACAGAAAGATTATCCGAAGCGCTTTCTCCCGTTTGAAATACAAGCGTATCATGACTGGCACCTATCAAATTGTAACCATTAAATGTTGTGCCACCGGCAATATCATCAATTTCTGTCATCAATGCTAAAACCTGGTTGTTCAGCGCTGTCCTCTGATCGGTAGACAGCGACCCGTCAGCTGCCTGGGTGGCTTTCTCTTTGCAGGTTTGCAGAATATCCATAATATTCTGATAGCCGCCTTCGGCAATATTCATCACGTTCTTGGCATTGCTCACATTATCAAGAGCAACCGAAAGACCTTTTTTGCGACTTTCAAGACTACGCGCCAAAGCGTAACCGGCAGGATCTTCTCCAGCCGAATTGATTTTCCTCCCGGTCGCCAACCGTAGTTAATGAATACTCATTTTGTCATTAATGTTCATTAAAGATTCAAAGGATTTCATAGCCTGAATATTGCTTCCGATTCTCATTAGATCACTCATTGTAACCTCCTTGTTTTTCTGGGCGTCCCTGCCCAATTCCGACGGTTTTAAATTTTTTATTGAAAATTGGTACCGTTCATTAACCAAAATTCAACTTCAAAAATCTTCTGCTCCATATATTTATCCACCCGGAGCTGTCACTTCTTCAATTCTTTCAATTTTTCATTCAGTATCTCATCAAACATACGATCCAAATGCTCTTTCTTAACTTTCCACTGTCCGCCGATCTTAAGCGCCGGAATCTTGCCACTTTGAGCCAACCGATAAACTGTCTGCTCTTTAATCTTCAGATAATTAGCTACATCCTTAATGTCCATCATCCCGTTAGACATTTTTCACCTCCT